>JAJCZT010000099.1 GCA_029262255.1 Deltaproteobacteria bacterium
TTCATATTATAGTCCAGACTCCCTTTGTTGTCCGTGTGCCCGACAATAAAAAGCTTAAGATTCGGATTGTTGTTAAGGAGCACCGCTATCTCTTTGATGGTGGCTGCCGATTGGGGCTTAATATCGGCCTTATCAAAATCAAAAAGAATGCCGTAGATCGATACACTACCGGTTTCAAATATTTCCTCCGCCATAGCGTCCGCATCCACTGTCACCATAGCCTCCTGCATCGGGGCAACCTCAATTACATCAACCTGAGTGTATATATGATTCCTGTCGGGGCCTCCGCCTGATGTGTTCTTAACAATGTACAGAGAAACATAGACATCCCCTTCATCGCGGGGAAGCTTGGCCGCCAGAAACCTCTGCTCTGAATAATTATCGGCAAACCCGCCGCTGTATTTGACCACTTTATGATTAAAAGGTCTACCTCCGCACTCATTTTTACTGCATGTAAAAAGTATTTCAAAACCCGCGGCTTTAAGAGCATCCTCATAGTTCCTAAACACTTCCAATGTAGAGCGGTCCTCTGGCAGGTAATAAGAAATTTTTGTTACCTTGCCCTCAAGTATTTCGCTGCTTTCAACCTTACGGTTATCCGGCTCGCCGGAGGCGTGTACAACTTTACCCAGAAGAATCTCGTACTCGTCAAATTCCCTGAAGTCGTAGTCTATAATTGATGAGCCTTCGTATCTCGAAACCATT
This sequence comes from Deltaproteobacteria bacterium, assembly GCA_029262255.1. Classification (GTDB taxonomy): domain Bacteria; phylum Desulfobacterota_D; class UBA1144; order Nemesobacterales; family UBA2774; genus CR02bin9. The sequence goes on from JAJCZT010000099.1 coordinate 706, forward strand.
ACGTGATCAGAGCTCCCGGAAACATCCTCTGCATATGCGTTCTGGCTTATCAGACTTAAGGCGCAAACTAGAAAGAATATTGCCAAGCAATGAGTTGCAAGTTTCATAATTCCTCCTTTAATGCTTTCAGATTATTAATAATAATCGAAAAGAACTCAAGAACACAACAAAATTTTATATATGTTTTATGTTATCCCGCGCACTTTTGCTATAATTAGAAGTAAGGGAAAATATCTCATGGAATTAAAGGAACTTGGCAGAACCGGGGTTAAGATAGCGGAGATCGGGCTTGGCACCTGGAGGTATAAGGGCGGAGTCGAGCCTCTTAGAAAGGGGATAGAGCTGGGCGCTACGCTTATAGACACTGCTGAGGGATACTATACGGAAGATGTAGTCGGGGAAGCTGTTAGTGGGGTTCGAGAAAAAGTTTTTATCGCTACCAAGGTCTCCGGCAGACACCTGGCATACGACGACCTCCTTCAATCCGCAGAAGAAAGTCTGTATAAATTGGGGACAGACTATATCGACCTCTATCAAATCCACTGGCCTAACTATACTTATCCCATAAGGGAAACCATGCGGGCAATGGGAGAGCTGGTCGATAGGGGGCTTGCGAGATTTATCGGAGTGAGCAATTTTGATATAGACGAGATGGAGGAAGCCCAGTCTTTTCTGAACAACTATCCGATAGTCTCTAACCAGGTCCGCTACAACTTAAATGATAGGAGTATAGAGCGAGACCTGCTCCCATATTGTGAGGAGAGGGATATAACAATTTTTGCCTACACACCGCTTGATGACGGAAATTTAGCAAAGAAGCCAGGACTTATTAATAGTAATAGGATGAGAACCTTAGACGAGATTTCTCAAGAGACGGGGAAAACCATGGGACAGATAGCTATTAACTGGTGCACGTCGAGAAAGAATGTTGTTGCAATACCCAAATCAAACAGCGTAGAGAGGACAATTGAGAACTGCAAATCTTCGGGCTGGCGCCTAACCGCAGAGCAGATAAGCCGGCTGGACGAATCTTTTTAAGAACCGGCTCATCATATACTGCGTACATTTCAAATAGAACGATACATGTTTTTGATATTCAAAATGATAAGAGGAAAAAATGAAGCAGCGTGCAAACAGGATCGGGTTGATAGCAATTTTAGCTGTGTTTTTAGTATCCCTGTTCATTCAACCGGCTCAAAACTCTTTTACAATTATTTCTTATGGACTGGAAGAAGTGAAATCAGATAATTTTGACCACTCGTACGCCACATACAATTCACTTTTAAACCGGTATGTAAAAGATGCCAGGGTAAATTACGAAGGCTTTATAAGTTCAATGGCGGAGTTCGAAACATTCCTTAGAGCGCTCGGATCGGTGAGCGAGAATGATTTTGAGAGCTGGAGAGAGGAGCAAAAGCTCGCGTTTTGGATCAACGCTTATAACGCCTTTACGATTAAGGCGATAATCGATCATTATCCGATAAAAAGAAGTTTCTCGCTGGTCGGTATCTTCTACGCCCCCTCTAACAGCATCTTGCAAATAAAAGGCGTATGGACCAAGCTTCAATTCAGAGCAGCGGGAAGGATGGTTACTCTTGATGAGATTGAGCATCAAATACTGAGAAAGAAATTTAACGAGCCCAGGATTCATATGGCCATTAACTGTGCTTCCGTATCGTGCCCGGATTTAAGCAACGAAGCTTATACTGCCGATAAACTTGAAGAGCAATTGGCTTATGCTTCAGCAAGTTTTGTAAACAATCCGGACAAGGGCGTTTATGTAAACGAGCAAAGGGGCGAAGTAAAATTCTCAAAGATTTTCAAATGGTTTGGAGATGACTTCATTGCCAATTATGGCGGCAGCAAACTTTTTAATAGTTACAGCCTCAAGGAAAACGCGGTTCTAAATTTCGCCTCGGACTATTTAGAGTCACAACAAACAAAAGAGTATTTAATGAGCAATAAACTCAAGATCGGCTACCTTGGTTATGACTGGCATCTTAATGAGCAGAAAGATATTGATTCCCC
>JAJCZT010000100.1 GCA_029262255.1 Deltaproteobacteria bacterium
CTTACGACCTCCATAACCCTCTCAGCCATAGTCTCAGGTCTGTCTACATACTCCTGAATGTACTCGCTTCCGAGGTTTGAGGTCATAATGATAATCACGTTCTTAAAATCCACAGTTCGCCCCTGACCGTCCGTCAGACGCCCGTCATCCAATATCTGGAGCAGCACATTGAATACGTCAGAATGGGCTTTCTCTATCTCATCAAAAAGAACGACAGAGTAGGGCCGCCTTCTTACGGCTTCTGATAGCTGTCCCCCTTCCTCGTATCCGATATACCCCGGAGGCGCGCCGACCAGGCGTGACACGGTATGCTTCTCCATATACTCACTCATATCGATCCGCACCATGGCGTGCTCGTCGTCAAACATGAATTCCGCAAGCGCTCTGGCAAGCTCCGTTTTACCCACACCCGTAGGTCCAAGGAACAAGAATGATCCGATCGGTCTGTTTGGATCCGACAATCCCGCGCGCGAACGCCTAAGAGCGTTAGACACCGCGGTTATAGGCTCGTCCTGCCCGATTACGCGCACATGAAGCCTGTCCTCCATATGGATAAGTTTCTCGACTTCGCCCTCAAGGAGTCTGGACACAGGAACTCCCGTCCACTGGGCCACAATCGCCGCTATGTCGTCGGCATCGACCTCTTCCTTTAACATCTTTTTATCTTTCTGTATTTCCGCAAGCTCTTTACTTAGCTTCTCAACTTTTTCATTGAGATCAGGCAGCGTACCGTATAACAACTCAGACGCTGTTGAAAGATCGCCCTCACGCTGCGCCTTCTCGGCATCAGAGCGGAGATGATCTATCTCTTCCTTAGCGCTGCGTATTTGCGTGATATGCTCCTTTTCACGCTTCCAATGTGTTTTTAATGTGTCCGACTCTTCCTTAAGGTTAGCTATGTTCCGCTCAATACCGGTAAGCTTTTCCTTGGAAGCGTCGTCCTTTTCTTTTTTAAGAGCTTCCCTCTCGATCTCAAGCTGCATAATGCGCCTCTCAATCTCATCAATTTCAGTAGGCATGGAATCAATCTCCATCTTAAGCCTCGCGGCAGCCTCATCAATAAGGTCGACAGCTTTGTCCGGCAAAAACCTCCCGGTGATGTATCTGTTTGATAGAACACCGGCTGCGATAATCGCTTCATCTTTTATTTTTACACCGTGATGGACTTCGTACTTTTCTTTAAGTCCGCGAAGGATTGAAATTGTTTCCTCAACCGAAGGCTCGTCTACAAAGACCTGCTGAAAACGCCTCTCTAATGCCGCGTCTTTTTCAATGTACTTTCTGAATTCATCAAGCGTAGTGGCTCCGATACAGTGAAGCTCTCCACGAGCAAGGGCAGGTTTTAACATATTAGACGCATCCATAGCGCCTTCCGTGGCGCCCGCTCCAACCACTGTGTGTATCTCATCTATAAAGAGAATTATCTGACCGTCCGAGTCGGTTACTTCTTTAAGGACCGCCTTTAAGCGCTCTTCAAACTGTCCTCTATATTTAGCGCCGGCAACAAGTGCTCCAATATCAAGTGCAATGAGCTTCTTGTTCTTAAGCCCATCGGGAACGTCGCCGTTTACGATTCTCTGAGCAAGCCCTTCAGCAATCGCGGTCTTACCCACTCCCGGCTCTCCAATTAGAACCGGATTATTTTTTGTTCGTCTCGACAGCACCTGTATGACGCGGCGAATCTCATCGTCACGTCCAATAACTGGGTCAATCTTCCCCTGGCGCGCAAGCTCGGTGAAGTCCTTCCCGTATTTATTAAGGGACTGCATTGTATCCTCTGGGGACTGAGATGTTACATTCTGATTCCCCCGAACGTCTTTTAATACTTTTATTATGCTGTCCCTGGTAATACCCAGTCGTTTGAGCTCGCTCTTTAAGCCGCCCGATGAATCCTGCACGATTCCTAAAAGCAAGTGTTCGGTGCTTAGATACTCATCGCCTAAGGATTTTGCTTCCTTCTCAGCTGTTTTAAACGCTTTACTAAGCTCACGGCTAAGATATATCTCATCCGTGTCGCCTTGCACCTTGGGTAGTTTGTTTATTTCATCCTGCGCCAAACCCCGGACTACATTTAAATTAATCCCGAGCTTTGCGATTACTTGTCCGGGAATACCGTCTTCGGCGAGAAGTGAGATCAGAACATGTGGAATATCTACAACTTGATTGTTGTTCTCCTGTGCTAAAGATTGTGCCTCCGCCAACGCTTCTTGTGCTTTTATCGTCAATTTATCAAATTTCATTGTCTTATACCTCCTGAAAAACTATATAAGTTTAAAATAGTGATTAATGTTACGGATTTCAAGACCTAAATATTGAATAATTTATAGCTATTGGGTAATTTGAGAGTAATTATTTAGGACAGCTTCTTAGTAGAACATTTCTTCTATTTTATGACGAATGCAAAAACTTACTCAAAACATGAAAAATAATCCCGGAATTATAGTTTTATTAACAAGACATCATATAGGTTCATTAGTATTCATTAATAACCTCATAGAACGGGGCATTAACATCAAGGCGATTGTACAGTCTGACACAATCTTTTCGAGAAATAACAATCTGCATAATTTCATCAAACGTATTAGAATAATGGGAATTAGCTTGTTTATTCAAATAACACTTATGTTCATCTATATGCAGATCGGATGCAATATATCGACTTTTCTCTCTTTTTTTGGGATTGATCAAAAATTTCTTTCGTTAAAACAGATTTGCAAAAAATATAATATCCCCCTGATCAGAACTACAGATATTAATTCGGATAGAACTTGCAATGAGATAAAGTCAATTGAACCGGACATAATAGTATCTTGCTATTTTAATCAAATACTTGAGAGTAAAATATTCAACATATCCAAATTAAACACTGTTAATGTGCATTCGTCTTTGACGCAAAAGTACAGGGGACTTAACAATTATTTTTGGGTCCTTGTAAATAACGAAAGAGAATCCGGTGTAACAATCCACGAGATTGATGAAGGTATAGATACGGGGAAAATAATCGCTCAAAGAACTGTTAAGATAAACAACTCTGACACTGCAATGGCCGTTTTCATCAGTCTTTCTCAAGAATGCGCCAAACTTTTTCTCAATTCAATCGAGAAAATTATCAACAAACAATCGACAATTAACGATACTTCTCAATCAAAATACTATTCTCTACCTACTAAAGAGGCTTATTGGAAATTTCTTAAAACAGGAAGAAGGCTATATCACCTTAGCGACTTCAGTACTTTGTTCTAGTTCCCAACTATTTTAATTGCAATTTCAACATGTTTTAGGGTTTCAAAATAGATAGTTAAAACGGCAAATTCTTGTTTTGATTATTAGAGCTCAAATAGAACTAATTCCCCATAGGGTTTTTGCTTTGACGGAAATCCCCCTTTATTGCAGAAATCACTTGACTTTTTTGTCTTAAAACAATATTATCCATGATTGTCTGGTTAGAAAAAATCATGATATAGGAGGCCAAAATGAGTGAACTAATTGTAGACGGTCTTCCTCAAGCTAGCGAAGTAAAACCGCTTGATACGTTTGATTCTATCGGTTTGAGGAGATCCATTAGGTGGTACGAACCAAATAAGCCTGTCGAGAGATGGAAAGTACAGGCTATGCTTGAAGCTTCAAGAATTGCCCCATCTGCGGGTAACTTTAACGGGCAAAGAGCGATTGTTGTTTATAGAGATGAAGACCCTGAGATTTGGGAGTTTATTTCTGACTGGAGTCAGATTACAACACAGATGGCTCCGATTCTTATTTTCTGGTGCTATGATTTATCAGCATATGACGTGCAGGGACAGCAGTTACACGATCTTATGAGAACGGGTGCTTTAGACAAAGCTCACGGTTGGGAATATGAGCGCGTAAACAGACTTTTCCCACTTCCTGCGATTTTACCTGACTTTATTCTTCATAGACTTGCCTGCATTGACTTGGGCAACTCTATTCAAAACTCAATCCTTACCGCAACTTCCTTAGGACTAGGATGCTGCCTAAACGGCGCGAGCGGCGGAGCAAGAAGAAATGTTAAGGATAAATTTAATTTACCGCCTTCATATGTATTCTGCTGGCTTATGACCGTAGGTTATCCTTCAGAAAATCTTGACGGTGGAGGAACAAGAGGAAGACCTCCTTTTGAAACCATGTTCTTCAAAGGCAAAGTAGGACAGCCTTTTAAAAGAGACGCTGCTACAGTTGAGCTCCTAAAAGAACTCAAGATGATACAAGAGCCGGGACCAACACCTGGAAGACTCGAAGAGATCAACAAGCTCACAAAGAGATTTGGTCTTGGAGACGACGCTCTTACAGATTGGAAACTTGGCCCTTCACAGCTAAATGATCCTGTCAATGCTGTTGATACCAAACCCGAACCACTTTCCCCAGAAGAAGTTGCGGCATCTGCTGCAGGCGCACCAGAGAGCGACTTCACCCTTGTACCTACTGTTAAGAGAGAAGTTCTTGATAAGTACAGGGCAGACAAAGGTATCGGCGACACTGACTAAAACAGTTAAAATAAGGAGGTTCTAAAAATGGCAGAAGTAACAATTAACATTCCAGATCCAATTTTAGCGATTATCCAAAAAAGAGCGGATATAACTAAAACAACGCCTGAACAGCTTATAGCTACAACAGCTATAATTTGCTATGCGGCTGCTCATTATGATTCATCCAAGTGGCTCAAGTCAAGAGACCCTGAGTCAACTGACATGACTGCTTCTTGGACATAATTACCGAATCTGAGAGTTTGGATCTTTAAAACAGACAAAAAAATACGGGGAAGCATCTTCTGATGCAACCCCGTTTTTTTATATTCATTTGATTAAATTAAAAGATTGTTTTTAGTTAGCTGGTTTTAAGCTATATCCCTAATTCACGCGCTATAACAACGTGCTGAATCTCTGAGGTCCCCTCTGTAATAGAGGCAAGCTTTGCATCTCTGTAATATCTTTCAACCGGGAACTCTACACCGTATCCATATCCGCCCAAGACCTGCACAGCCTCCGTGCAAACATCCTGAACAACATCAGCCGCATATAGCTTGGCCATCGAGGCTTCCTTAAGGGCTTTTTTATCGTTACTGTAAAGCCACGCTGCTTTGTAGACCAGGAGTCTAGCCGTCTCTATCTTCACAGCCATCTGCGCAAGTTTAAAGCTGATAGCCTGAAACTTGGAAATCGGACGTCCAAAGGCCTCACGCTCTTTTGAATAATTAAGAGCAAACTCAAAAGCGGCCTGCGCAAGTCCTACTGATTTCGCGGCGTGCGTAATACGCGCTCCCAGCAAAGTTGCCATAGCGCCGGTAAACCCGCCTTCACCCACAAGCAAGTTTTCCTCCGGAATTTCGCAATTTACAAAAACAAGCTCCGCCGTATCCGCAGAACGGTGGCCCAACTTATGAATCTTATTTTTTTCAGTAAAGCCCGGAGCGTCAGCGTCAATAACAAAGAGGCTAATACCCGTGCCTTTTTTTGATTTATCGGTATACGCTGCAACGATCACATAATCACACATTGTCCCGTTTGTAATCCATGTCTTTGTACCGTTAATAATGTACTTGTCGCCTTTCTTAACCGCGGTAGCCCGAATGCTCCTGGCGTCAGAACCAGCATCAGGCTCTGTAAGACCTAAGGCGCCTATGATCTTGCCTTCAATTCCGGGCAACAAGTATTTCTCTTTTTGAGCATCGTTACCGAATTTTAAAATCGGCACCATCGAAAGGCTCGTATGCGCGTTGACGCACATCGCGATCCCGGCGTTTATACGTCCCATCTCCTCAGCGAATATACATTCTGTTATTTTATCCAGATCGACCCCGCCATATTCCTCCGGGAATGCGATCCCTAGAAAGCCCATCTCTCCGAGCTTGGGAAAGAGCTCTACCGGAAACTTCTCGTTATTTTCAGCATCCTCCACAAGGGGTGTTATCTCGTTTTCACCAAAGTCCCTAATGGTGTCCTTGAACATTTGTTGTTCATCCGTGAGTTCAAAATCTATAGGCATTGGGTTCCTCCTAGCAATTCAAATTGCATCATTTTGTTGGGTTATTTTTTATTCGGATATTGATTATATCATGATTATAGATTTTGTGTAATAAAATCAGATATTTTCAAACATTATTACCTTGACTTTGCTGAGAGGATATTATTATATTAATAACAAAGCGACAAATTCTACTCTAGGAGGTTAGTAAAATGGCTGTAGCAAGGATAACAGAGATTATAGGTTCGTCGGAGAAATCTTGGGATGACGCGGTACAGAGCGCGCTCGACAGAGCAAATCAGACCCTTCGCGGACTCACAGGGATTGAAGTAACAAAGATGAACGCATCTATCGGAGAAGACGGTCAGGTAGCTGAGTATAGAGCGCATCTTAGAATTACATTTATTTTGGAAGGGTAGTAACTTTATAAGATAAGAATAAAACCTTGGGGGAGTGAGGCTAACTTCGCTCCCCCATTGTCTTTAAATTAACCCACTGCAATTTTGCGTGTTTCCAAGAACAATCTTTTTAATTGGACTGAACCAAACAATACATCATGCGAATAATCCTACAACGAGTAAAAGAAGCCAGTGTAGAAGTTGACGGCGAAGTTATAGGCCAGATAGGGAAGGGTGCGCTTGTGCTGCTTGGGGCCGGCAAGGAAGATGCCGGGCACGATGTTGAGTATCTGGTCGACAAGATACTTAATCTCAGGATTTTTGAGGACGAGGAGGGAAGGATGAATCTCTCTGTCTTAGATATCGGAGGTGAAGTACTCGTCGTCTCTCAATTCACACTCTACGGCGACTGCAGAAAAGGCAGACGCCCGTCTTTTGATAAAGCCGCTCCTGCAGAGATCGCTGAGAATTTATACGAGCAGTTTGTGGAGAAAATAAGAGAACGAGGGCTCAAAGTAGCCACTGGAAAATTCCGCGCGATGATGGATGTTCATCTTGTTAATTGGGGACCTGTAACGCTGATGCTGGATAGCAAGAAGTTGTTCTAAAGTTGTCACTCTGAGCTGAGCGAAGAGTCTGGTCTTTTTCTGGATACCCGATAAAACCATTCGGGTATGACAAAGTTGGATAGCACAAGACTCTTTTAGTCACCCTGAACCATGCCCTGAATCCTGTCCCGAACTACGATCCGGGATCATTTCAGTATTGTTTCAGAATCTAGTCCTTTAATCCGTCACCCTGAACTTGTTTCAGGGTCTCATCTTTAATCTGTTTTTTTACTTTCAAAAAACCCAAATTCCTCCCATTCTCCCACGGCACAAGAGCGATACCCACATCACTTGAGGCGGACTCTACCTTTTGATAGATGTATCTTATCTCCTCAGAGGGAAGCTCCTTCCTCGTATCCCAATCCATAGTCTGTATCTTCATAATCACCCGCTCAGGGCTGCCCATAACAGAAATAGCGCCTCTGGTATTATCCGCAATTAAATCTCCCGCTTCATAAAGATTTATACGTAGCTCCTTCATTATCTGGTCCTGATAAGCCATCACCGCTACGTAATTAAACTTCCTTGCCAGAGTTTTATCATGAGCAAACCATGAGAGCGCATTCTTGGGCTTATGAAAAAGCTCGTAGCTCACATTTAACGCAACTTCCAATTTTGGATTAGTTTCTTTAAGAGTCCCGATCAACTTCTCGGCAACTAAGTTTAAGCGCTTATTCTTCCAGTCCTGAAACTGCCGGAACTCATCAGTGTATACAATTCTCTTTACCCTGCCGTTTGGCTGTAGCTCGAGATCGCTGTACATATTTTTAGCGTCCAGCGCTCTATTAAAAGTATTCGCATAGTTAATCTTGGCCTCAGTCCCAAACCCCTCCATGTGGCGCATAACAAAATCGTCCTGTATGAGCACCCCGTCTATCGGATATTTTGCTAGATCCCTATATAGGTTTTGAAGCTCCCATATCGCTTTGTCATTAAAGAGATCAAGCTTGGGCAGGGTTTTATATTGCCTCTCGGGGAGAGAATATTCACGGTCCAAAACATCGCCCGCCATGCCATAGGTCGCATGCCTTGTCGTCATCCAGGCAAAAACTTTTATCCCGTGCTTGTGTGCTATCGCAGTTACGTTGCCGAGCAGATCGCCCAGAACCGGAGAGCGGGAGGTTTTGAAATAGACCCCCGTTTTAGACCCCGGATTGGCGAGCTTGTAAATACGATCGCCCCCATTGCCGAACACTCTGAAGATAATGCTGTTTATCCCGAGGGCTTTCATATGAACGACTTCTTTTTCAAACTCTACATAGTTACTTGCTTCGGAATGAAAGACCTGCGCCGCTCTTATTGTCTGATTATTCTCCCGGGCATATGTAATTGTGGAGATGAATAAAAAAATTAAGATTAAGATTATGCGAGACATCATATTCAAATTGCATTCTTTTGAGTATATGTCAAGTTGATTTACGGGCGTTAATTATTATATTATCGGCATGGAGAAAGTAATTTGTACCCATCCAAGGGCTAGAAGGGATTATGATATAGAGGAAAAGTTTGAGGCCGGAATTGTGCTTAAGGGGTCAGAGGTAAAATCACTCCGTGCTAATCAGGCGAGTATTAAGGAGAGCTTCGCGATGCTGCGTGATGAAGAGGTTTTTCTTGTTAACAGTTATGTAGCTCCCTATGAGGCGGCAAACATATTTAATCACGATCCCCGCAGGGAAAGAAAGCTCCTTCTCAACAAAAGAGAGATCAATCGGTTGATCGGAAAAACACAGATAAGGGGATTCACATTAATTCCGACTAAGATGTATTTTAAAAACAGCCGCGCGAAAGTTGAGATTGCGCTTGCCAAAGGTAAGAAGCACCATGACAAGCGTGATGATATTAAAAAGAGAGAAGCTGACAGAGAGATGGAAAGGGCCATGAAAAGGCGCAACTAGTAGTGTATTATATTAGTATAGGAATAAATAGTTCGTTGTGGATTATGCATTATTTTTTATCATGATTATTGTTCTTTGACATGGGGGCGTACTGGCTTCGACGGGGAATGGGATAGCTTGTGCTGCATGCCGAGCTTCTGCTAACTCGTAAAACTGGCGGAGCACACACAAGTGCCGAAAATGACTATGCACTCGCAGCCTAAATAGAGCGGCGACGGCTCCTTAAATCCCGCCCGTGGATTTAAATGAGGCGACAACTATACGGGCTGGTCCGATGGTGGTGCTCAAGGCGCCTGACGACGAGACTTCACTTTGAGCTGGCAGCGAAAACCCTGTCTATTGGTAACTTCGTTGCGAGACACAATAATAGACTAAGCATGTAGAGGCCTTGTGAGTCTCTTTCTCGGACCCGGGTTCGATTCCCGGCGCCTCCACCAGTCATGATTTATAGCAATAAACCCAAAATTGCACCTTACTGTTTAACAATATTGTTTAACAATACCAATCCCCTCTGTACTCCCAAACTAATTCTTATAGAAACTTTACTAGATTAAATAGACAAGTAATATTTCCGCTACCTATCACAGAGAGGTATATAAAAACAAGCGATGAAGCGGATAAACACAAACAACGATAAGCCATTTACGATATTAGAATCACCATACAGGCCCTTTTTTATACTGGCGGCGATATCATCGCTGTTTTATATGACAATCTGGACACTCTTCTACACCATTAAGCTCCCGCTTAATTTTGAGGGCATATCCCCTACGATGTGGCACGCGCACGAGATGCTGTTCGGCTATGCGATGGCTGTTATAGCGGGCTTTGTGTTAACGGTAGAGAAGTACTGGTTAGGCAAAAATATAGAGAACAAATCAGTACTCGTAGCATTAATAATTCTCTGGATCGCGGCGAGAGTCTCAATCTCTCTTAGCCTAATCACCTATATCCCCTATGAAATCGGGGCAATCTTTGATTGCTTATTCATGATTGTTCTCAGCATAAGAGTGGCGTATCCGATAATAAGCGCAGGCGCATGGGACAAGATGGGACTGGTCTCGCATATAGCTATTGTAGCTGTGGCTAATGTTATTTTTTATCTCGGCATGGCAGGGCTCATATCAAACGGCCAATACCTCGGAGTGTACTCGGCCCTGTACCTGGTCATATCGATAATTCTCTTAATGGGGCGGAGAATGATACCTATCTTTATCAGGAACGGATTAGATTTTAAATTCGAGCCTAAGAACTGGCGTGTGATCGATATCCTAAGCCTGGTGTTTTTCTTAATATTTTTCATCTTGGATCTATTTTTTACATACCCCTTCGCCGTATCAATAATCTCGGGCATACTCGCCATAATTTACTCGATCAGATTATTTGGGTGGTACTCAAACAGGATATGGAGTAAGCCTCTTCTATGGGTCCTTTTTGTCGCTTATTCGTGGATTGCCGTCGGCTTCGGTCTAAAATTCCTCTCCCCATATTTTAATATCTTAGATTTCCTGCCCCTTCACAGCTTTACCTACGGGGGAATAGGCATTATGACAATCGGCTTTATGTCCCGTGTGATTCTGGGACATACCGGAAGAAACGTATTTGATCCGCCGAAGATACTATTTTGGATCTTCAGTATTTTGTTTGCGGGAGCCATTGTAAGAGTATTCTTTCCGCTAATAGATATCAGCCTTTATCAGACTTGGATCGGAGTCTCACAGCTGCTGTGGCTTTTATCCTTCCTTATATTCGCAGTTGTTTATCTCCCCATGCTATTTAGACCGGGGATAGAAAAAAAGCCCTGATTACTCTTTTTTAAAGCAATCAATAATTCGTCCAATAATCTCCCGCGCCTGTCCCGGATTCCCTGCGCCTCCATCAAATTTATATAGTAGACACTATACCGCCTCGTATTGATGAGTTAATCGGTAATAAGTATATTAAAAATATGTCAGACAAAGTTGATTTTCCTTCACCGGTAGAAGCAGGTTTCAAGTTCGAGAAGACCATTAAACTTACCGAAGAAGAAATTTCCACTTTTGCCAAACTCTCTGGAGACTTTAATCCTCTTCATCATAATGCAACAGTAGCTAAATCCACTCGGTTTGGAAGTATCATTGCAAGCGGACCCCAGAGCAGCTCTTTATTTATGGGATCAATCGCCACATATCTTGCTCCGGGATACCTCGTGATGGGAATGAGGATTGAAGGGGAATTCAGGGCCCCGGTAAAACCTGATTTGGAACTGCAAATTAGATGGGTAGCAAAAACTGTAGTACCTAAGCCAAAACTAAACGGGTACATAGTGGCAAATGAGGGTGGTATCTACCATCAAGACCAGGAATTATTTTGGGCAATAGGAACCTGTCTGATAGTTAAGGAATAAACGAACCCGCAATAAAATACTTTAGATACTACTTCACATACGGCATGACTTCATTTGCGAACAGCTTCATAGACTCCATTGCGTCACGGTGGCTTAATCCGGGGAACTTAAACCTGCAGATAAGGGGATCCATGGGAATTGCCTCTTTATATTTATTAATGGTTTCTATACATTCCTCAGGGCTTCCGACGATTGATTGCTCAAGAGCAATATCATCAATTGAAGGATCCGCAGGATCAGAGATGAGATTACCTTCTCTGTCAACAAAAGACCCCCAGGAGGCATAACCTTTTGCCGTATATGTAATATTCTCTTTTATCTTATCCCATGCTTTCGCTCTGCCGTCTGAGGAAACATAGACTTCCCGGACAACGGGCTGTTCGATTTTATCCGGATCGTGGCCGAACTCTTTTAGAAATCCTCTGTGCATATCGATTAAGTATTTTATGATCGGAATAACCCCGATTGCGGCTATAAACAATGGAGCGTTCATGCGTGCCGCGCGCTTTATCGCAGGCTCAGAGAAAGCGCCTATCCATATCGGCAGGGGATTCTGAACAGGTTTTGGCGTTACATTTATATTCTCATAATTGTAGTACCGTCCGTTGAAGCTAAACTCGCCCTCGGACCAGCACTTATTTAATATCTCGATACTCTCTTCCATTCGACCCTTTCGCTCTTTTAAAGACCTTCCAAAAAGATCAAATTCTTCCTGTCTATAACCAAGCCCGAGACCCAATATCAACCGTCCATTCGAAATCAAATCCACAATCGCTGCGTCCTCCGCGGTCCTTATGGGGTCATGAAGCGGCATTAAGTAAATTCCCGTCCCTATTCTAACTTTTTTCGTACGAGCAGCTATAGCAGCCGCTGTGACCAACAATGACGGACAATAACCATCGTCAAGCAAATGATGCTCGGTAAGCCACGCGGATTCAAAACCCAAATCCTCAGCTGCTGTAATTTCCTCCAGCATTTCAGAATAAAGATCCTTATGATCCCTTGGATTATGGGATGGTGATTGCAAGCTGTAATATCCAATTCCAAATTTCATTTAATTTTCCTCCCGCTATTTTTTATACTCGACAGTCTTTAATCAATATGAGTATAGCATGTTTCATCACATACAAGCACCGGCCTCAATCGAGGCCGGTGCTTTGTTATATTATTTTTTTGTTGTCGTTTTTGACTCGTGAATAACCTGATACTGTGGATAGACAAAACTTCCTTTTATCCAAACTGCCCAATCTACTTTTTTGGGTTTTAATTTATACAGGGGATTATCCTTGGGCATGTCGAAAGAAACAGTCGCATTTTCAGTCGTAACCGGATATCCGATCCATGGAATAGGGTATTTAACAACCTGACGGGTCTGCGGGGTTTCCAGGAGACCAAAGTAATTTAAATGCCCGCCTACAACTCCCTGAAACTCAGATCCAACATCCGCTGTTGATACGATAAAAGGTTTTCCGTCCACCTCAAGCGTTGCCGTGAGTTTCCCGTCTTTCACAGTTGTCGTTGTAAACCCGGGCTCAGCGGGTATTCCAGCAGCTTTGGCAAATGCCCTCATTTTGGGGGAGCTATTAAAATAGTAAGTGAAATAACGGCCTGGATATCCAGCAGGAGCGTCTTTTGTATAGGAATCATGTCCATTAACTTCAACAGTTACGTAGGTCAGCGTATAGTCTCCAAAACCCGATGTTTCTGTACCATCGGGCACCGTATACATATTTAAAACCACTCTGTTGTTGGGATGAGGCTCTAGTCCTTCGGGTAAAAAAGCCTTCAGGGCTTTAGGATCCGCCTCAAATCCAACAATGAACATCCATGCGTTAGTCACCAATTGGGGCGCTGGCAGCACATCTTCCTCTGCCCTTAAACTGCTCATTGGCAACAACAAAAATACAGAAACAATTAAGCCTAGGAACAGATTAATTTTAAGTCTACTAATGATATTCTTCATATCATCCCTCCTTGATTGATTTCATGCTGTGCCCATTTTGATGGAACTCCTTTCTTCTTCTCTTAAGCCCATTTTATTAAATCTTGCTTTTATTTCGACTTCTTTAAAGTTGCCTCGTCCTTTAAAGTTGTCCCATCGTTGGTTTTAGTAGTATAATATGCCCTGCATGTTTGCGAGTCAATCAGTTTGTTTGCAGATTATATGCTGCATAATTGCAGAGTACGAAATCCACCTCCAAGGAGATTTGCTATGTACAATTGGGACGATTTAAAAGTATTTCTCGAAGCTTCTAAAACACTAAACTTGTCCAAAGCGGCTAGGCAACTGGATATAGACCAGACAACCGTATACAGGAGAATATTAAGACTTGAGAAGAAAACCGGAAGGAAGCTCCTTAAAAGGACAGGGCAGGGTTATATACTAACCCCTTGGGGGGAAGGTCTTGCAAGAAAGTCTGCGGGTTTGGGCAAAGAGATAAAAAAGATAGATCTGTACTTAACAGAAAATCTCTCAGGTATCTTTGGAACGGTAAACATTACAACCACAAATGTCATAGCGAATGTAGTATTACCGCCCCTGCTTGTTAAATTCCATAAGCTATACCCGCAATTAAAACTAGAGATTACGGTAGCGGAAGAATTTTTTGATATTTACAAGAGAGAAGCCGACCTGGCTATTCGATCATCAGAGGAAGTGGAGCCCCACGAGCATGCTGTAAAAATTGGAAAAGGCACCTGGGCGATGTATGCGGTAAAAGATTACTTAAAAGCTAAGCCGAAGAAAGGTTCTCCTAAATTTTTTACAGACAATTATTTCATATTGGGTAGTGAGAAGATCGGCAATATAAAATCTACAAAGTGGCTAAGAACTAAAATTGAAGATGAGAACATCGCTCTTAGAACAAATTCAATGGAGAGTATATACTCCGGCGTTAAGGCGGGACTTGGAATCGGGCTTCTGCCGTCTGTTTACAAGAGTATGGACAATTCCCTGGTTGAGCTTAGTGAGCCCGATCCGAAATTCAGCTCTCCCATATGGCTGATTACCCAAAAGGAACTTGCAGAGAGTGAAAAAATCAAAATTTGTCTGGAATATTTTCAGAAGGAACTAAAGAGTATATTTAGGTATTAAATCCAATAAAGTTTTTAGAATAGATGCCTGATAGAGCTGCCCGTTATAGAATCTTTCAACGGGAGCTTTGGGTATAAATATTTAAACACATCCTGATTTTTATCATTTAACAAAGCACGTTATTTGATAAATCTTGTCACTTGACAAAGTAAGGGAAAAGATAGAAAATTTTTAGAAGAGATGGCAACTAGTTCAAACCACATTCGGCACTAGAGAACATAACTCATGAAAAGTAAGTAAATCAGAGTTCCAGAACGTCAAAAATCTCTAATTTTTACTGTACAGCCTTCTTAGCGGAGGGCTTACACAAAAACCCGAATTATAATTAATAGTTAGGCAACAACCACTTTACTATGAAACAGGAATTGCAGGAAAAACAGGGGCACAAATGGCTCCAAAACGATACTTTGATTGCCATTTTGTTGGGAATTCTTGGAGCGCTGCTTTATGGCGCTACGGTTTTCCATTACGGGTACTTCCAGGATATGCAGCGTGGTGAGAACGGGAGAGTAGCGATTCAGATGCTTGATCAAATGAGACGCCCGTTCTTTAGATTAAAGAAAGCTGAGGCACTCCTATCGCAGTCCACTGATGAGGCTTCCGCAATTTCCGGCGTTAAAAGCGCGATATACGAGGGGCGCCAGCTACTTTTGAGATACCTCAAACTCGCAAACTATAACGAGGAGCTCCAAGAGAACCTTATGCAGCTCAAACTTAGCTATGAGGCCTGGGTGTCGCTCGAGTTAGATCTGGTGAACAAAAAGACGGCCCTTGCGACAGATCCGTACAATCATAAGAGACATGACGAATACGACCATAAGGGACATGACGAATACGACGCACTCGTGCAAAAAAACTCAACCGCATTCCTAACTGTAATGGATGAGCTTGCGCATGGTGAGAAACCACTACACTATGATATCAAAGCAGGAGCGCTAGCGGTCCGAGGGCTGATTGTGAGTACACTGGTGTTCGCAGTATTTCTAATCGGTCTGATATTCTGGCAGGTGTGGTCCAATGCCAGAAGGACGAAACGGCATTACGAGACCGTGCTCCAGCTCTCCCATCTAAGTCATACGGACAGCCTCACGGGTCTCCCCAATCGCATCATGTTTGATGACAGATTCTCCGTCGCGATTGCCGGAGCCCGCCGCTACGACCACTGCGTTGGGGTCTTGTACCTCGACATCGACAAATTCAAGGAAGTGAATGACAAGATGGGCCACCAGGCAGGGGATTTCGTCCTAAGAAAGGTAGCGCTGCGACTTCAGAAACATATCCGCGAGTCGGACACGGCGGCCCGTGTTGGTGGAGATGAGTTCGTCGTTCTCCTCACTAACTTGCAGAATAAGGCCGATGCCCGCATTGCGGCCGACAAGATTCAAATTGTCCTGAACAAGCCCTTTGGGCTTAACGGCGAGCAATACGCCCCCCGTGTAAGCATTGGCATAGCTGTATTTCCCTATGATGGCGAGGATACCAAACAGCTTCTCCATCATGCAGACTCAGCCATGTACGAAGCAAAGCAGACAGCTAAATTCAGACCTGCTCCCTAACGAGACTGATCTATAACAAACGCACCTTTAATGTCATTAGTTGAGCTTAGCGAGCCCGACCCGAAATAACCAAAAACCTTAAAAAACCATATGAATTTAAGTTGTTAGGTATATCTATGGTATTATTTTCCAACTAATTTTTACAAAGGGGATCAGAAGTGGGCACAAAGAAAAGAAAACTGGATCAGCTTAGAGCCGTAAAAATCACCCGGGGTATTATGAAAAACGCCGAAGGCTCCGCTCTCATAGAAATGGGCGATACCAAAGTGCTTTGCACGGCTACTGTTGAAGAAAGTGTTCCACGTTTTTTGAAAGACACTGGAAAGGGCTGGGTTACAACAGAGTACGCCATGCTCCCGAGAGCGACCACCGAAAGGGTAAGAAGAGACAGCGTCAGGGGACGGATCGGGGGAAGATCGCATGAGATACAGAGGATCATCGGCAGAGCGCTAAGAGCTGTAATAAACCTGGACAAATTAGGCGAGCGGTCTATAACCATAGACTGTGACGTCCTGCAAGCGGACGGAGGAACCAGGACAGCATCTATCACGGGAGCGTTCGTAGCACTATCTGAAGCCGCTCTATTTCTAACAAGGGAAGGATTTATAGAGGAAAATCCAATAGAGGATTTTATTGCCGCCGTCAGCGTAGGAATTATAGACAACAAACTTGCTCTTGATTTGGACTATGAGCAGGACTCGGCAGCCGAGGTAGATATGAACGTCGCAATGACCGGAGCCGGGCTACTTGTTGAAGTGCAGGGAACTGCCGAGGGGAAACCCTTTAGCAAAAACAAGCTCACAGAAATGGTCAAGCTTGCAGAAAAAGGAATAAAAGAGTTAATCAAAAAGCAAAAAGAAGTCCTTGCGGAATAAAGATGATAAACGAAGTTGTACTGGCAACCGGCAATAAGGGGAAAGCAAGAGAATTCTCAAAACTTTTAGAAGGGGTTTTTGGGAATGTAATATCTCTAAGCGATATTGGCTCTCCACCTGAGGTTATAGAAGACGGGCTAACATTCCGTGACAACGCATTAAAAAAAGCTCGCGAGATTGCCCAATATTCGGACAAGTTAACACTTGCTGATGATTCCGGTCTTGTGGTAGACGCACTTAACGGGCGCCCGGGTGTGTACTCAGCCAGGTATTCAGGAGAGGGCGCGACTGATAAAACCAACATAGAAAAGCTCTTAGCTGAGCTTGGAGACAATCCCGATAGAAAAGCCAGATTCGTATGCGTCCTGGCCCTGGTTGATCCCAACGGAGAGGAATTAGTCATTGAGGGATTTTGCGAGGGCGTTATTCTGGACAAACCAAGAGGCGAGGGCGGCTTCGGATATGACCCTGTCTTTTATTTGCCCGATAGAGAAAAAACAATGGCCGAAGTAGGGCCTGAGACAAAAAACCGGATCAGTCACCGTGCAAAAGCTTGTGAATTGCTTGCCCAATACCTTAAAGGTAAACAGAACTGACTTTTCTATTTGCCCTCTATCATAGAGTAGCAGTCTAATCTTTATTCTTTCTTTCCGGTAAAAACTGCAATAGGGAACGTAAACATTAACTGCTCCCCCTCGTAGCGAGCGTTTATACCTAAGTTATCAACCCCTATATCCGTGGTTATCATATTCAGGACCTCTTCACTATCTGAAGGCGTGTGAGATGATGCGCTCAGAAGTGATTTAACTTCCGTATCCAGCCCGTAGCCACTTCGTTTAATGTCTGTGAGGCCCGAGAGTTGAAACATTTCCGTAAATTCAGACTCAGTGAGAGCATGTACGTGTGAATCATCCCGGATCTTTTCCATTCGGTCATATTTGGTTGAGTGCTCATCCTTGACACAAACATCAGCAACAAGCACGCATCCGCCAGGCTTGCATACCCGTATCATCTCCTCAAGTGCTTTCTCGGGTTCAAGAAAATGATGGAAGCTGTAGCGCGTAATCACAAGCGAGAAACTATCATTATCAAAGGGCAGGGGAACAGCGTTTGTGATTTTCCATGATACGTTGCTAAGATTATTTCCCCGCCCCTTCTCACGAGCCTGATCTATCATAGCTTCTGTGATATCTATCCCCGTTACATGCGAGGCATGCCGGGCAAATTCACAAGCCACAAGCCCGGGACCACATGCTACATCAAGTACTTCGTCTTTGTTATTGACCTCTGACATCTCTACAAGAAGTTCCATAGCACCGAGATGTATGCTCAATTCTGCAAATGGGATTGCTTGCTTGGTGAACTGACTGACAACCTTTTCAATATGTTTTCTTGTGTTTTCCTGACTCAAAGAATATCCCCTTTTTACTAATGGAGTTTAAGTATAAATTGAATATATAGGGCTTGCTACCTATATTATGCCAATAAATGTCGCTAATCTGTCAAAATTGCCCCTGGTTAAATTAGGATATTCATCGGTAATCATTTCTAGAATCTATACAGTTTTTTTATAAATTGTACATTTTTCTGCATTTTAGTATTGCCAGATCACAAGCTTTGGAATATATTAATAAAGACCTGCATGGTCCCGCCTTAAAACTCTTTAAATTCTGAGGTTTTTAGTTAGTTGGAAAAGACAAAATTCATATTTGTAACCGGTGGTGTTATGTCGTCCTTAGGAAAAGGGCTCGCTGCCGCATCTATCGGTGCACTCCTTGAAAGCAGGGGACTCAAAGTAACTCTTCAGAAATTAGACCCTTATATCAATGTTGACCCCGGAACTATGAACCCTCTACAGCACGGGGAAGTCTATGTTACTGACGACGGGGCGGAAACTGACTTGGATCTGGGGCATTATCAACGCTTCACTCATTCAAACCTTTCTCAGAAGAACAATTTTACTAGCGGCAGGATATACAATTCAGTAATTTCCAAGGAGAGGGAAGGGAAGTACCTTGGCAAAACAGTCCAGGTAATTCCTCATATTACGGATGAGATAAAAGAGAGAGTACTGGCGGTAGCAAACGATAACGATGTAGTTATAGTAGAAATCGGCGGAACAGTCGGCGACATTGAAAGCCTTCCATTCTTGGAAGCCGTAAGGCAGCTTAGGACTGATCTGGGTAGGGAGAACACGCTATTTATTCATCTAACCTTTGTCCCATACCTGGCTGCGGCGGGCGAGCTCAAGTCAAAACCCACTCAGCACAGTGTCAAAGAGCTGCTGCAAATAGGTATTCAGCCCGACATTTTGCTTTGCCGAACGGAAAGGCATCTACCTCAGGAACTCAAAGAAAAAATCGCGCTTTTCTGTAATGTAAAAAACGAAGCTGTAATTACCGCAATAGACGTAGCGTCCATCTATGAAGTCCCTATATTCTTACATCACGAAAAACTGGATCAAATTATCATTGATTATTTAAAAATGTGGACTAAGAAACCCGATATTTCCAATTGGGTTGAGATTGCCGATAAATTCAAAAATCCTAAATCAGAGGTGACCATTGGAGTTGTCGGGAAATATATAAGTCTAAAAGACTCCTATAAGAGCCTGCACGAAGCTCTGGATCACGGGGGCATGGCAAATGAATTCCGGGTTAAGATCAAGTACGTCGACTCAGAAGACATAGAATCCCAAGGGGTCGAATCACTCTTAAATGATGTACACGGAATACTCGTACCGGGAGGATTTGGCAAACGAGGATTTGAAGGAAAAATCGAAGCTATTAGATTCGCTCGTGAGCAAAACATTCCTTTTTTTGGAATATGCCTGGGAATGCAAATGGCTGTAGTAGAATTTGCCAGAACTATTTGCGGCATTAAAGAGGCGCATTCAAGGGAGTTCTCTGAGGATGTCGTAAGCCCTGTGATTGATCTTATGGAGCATCAGCGGGGAATAAACGATATGGGCGGTACAATGAGACTGGGAGCCTATCCGTGTATTCTGGGAAGCGGTACTTTTGCACAAGCCGCTTATGGGAAAAATGAAATCTCAGAGAGACACCGTCACCGTTACGAAGTAAACAATTCTTACCGTCAGACATTATCAAATAACGGACTTATCTTTAGCGGACTATCGCCTGATGAGGAATTGGTTGAGATGATTGAGCTTGATAACCATCCCTGGTTTGTAGGCTGTCAGTTCCATCCGGAGTTTAAGTCCACCCCGCTTGAGCCACATCCGCTTTTCAGAGATTTTGTAAAAGCAGCTATTAAATACAAGTCTTCTCTATCCGCATAAAAACTTCTTGATATTCAAACATGGCAACTGAATACTTAATTCATGACTAAATTTACCTCGATATTTATATTTATTTTTGCTTCTTTTTTGGCTTTAAAAGCTATAGATTCCTTCGCGGACGTTTCAGAATCACAAAAACCTGAAGTGGAGCACCTGCTCGAATTTGTCGAAACTACAGAGTGCTCATTTGAGAGGAACAAAAAGAAATACGATGGGGAAAAAGCATCCGAACATATAAAAAGAAAATATAAGCATTTCAGAGGTCAGATCACGACAACTGAGGAGTTTATAGAATATTCGGGCACTAAAAGTACAATGAGCGGCAAGTTCTATCTTGTTTATTGCGGTGATAATGACCCGATAAAATCTAGTGTCTGGTTATTAGAAGAATTAACTCAATTCAGGGAACAATCCTGATGATTTATCCCATATGAATGACACATTTTGATCCTGTGTTAGAATAGTTGCACAAGAGTCTTTAAAACTTCTTCAAATTAATAAAAACTAATACCCAATGACTATGAAAATGCCTAAAGCCAACGAACTTATATTGTTCAGGAAACGAAAAGAACCGTCTTTTGGAATATTCTCTGACGCCCTTGGAGATAAAGCGAATATCTTCTCCGAGGAAGGAAAGGATATCTCAATAGATGTAGAAAAGATTGCTTATAACTCAGGAATTATGATCGAAGGCAATTTCACCCAGCCGGAAAAAAAGCTTAAGTTAAGGGAAGTTAGAAGAAACCTCGAAGAGGGCAAAGAAAAAATCGATTTAAAGACTTTGTGGGAGTGCGTTGGCGGCCAAGAGGATGAGATTACATTTAATGATCTTGTAGAGCTCTATTTTGGCGATAGCAATATATTAGACGAGCAGACTTTACAATTATTTTGGGCTGTAGATAAAAGTGACAGCTATTTTAAAAGAGGAGTAACGGGTTATTATGCCAGAGAAGCTTCTGAGGTTGAAGAACTAATTGCTAAAAAAGAGGCCGAAGCCGCAAAGAAAGAGTACCGTCTACAGGCGCTTGTATGGGCAAAACAGCTCATTAGTGGAAACGGTGAGAACTTAAAGGAGAGCTTTGACCCGCAAGAGTATATTGATCTTATCAAAAGCTACGTAATCCACGTGGATAAATTCAGTAGAGCCGCAGAGGTGAAATCCTTCTTGTCGGAAATAGGAATCAAAGATATAGAAGGCGCAATCGAATTCTTAGTAAAAACAGGAGCTTGGAAAGAAGACGAAGACCCTTTAATTAAAAGGTTTTCTATAAGCAATGATTTTCCAAAAAAGGTAATTCAGGAAGTCGATGAAATACTTGAGCAACCCTTCTCAGATGAAGGCCTGGAAGACCTAACCGGTCTGGAAGTGTTTTCTGTTGATGATGAGAACACGCAGGACATAGACGACGCCATATCAATTGAAGAAACAAAAGAGGGAACTACACTTGGTATCCACATCGCGAATGTTGCGGCATATGTCCCTAAGTGGAGCGGCATGGACGATGAAGCGGCCCGCCGGGGCGAGACAATATATCTGCCTGAGAATCACATACATATGTTTCCCTCTGAGTTAATAAAACAAAGGCTTAGTCTTGTAGCGGGGACCGAGAAGAAGGCTCTTTCTTTACTCGTAAATTTAGATGCCAATCTAAACATCAAGAGCTATAGATTTACAAATTCCAAGATATTGGTAAGAGAAAATATAAGCTACTTAAAAGCCTCCAAATATTTCGAGACCGATCCGATTGGCAACAAATTCAAACAAATTGCGGAAAACATGCGAGAGAAAAGACTCCAGGCAGGGGCGCTGATAATCCAGCTGCCGCAGCTTAAA
>JAJCZT010000101.1 GCA_029262255.1 Deltaproteobacteria bacterium
TATAGACGACTGCGCTGTATCGATTGACGACCTTCCTGATTTTATACAGGAAGTAGACGCGCTCTTAAAGAAAAACAACCTGCCTGTAATGTATTACGCTCACGCAAGCGCGGGCGAGCTCCACATTACGCCCTATTTCAATACGAAGACTAAGGAAGGGGTCCAGTTATTTAGAGATATCACCTTAGAGACGGCCAAGATTGTAAAAAAATATAAGGGATTTCTCTCAGGGGAGCACGGAACCGGCTGGTTACGCGGCGAGTTCACAGAGTTTATGTTAGGGGAAAAGATTTATAACCTAATGAAAGATGTCAAAACCACCTGGGATCCGCAGGGGATTTTTAATCCCACGAAGATTGTAAATGCCCCAAGGAATAACATAAACCTGAGATACGATGGAGACTATAAGGAACCTCGTTTTGAAACTGTGTTTGATTTTGGCAAGGAAGGATTCGTGGGACACGCCGAGAGATGTATCGGCACGGCTGAATGCCGCAAGACTGAGCACACAGGCGGCACTATGTGTCCATCTTATATGGCCACTCGGGATGAAACGCATATAACCAGAGCCAGGGCCAACATGTTAAGGGAAATATTCACCCATTCAAGCAATGCCGACCCTTTTCAGAACGAGGAAATACACGATGTGCTGGATCTTTGCCTGTCTTGCAAAGGGTGCAAGTCCGAGTGCCCGTCAGATGTGGATATGGCTAAGCTTAAAGGAGAGTTTTTGCAGCATTATTACGATAAACACGGGGTGCCTACGCGCTCTCGAATGATTGCTAATTTTAACAAATTTGCGAAACTCAATTCTGTATTTCCACAGGCTTATAATTTTATGTTCAGCAATTCCGTTACAGCTCCTATCATTAAAAAACTGACAGGATTCGCGCTACATAGATCAGTCCCGCCTCTTTGTCTTCAAACAACAAGGGATTGGTATAAAAAGAATAAAAGCTCGTTGCAATCGGGGAAAAACGGCAAGGTCTATGTCTTCTGCGACGAATTCACCAATTACTTAGATGCCGAGATCGGCATTACGATGATTAAGCTGTTAGACAAGCTAGGTTACTATCCTGAGGTGATTGAGCATGAGGAAAGCGGACGGGCGCACATCTCAAAGGGACTGATTCGTGAAGCGAAAGTTATTGCGAATAAGAATCTCAGGATTTTCAAAGACCTGATTACCGAAGACACTCCGCTGGTTGGCATAGAGCCCTCAGCTGTTCTCAGCTTTAGAGACGAATATCCTGATCTAGCCGAAGATGACGTTAAAAAAGCATCAAAAGATATTGCGAGTCACACCTATTTATTTGATGAGTTCATTTCTAGAGAAATCGACAAAGGAAATATTACGGCAAACAGTTTCAGTAAAGATAAAAAGGAAATTATATTCCACGGTCACTGTCAGCAGAAAGCTCTGTCTACACTTGACCACTCAAAGAAGATGCTCTCCATCCCTGAGAACTACAGTGTAGAGCTGATCCCATCGGGGTGCTGCGGGATGGCAGGCTCTTTTGGATACGAGAGTGAGCATTTTGATGTATCTATGAAGGTAGGAGAGCTGGTGCTCCTCCCAACTGTGAGAAAACATGGTGAGGATGTACTCGTTGTCGCCCCCGGCACCAGCTGCCGTCATCAGATAAAGGACGGCGCCCACAGGCGCGCCTATCATCCGGCGGAAGCGCTTTGGAACGCGCTAAAAATAGACTTTTGAAGTAAGCCGGCCTTGCAAAAAAAAACAGAAGTAGCCGATAAGATTTGTAAGCGCTCGATCCAATGCTTCTACTGAAAAATCAATTCCGTTCTGGAGTGAATACAAAGCGGCTCGGGAAATCAGTGTTTTCCTCCCTCCATCATCCTGTAAAGGTGAAGAACATACGGAAATAGCGCATTCATTGATTCCGCAGCGCCTTTTGATGAGCCCGGAAGTGTCAGTATCAGCGTCTTTCCCCTGAGTCCGGCACTGCCTCTTGAAAGCATAGAGTAAGGGGTCCTATGCTGGCCGTAGCTGCGAGCCGCCTCCATTATTCCGGGTATTTCCTTCTCAATCAGCGGGGCAATAGCCTCTGGCGTATTATCCCTGGGGGAAAGGCCTGTTCCGCCGGTCGTGATTACGAGATGATATCCGCTTTCGCACCACTGACTGACGGAGTTTCTTATATCTTCGCTTTCATCAGGCACAATTCTGTACTCGGCGCCGTCAATACCGACTTCCTCAAGTTTCTGTAGAATATTTTTCCCCGCCGTGTCCTGCTTTTTCCCGGCGGAAACAGAATCTGAGATCACAAGCACGCCTGCTTTCATACCTTCTGGAATTTTCTCTTTAAACTGCGACTTACCGCCCGATTTCTCAAGGAGCTTGACGGACAGAATTTCCATACTCTTATCCAGAGGCTTGCACATGTCATATACCGTAAGCGCGGCGCAGCTTGCAGCCGTTAGAGCTTCCATCTCACAACCCGTCTTAGCCATAGATTGCACGGTTACGTCAATTATTATCCTCTTCCCGTCTTCAATTTCTGTCTCCGTGCGAACCCACTCAATAGGAATATTGTGACAGAATAACAAAAGCTCAGGGGTCTTTTTCGCCCCTACCATAGCAGCCGCCTTAATAAATTCAAGCACATCCCCTTTGGGCACTTCACGGTTTAGTATTTTTTGAACGGTTTCGGGAGCCATCTCTACAATAGCCCTCGCCCTCGCAATTCTAACAGTGGTTATCTTATCACTTATATTAATCATTCACTCAGTCTCCATATTAAATTTTCAAATTTACCCGACAGTCCTACCAGCCCGGCATCCTCTAATTAACCCAGTGATTATATAAACATGTAAAGAATCCTGAGCGATACAAACAGCACCAGCAGTGCGGTTAAGTCTTTAATTATTCTCTGAGACAGTATGGCTCCCGAACCAAGGCGGCTCCCGATCTGCCCGCCGATAAAAACGGACAGGAACAACGGCCAATAGTCCAGCAACCCAATCATGCTCGTCCCCTTGGCGAACTGTCCGGCCAGTCCCGAAAGAGAGTTAAGCAGTATGAAAAGTGCTGCCGTTGCGGCGATCTGCTTCGGAAGTCCCCACCTTAAATACAAAAGTACAGGAGCTAAAAAGATACCCCCGCCTACCCCGACCATTCCCGCAAGCAGGCCAAGGACTGCTCCGAGTACAATAGCCAGTGAAGTTTTCGGCAATCTGTATTCAGAGTAATCTTTTATAGTCCGATTAACAAAAAGCAGTCTTACCGCAATAACAAAGAGGCAGACACCGAGTAAAACAAGGAAGAATTCTTTGCTTACAGGAATTCTCCCTCCGATAAAAGCCATAGGAACGGAGCTTACGGCAAAAGGCCAGAAAAGAGACCATTTAAAATGCCCCTTCTTGCGAAAATGATAAATCCCGCCCGATACGACAATTACATTACAAATCAGCGCAATTACGGGGATTGTCTCATACGGATAATCAAACAGAGCTAACACTGCAATATATGAAGAACCGCCGCCGAATCCCACCGCCGAATAAACAATAGCAATTATAAAGAATAACAGAGTCAATGTTCCGCACCTCTGCCGAAACCCTTTTCGACAAACTTTAAAACAAACTCTTTAACGTATTTCGTGACCCTCTCCCTCATGGCAACTTACCCATCTGGGCGCTTTATCCTTATAGTGTTCTTTTTTCCAAACCGGTAATCTATGTTTTATTTCGTCTATGACATAACGGCAGGCCGAAAAAGCAGGCCCCCGGTGTGACGCAATAACCCCGATCCATACAGCTATATCCCCTATCTCAAGATGTCCCTGACGGTGAGCGCCCACTACGTCCAGTATGTCGAATTTCTCCTTCGCTTCCTCTACGATGCGCAAGGCCTCTTTTGCGGCCAGCCCTTCATACACCTCATATTCTAATGAGGCGACCTCACTGCCCTCATTATGATTTCTCACCCGGCCCTCAAAACACACAAAGGCCCCGGCGCTTGAATTTATCAACTGCTTACTCAACAAATCGGTATCTATCGGCACGTTAGAAACTCTGAACATTGGGTTAACCTCCCGCCACCGGGGTGATAAATACGACACAGTCCCCCGAGCAAAGAGTGGCGTCCATACCTTGAAACTCCTCGTTAATCGACACCCTTATGCCCCTGGAATTGAGAGGGAACCCGTATTTCCCGGCAAGATCTTTATACAACTCGCCCGGAGTGGCGGCAAAAGATTCTATATCTTCCTCAGATTTACCGGTCATCTCTCTCAATACCGCATAGTAGTGAACATTGAGTTCTTTGAGTTTTTTCATAATCCGGCTCCTTTCTCTAATTTGGATTTTGCTTTTTTATATTCTTCTTCACTGTTAACATTTTCAAGATTTTCGCACTCGGTTTGATCAACCGTTTTCACAGGTGAATTCATAAAAATATCCCTGGGCGAGAGGTTCCCCATCCCCAGATTCTCAAGAAGCCTGATCCTTATCTTAGGCTCATAGACCGAGCAAAGGGGCTCGGGCAAATGACTTGGAGCGCTCTTGAAACAGGTAGCCATTTTAAAAGGATTGCGGTTTTCAACAAGTCTCCGTATAGCCCCACGGTCCACATAAGGGAGATCGCAGGCAACCACCAACCAGGCCGCTTCAGGGTGAGTATGCATCGCGGAGAGGATTCCCGAAAGTGGACCTAGCCCGAGAAATACGTCATGTATCTCAGGAAGTCTGCTTAAGTGACCCCCTTGCCACTGGTCTTTTCTTGAAGATATATAAACGCGCTCACACACCTCAGACAAAATCTCATAGATCACAAGTGCCTGCGGGCGGCCGTGATATTCCAATAAAGCTTTATCAGTCTTCATCCGGCTGCTGCGGCCCCCGGTTAACACAAGACCAAAGAGCGGTATCTTTGCGGCTAATGCAAAAAGGCGCTGTTTTATGAAAACGGCAATTCCCGAGACATCGTCCCGGTGAAAATAAGGAGCGTTTGCAGGAAGGTCCTCTAGAGTCTCTTCTTCTCCGATAAAACCGATTACATTTTCGATTTCACCCATGGATACGGATTCTAGAATCTCCTTTTTCCCATCGATTAAGACGAGCTTATTGACCCGCTCTTTCTTGAGACCTTCAATAAAGAGAAAATCACAGCCGTTAAATGCGGACTGTATCTCCATTTGTGTTGGAGTTCCTTTTTGAATATGGGCCGTATGGTGAGAATCCGAAATCAATATGTGAAAAGCTCCGCTTTCCCAGGCTCTTTGGGTATCTTTTCCCTCTTTATCTATCTCAAATTTATGCACGTCGTGCTTGATGTAGCCTATATCGAAATCCGGGCTTAAGCTCTCAATAAGACGCGTAATCAAAGTAGTTTTCCCCGAATTTGAATAACCGCAAACAGAGATTTCAAACGGATGAAACATATACCCGTCTTGAAAAGCGGCGCCCGGCCCGCTTAAATCCCCGTTCATATCCGTCATCCCCGCACTATTTCTAACCCTTGTCATATCATCAAGACCCCGTTGTTGTGGGATAGCATTTTAAAATTGTATATATACACCACGCCGCCGCCAGGAGTCAGCCTCCTATCTTATACATGTCCTGCTCTATACGCTCAATCTTTCTATACGGCTTCATCATAAGAAGCTCGTTCAATTTAGCTTTATAATCCTCAGGCTCGACGTCCCGTATATATATCCCATTCTCCGACATCAGACATGCCCTTAAAAAACCGTCCGCAGAGAGCCGCCACCTCGAGCAGTTACCGCAGAACGGGAGCGTTTCGGACGCGATAAACCCGATACTTGCCCCGGATGAAGTTTTAAAGTTAAAAGACGTCGAATCACACTCGGACTCCTCACCGGTCAACTCCTCTCGGGTTGAGATCATCTGAATTATGTCGGACGCGGGAACAAAAAGCTTATCTTTATAGCCATTTGCCTGCCCGATACTCATCAGCTCCAGGAATCTGATTTCAACTTCGTGCTCGGCTGAAAATCTTATAAAATCGAATATCTCATGGTCGTTAATTCCCTTCATAAGTACGGTATTGATCTTCACATGGAAACCCAGCCGTTTGGCGCTTAAGATCGAATCCAGCACTTTATCAAAATAGTCTCTCCTGGTAATGCGGGTAAAGATTTCTTTCGTAAGTGAGTCCAGGCTTATATTGATATGCCTGCAGTTCGTGTCGCTTAAGAAATCAAGCTCCTTGGTTAAATTCCAGCCGTTTGTGGTAAGCCCGAGCTTATCGAGAGGAAGAGAAGACAGACGAAGCACTATATCCCTAAAATCATCCCTAAGTGTAGGCTCTCCGCCCGTCAGTCGTATCTGCTCCAATCCGAAATCAACCAGTGCGGAGCACACCCTCTCTATCTCCTGGGGCCGAAGCCACCGGGAGGAATCCATAAATACCGGATCAAGCGGCATGCAGTAAACACATCGGAAGTTGCACGCATCCAAAAGAGAAACCCTGAGCTTTCTGATCCTTCTCCCGTAACTGTCTATAAGCGGTTTAATCGGTTTAATATTCATATCGTCTTAGCCTCTCCACAGATACAGCGGGAAGGCATTTCCTCTCTTGAAATAATTTTGTTCTTCTGAAAGCTCTATGAACCCGGAGCTTGTGGCAAGCGACGTAAAATCCCCCGAGCCGCTTAAAGTTATCGGTCTTGCAGTTGTGGTTCCGTCATCACGATATGTAACCTTGACGGGCAAAAAACATGTAAGCTCTTTTTCGAATTTGTAATCCT
>JAJCZT010000102.1 GCA_029262255.1 Deltaproteobacteria bacterium
TAAGTCATGGATATCATAAGTGATACAACTAAGCCACCAACCCAACCAAACCAAACTCCTGCGAGTATAATTGGTATATAATAGAAGTGCTGATATGCCTCGGACATCTCTTCATGAGTAAAAAAATGAAGAGAGCCTAATACAATTACTAAAACTATAATTAGACTCAATTTAAGAGTAAGTTTGTTGATGTTCGGTCGATTAAGCATCGTATCTCCACAATTCTACTACAAAATATCTGGATAAGCACATGTTAGATCTGTTTTGTAAAGCCATCGATAATATTTTCTCTTAAGTTTTATCCTTCACGCGCAAATATTTTAATCATATTCTCTTAATATAAATTGGCAAGTTCTATGCCATAAGACCCAAGTAGAGTTATTCCGCTTTGATCACTAATATTTTTAGTGATTTCCTTTCTGAAGAAGTTATACAGCTCTTTTTTCTAGTTGAATATCCAACTCTATTTGTTGAATTTTCAACAGCGACATTGGAATGATCATAAATGCATTGTTCTCCTCAAAAACAAAATATTCTTTGATTTCAGGTAGTTATCTCCAGAACGGAAAATCCGGTTTTTTTTGGTATCCAACTTGCATTGTTATAAGTCTAGACACTATTTGGATGGCTTTATTATTAAGGCCGGACTTCTTGGCAAGGAAATGTATTTAAGGAAATTTACTTTGATGAATTCTTAAGTTTTGCGTTAATACAGGTTTTACAAAAAAGTTAGTAAATTTTCAACTTAGGAGGTTGGTAAAATGAGGTTAAGCAAGTTTATTGTGATCCCGCTTTTGGTTATTTCCTTCCTATTGCCCTTCGGATTAAGTTCTGCCGAAGCTCAAAACACGGATAGTGACTTACAATCGCTGAAGGAGGAAATAAGAAGGTTAAACCAAAGGGTCGAAGAGATGGAGTTACAAAGGGCCGAAGAAAGAAAGGTGGTGGAAGAAGTTAAACGAGAACAGGAAGAATCTAAGGAGCAGGCTTCCTCTTCAATCGGATCTTATGTAGATAAAAGGATCCAGGAATTTGGTATATTCAATACGTCCAAAACCTTTTTTAGCGGTTATGGTGCTGTTGGTTTTAATAAGGCGGATGGCGATGCAAGTTCATTTAGTGCTATATTTGCACCGATATTTCATTATCAATTGTCTAAGAGATTACATGTACTTATAGAGCCTGAGTTCGAGCTGGAAGACACTGAACTCGAAATTGGTTTGGAAATCGGAGAGATAGACTTTTTCATCAACGACTATGTGACATTAAGTGCGGGGAAAATACTGTTGCCGTTTAATGTCTTTTCAGAAAGGTTCCATCCCACATGGATTAACAAGATGCCGGCTCTGCCGATTATTTACGGACACGGCGGACACGGCGGACAGGGCATAGTGCCTGTACTCAGCGATATTGGAGCGCAGGTAAGCGGCGGCATACCACTTAACCTTTTTGAGGGATCGAAAATCAATTACGCCTTTTATCTTGTGAACGGGCCGAGAATTGAATCTGAAGACGATCATGGTGACGGTGATGAAGACGGCGATGAGGAGGCCGGAGATGACCACGATGATGAGGAGACCACCACCGCCAATGAAGACGAGGAAGACGAAGAACACGAAGAAAACGGAAACGGCGGTACACAAACAGATTTAGTCTTCGGAAACAACTTCACGGATATAAATTCCAACAAAGCGTTTGGAGGAAGGATAGGCTTTCTACCGGTGTGGAATTGGGAAGTCGGAGGATCGCTTATGTTCGGCGATGCCGAGGATGACATAAATTTCTTCATGTACGGGTTCGACACGGAATTTCAATACAGAGGGTTGTTAGTGCTCGGAGAGTTTCTACATCTTGGGAACGATAATCTAGGTGGAGGTAAGACTGAAAAGAACGGATATTATGCCCAAGCTTCTTACAGGTTGTCCGATTTTGCCATAGATAACCGTTATTTAGGTGATTTCATAAACGGGCTTGAACCTGTTCTCAGATACGGCAAGAATTATCTGCCCGGGCCAGACCAGGAGCAGTTTGCCATAGGACTTGATTGGTGGCTACTGTCGAGCGTACCTTTGAAAATCGCTTATGAATTTAATGACGGATTACCTGATAGATTATTATTGCAGTGGGCATTTGGTTTCTAAATGTCTTAGTTCAAAAACAGTTAGAGGAGGTAGCATGTCATGAATAAACACATACTAAAAAAAATATCGGTATTTTTAAGTCTACTCCTTATGATCGTTTCGATTACATCAGTATTCGAAGCCCGAGCTCAGGGAGAAGAAGAAGTGAAAAAGAGGGAATTAAGCGGAGTGGATCTTTGGTCACAGAACTGCAGCAGATGTCATAATGTTAGGGGCCCTCAGGAGTTTAATGATGCTCAGTGGGATATCATTGTGAGCCATATGCGGGTTATAGGCGGGATACCCGGCGCTCAAGCAAGGGCGATAGCCAAATTCCTTCAAGAAACAAACAACCCTCCGCCACAACTCATAGCTCCAATATCAGCGGATAAGACAACCGAGATAACAGGACGGGAGTTAATAGTTGATGTCGAAAATGGTGATGTTGTAAACGGAAAGGCGGTATACGAAAATAACTGTGCTGCCTGTCATGGAACTTCCGGTAAGGGAGACGGACCGGCTGCCGTTAGTATGAGACCAAAACCGAGGAATTTAGCTGATGAAGAATATATGAGCACTTTATCAGACGAGTATCTCTTCAAAGGAATAACTTACGGCGGAGCCAGTGTAGACAAGTCACCCTTAATGCCCGGTTGGGGAAATGTGCTGGATCAAAAGGAAATAATAGATGTTATTTCCTATCTGAGGGAATTGAGTGAGAATAAATGATTTTTAGTTAATTTAGCTGGATGTAGATGTATGTATTATCTGGATTTATGCCCATAGTAGTTGTCTGGTGGATATTAATTTAGAAAAGGGGATAAGTCCTGTGAAAAACTACCATCGATTCTTAGATTGTTGCAATAATCTAAGAATCGATGTGTATCAATTAGCCTGAGCTGAATTTCCAAAATTATTCCGTTTACACTAAATTCTCTTTATACATTGACACTTGCGTGCGTATATGCTATCTTCAACTTGAGTTTGCAGTAGTTCTGGTCCACCGTAAGATTACCATCTGAAAGAGATTTTGAACCACTAGCACAACCCAATATACATAAGGAGGTTAATCGAACATGGCAGAACGTGAGATTGGCACTGTAAAGTGGTTCAATTCTACCAAAGGCTTTGGTTTCATAGAACGTGAAGATGAGAAGGATGTATTTGTTCACTATAGTGAAATTAATGCTACGGGCTATCGTTCCCTAGAAGAGGGACAGCGCGTAGAGTTCACCGTTGTTGACGGCGATAAAGGCCCTCAAGCTCAAAACGTTACTTTAGCTTAATGTAGATAATAAAAAGTGCGCCGTAGCGATACGGCGCACTTCACTTTTTCCTCTTCTATTGTAGTTTCCTACCGAAAAAACTTTTTTAAGTAAATCAGATAATTAAGTAAAAGCCCGATATTCCTATGATTTAAATATTAGAAATTTGAACCCGAAGCCCTAACACTGCCGAGGTTAATTCTCGGTTTGTTAAGGATTTCAGTCATCTCAGTTCTTTGGCTTAACTTAGGAAGATCTGCTTTAAACGCAAAATTAGTGATAGGTCTGTCAATTACCCAGTCCCTAAGAATTGCAATGAACTGAGGTGCCCCAGGCAGGTTCTTGTAAGTAATCACCAATTTTCTTGGGATTTGACGTTTACCGCTTTCTATCCATATCTGCCAATCAATATCTTGTTGTACAAATGCCAGATGCTCACACTTTACTCCAAACACTTTACTGCTACCGTAATAGCCTCCAGACTGTATATTCGCAGTTAGAACGCGGTAAGTGTTGATAAACAGCAAATCACTTAAAGCGGGTGTGAAATTGTATTTTTCCTTTAACTTTTTTAATGCTTGGTCTATTGTTGCCGGTAGTGTCGCAATCGAGAAGAGGTTCGTCGGTAATTCCAGAATTGTTGTCTTGCCGTCTTCAAACCATAGTTTATAGCCGCCAAGGTCACTGACATATTCAATCGTTAAATTGCTGTTCTTTTTTATATAAACTTTTTCTTCCGCCGAGTACTGTATTTTACGGTTCGAGCTAATCAATTGATCAAACATTACTTCGGCTTTAAAAGTATATTCATCCTTGCTTCCAAGAAAGTAGCTCATATTTTGGAGAATCTCCGCAGCTTGCGGATCTATGTTCGGGTTTGTACTCTGGGCAAAAGCATTGCCGTATATTGGATTTGTAATATTCAAATTGCTGATAACGACACCAATCATAAAAATGGCAAATAAACAAATAGCCGTTCTATTCAAACTAATTCTCATTTCTTTAACCATATCCTATCTCCTCTATTCTCAATTGTATAAACTCAAAACAAGGTTGAAACATCGATGTTTCACTCCGCCTTCTAAGTAATTTATCATACTTCATTCATAAATTTTAGACAAGAGTGGTGTGGAGGGGAATACGAAAAAGTCAATCATTGACTTGTAAATTGTGTAATGCAATAATGAGTACAACCTAGTAGAATATTTCAGATGGCAAATCATAGAGGTGGAGGAAATTTCATATGAAACGTCTTTCAGTTTTGATTGGATCGATTTTAATTACTTTAATTTGTATTGCGACACCGCTTTATGCTCAGACCTTCAATTTTCCTTTTAACGACACAATGACGACTGATTTCGGCCCTGCTTTTGCTGATGTTATTCTTGAGCCTGTTAATTTCCTGCCTTGTGAGGGCGGTCCTATTGCACTCTGTTATTATTCGGGGCCGGAGGCTGATGCTACCGGATTAGGATTGGAACTACCTTGCGTGCAAACACTTGATGGCACGACTGCAAACTGCGAGTGCTTTGAAGTATCCTACGGGAAATATTTTGTCGATATAAATGCCATATTAAATTTGGATGTTTATAATGACACGATTGCAGAATGTGGAACAGATGGAAGTGGGTGTCAGGGAACTAATTCGGCGCCTGTTTGTGAAAGTATTAATAATGGTACTTTTAGCCCGGGTACTGACATGATTTCCACGTTCAGTTTCGGGTGCGTAGCTTCAGAGGGGATAGGTAGTACAAATTGTGAGGATAAGACTCTGTATGCGGGCTGTATGACAGCGCCCTGTAGCAGAACTTCAGAAGAAGGGATAGTAAACTGTCTCTGCCCCACTTTTGACGGCCCGTTTCAAGTAGGCCTCAATGATCAGACATGTAATCTGGGCGGGGACCTGGTTTGGTCTGCAGCATATAATCCCAATGTCTCCGGAACTACCCCTACGCCACCAACGGGGGGCTGTATTCCTGACGCACCTGAGTCATTAGGAGGATGTCCACTTTTGACTAAGAATGGTATCCCTGCTCCTCCAGCCAATATTGACTGCGGTAAGGTATGCCAGGAGTATGAGGATTGTCAGGGGTCAGACGGTATAGGAATTGGGTTTACCTGTGACGCTACGCTTTGCACATCAGCTTGTAATGACCAGGACCTGGTTGATTTGGCCTGTACAGGTCTTCAGGCTTGTGCGGTAATAGAAATAATTAAGCTTGAAGAAGAAGTAGGCTGCAGCTGTTGCGCCAGTCAGATATGCGGTTGTGATGCGAATTCCAAGACTGAGCAAGCTGTTTTTGATTTGAATAAAAGACAGCGCAATAGAGGAATCACTCCGCAGTGTGATATAAACGACACTCTTTGCGGGGAGAACACTAATAACAGCAGCTCATCATGTGCTTTAGCTCCTGCCGGAGCTCAGAAGTCGTTTCCTTTATACATCCTGGTAATTGGATTAATAGCGCTGAGGAGATTTAGGAGAGCATAAAAGAGCTAATAAACTTTTACTTTTCATATGAAAAAGAACTCTAATTATTACCTTGCTTTAAGATAGGGGTTCGATGATAATACCAATAGCGGCGAATTCACAAACGGAGGGCCTCATATTATGAAAAAAATCTTGTTTGGCTTTATTGTTACTATCTTTATCATTGCAGGCGCTATCTATGTGTCACCAAAATCTGGGGAGTGCGAGGACTGCAAACAGGGTAATCAATGCAGCACTTCTTATGATTGCGGAGAAATAGGGGTTTGCTACTGCCAGTATTCATATGAAACAGAGCAGGATACGGGCGGCGGGATACCCGCTTTCGGCACATGCTACTTTGAATAGGTAGCGGGATATCTATTTGCAGCTTTTAGTCCACTCTACGAGCAATGACCCGAAGTTTCTTAATACTGGCGGGACATCTAGAGGTGAGGTTAGTATCTCAATTGGAACCACTGTTCCCTGATAAGCGTTAAAGGTATCTTTGCTTGAGTATTCTAAAACGCTTCCTGATAAGTCAAAACCCGCTATTGCCTGGCCTTTATATTTTGCGTAAGCGGTAAAAGACTTCATGTCTTTTTGGGAGGAATCTCCTATTGCGCCAACACTAGAATTATCTGAGTCAATATGTACGTCACCTCCCAAGACTGCCTTCATCCCTTGTTTATCCATTACCAATACGACCAATCCACCGCCGCCTTCTTCGAAGCTCTCAAGATTACTAATCTTATAGAAAAGTGGCTCAGTAAACTTGCCTGAGTTAGGTGCACCGCATGACAAAAGTCCCGTTCCAGTAAAATCTCCCCGGCTCTGAATAAGCTCCACTTCAGGAATAACCAAAAAACATTCTGCTTTACAAACTAAGTCTTGGGGGATGGATTTCTTAGGACTTTTCTTTGAGTCCTCTATAATATTTTTTAAGGAGTCAGATGTCGCATCTGATATTTTTTGAATCGGGGTTTTTACATTAAATCCCTCAGTTTGTGAAAATGAACGGTTTGCAGGGATAATTGCGATGGTAAATAATAGAATTGCGGCTATAAACCAATTGAAAGTATTTCTCATTTTTTAGTCTCCGGTATCGCCACTATAATAAGGTGAAATTATAGAGCGCATTTATTTGAGATAAGTTAAGAATTTATAAAAGCTGAGTTAAGATTATATTTTTCTCCTTAATTGTCTTCCAGGCAAGGCAGCCATGGCAAGTCCGTGATCCCGGGTTCGTATCCAAGCTGTTTGATTAATGTAGTTACCTGTCCTCTGTGATGTGTCTGGTGGTTGAACATGTGAGTGGCCAGAACCCATATTGGCAATTTTCTGCTAAAATTTTCTACGTTGCTTACATAATCAAAAGGTTTATTAAGGATCTCAGGCGTTAATGCCCTGGCCCAGTCCAGGATTTGGGAATCCATCTTTTCTTGTGCGGCTCTTAAGTCTTCAAAAGCATCAAACATATCCACGCCGATTTTTCTGGGCGTAAATTTGTTGTCACGAAGTCTCTCAAGCCATGCAATGTCTCCGTAATAGATATGGTTTAGGGTGCCGTGAATAGATTTGAAAAACGCCCCCATGTCTTTTTTTCTTAGTTCGTCGGGGATTTCTTGGCAGACGCCGTATATTTTCCCGTCCATCCACTTATTGTATTCCGCCATTAATTCGTAATTGGTTTTTGGAAACACAACTCACCTACAATTATAGAAGACCGGGAGTCCGGGCAGTTTTTATAACAAATGGTAAATAAGCATAAAGAAAAAGCGGAGGTGAGGGGTAGCGTCCTTTACCGCATGCGTGGTGCTCATAGTCCTCGCGTCAACGCCTAAGAAAGCGTTGTAATTCTCCGCGACAATTATAAATTCATCAATACCGAGAATAACGGAATCGCGTATTACCAAAGGTCTGACGTTTAATTCTGCCGTTTCAATTACTATTTCATGTCCCTTCGTGGTCGCTTTGAACCAGCGGTCCGAATCAGGCAGTGGAAGCTCAACACCGTTTGAAGCTTTTGACTTCACTAACTCCCATTCATCTTCCTTTGAATCACTCCATTCTATTTTTCTGTCAAATAGCATATTGGTATATCTCCTTATTAGTTCTTGGTTGAATAGTTACGAGAATGTAACCGTTATTTCGAGTTTTTCTACCTGACACCTCTTCCTTCAGCTCCCCGACCTCCAAGGGGTTCGCCCTGAGGTCCCATAGGTGCGGGTTGTTCAACTAAAGGATCGGGTTGTTCTACTAGAGCTGGTGGCTGTTCTACCAGCGGGTCAGGCTGCTCAACTAGCGCTTCGGGCTGACGCACTAATGGGTCGGGCTGTTCAACTAAAGGATCGGGCTGCTCTACCAAGCCTTCAGGCTGGCGCACTAACGGATCCCCTTCCACCAGTGGCTCTCGTTGCTCTACCAAAGAGCCGGGCTCCGTAACTACTCCTCCGGGCGGCATCTCACCGGTTTCAGGCTCTGTTATGATTCCCCCCGGTCCGGGGTCCATATCGAAGGATTCAGGCTCGGATATAACGCTGTCAGGGCTAAGAGCCGGGTCTGGCGCATTCAGTACGGGATTGGGAGCGAAAGCCGGATCTTGTGCCTCTATTTCTCTTGGATCCGGCGCCCTGGGCGTATCAGGCGCAGGCGGGGGTCCCGGATCGCCATACTGAGCCATTGATAGAGGTGCTATTATCAATATTGCAAATAAAGCCAGTTCAATTAATAGAATTCTTCCAATTATATTTTTCAAGTCTAATTCTCCCTTAATTAAATGCAGCGCTGTATTTAATAATTGCACGTTTAATCTACAATAGGTGTTGCGGAAATAACCTGTATGTCAGAAACTCTGTAGCCCTGTCTGCCTGCGCCCATTGTTATACCGCCTTTCAAATATGTATCTGTACTCTTAGGCGGCACTGTAACGGGTAGTACTCCTTGGGTAGTTGCTATAGTTTGACCTACTGCCGGGCCTGAAGATGAGGAAAATAGAAGCCTGATTTTGATATCTTTGTATGGGATGGAGGCGGTGTTCTCAATTTTTACCGAGCTTAACATGGCGACTCTTGCCGGAGCAAAATACGACCAGTCTATGATTTTGATAAACCACTCAGGATGGGTGATCTGATTGCTATTATAGCTTGCGGGATTTTCAGCTTCAGTTGTGTCTTCTGCGTAACTTATAAAACTAAAAGAAAGCAGTAATGCAAACAAAACGTATAATCCGATTAGTTTTCTCATCTTACAAGTTTAATCTATAAAGGTTGTATCTTCTACAATTATATTTCTTGTTAAAATTAGAAGTTAAATTTAAATAACGCGATCCCGCAGAAATAAATTCGTACGGTAGATTGAAAAGAAAGATAGGATAGAAATTAGACAATCGCCCAAAGCAAAAAGTTATAGATCAGATTCTTCCTCAATCTTTAGCTCCTCAAGCTGTCTCACGACTTCCCATACAAGGTCTTTGGTTCCTTCACCTGTAACGGAAGAGATTGGGAAGGTTTTGATACCGGATTTGTTAAAATGTTTTTCAATGTTATCTAAGTCCTCTCGGACTTCTGTTATATCTATTTTGTTAAGCGCCAGTATCTGAGGCTTTTTAGATAGCTCCTCGCTGTAAGCTTTTAGCTCTTTGTTCATGGTTTCATAGTCTTCTATAGGATCCCGGTTTGTGATTGGCGAGAGATCAAGAAGATGGATCAAAATTTTAGTGCGTTCTATGTGTCTTAGAAATTGTATGCCAAGCCCGGCCCCTTTATGGGCGCCTTCAATCAGTCCCGGAATATCCGCGATGATGAAAGTTTGTCCGTCTCCGTAACTTACAACTCCGAGATTAGGCACAAGTGTGGTAAAAGGGTAGTCGGCAATCTTAGGTCTGGCAGCGGAGATTGTTGAAATAAGAGTTGATTTGCCGGCATTGGGAAATCCTAGTAAGCCGACATCGGCAAGTAATTTTAATTCAAGCTTGAGTGTCTTTTCCTCACCTTCACCACCTGGCTCGGCAATCTTGGGAGCTTGGTTGACTGAGCTTACAAATCTAGCGTTCCCTTTTCCACCTCTTCCCGCCTTTGCAACTATCAACTCTTGATTTTCTTCGGTGAGGTCTCCAAGGAACTCTTCGGTTTCGAAGTCTTTAACAATTGTTCCCATCGGAACAGGAATTAATAGATGCTCTGAATTTTTGCCGTGCTGGTCTTTCCCTCGCCCGTGCTCGCCTCTTTTTGCTCTGTAGTGCTGCTGGTAGCGGTGGTCCAGAAGAGAAGACATATTTCTTCTGGCTACCATTATTACATCCCCTCCGTTTCCACCGTCCCCACCGTTGGGTCCGCCCCTTGGGACATACTTCTCTCTTCTAAAGCTAACGCAGCCCCTGCCTCCGTCTCCGGCCTTTATGTAAATTTTCGCTTCATCAATAAACTTAACCATAGCCCACTAGTATAAACTATTTAAATTGTCCTGATAGATGTGTACTAATGTATAATGTTATATGGATTGGTTAATTATACTTTTTGAAGATTAAATATGCTATTTTATCTGTACTGGAGCTTATAAATGACAAAACCTACTTCAAGATCACATGGCTATACAACTTCCTCTGGCAATGAACCGCCTGTTCCGGAGCCTTCTTATGCCGAGCGTGTGCGTACGCTTGTCTATCGCAGCCGTGCGGGGACACTTTCGACCCTCTCTGCCGTGCACCCGGACTGGCCGTTTGGCTCATTGATGCCTTACGGACTCGATGAAAGAGGACGCCCTTTATTTCTGATAAGCACGATGGCGATGCATACTCACAACCTAATCCGTGACCCAAAAGCAAGTTTGTTTGTGTCACAAACGGATTCAAAGGGGGATCCGCTTGATGCTTCGAGAGTTACGCTTATGGGTGAGACGGCTAAAGTTCCGGAGGATGAATTAAGTAAAGTGAGAGAGCTATATTTGACCCGCTATCAAAACGCGAGCTACTGGGTGGATTTTGATGATTTCTCCTTCTACCGGATGGAAATAAGTAACATATATTTTGTAGGCGGCTTTGGAGCTATGGGCTGGGTTACAGCAGAGGATTATTCTAAATCGTTGGTAGATCCGCTTGCAGACTCCGCTTCAGAGATAATTCAGCATATGAATGAGGATCACGGGGAGACCTTGCTACTTTTGGGAAAAGAATTTGCAGGGATCGACGCTCAGCAGGCTACCATGACAAGTGTGGATAGACTCGGTTTTCAAGCTCGGCTAAAATCAGGGGAGGAAGTCTCTAGCAGACGGATAGGATTTCCGAGGGAAGTAAAAAGCGCACAAGAATGCAGAGAAGTTATCATTGAAATGGTAGGGCAAGCGCGCGGTTAACTCCTACAAGATAAGACGTTATGAATATGAATAGAGAAATTCTTTTGCTCCTCCCTATTATTTTGTTTCTTTCTCTAACTTTATTTGCGCAAACAAATTCCAACTCCTGCGAACCTGAAAAATATCCACCCCCGCCTGAATTGATATGGCCCCTTGATCAGGCAAAGTCGGTTCCCATAGATTCTGCCCTTCTTTTAAAAGATTATAAATCCATATCCAAGACCCCTCATAAACTGGAAATAGAGTTAAAGGATAGCGGGGGAAATAGCATTGATTATAAACTTAAAAGATATCAATCCAGAAGGTCGGTTTATAACCATGAAGCGGGATTTATATTTGTTACGCCGAGGGAGAAACTAAAACCTTTAAACGAGTACTCCTTTACGGTAAAAGCAAAAGAGGGGTTTTCGGAGCCCTTTGAAGAAACCATTAAATTCAGCACCGGAGATAAAAATACTCTAGTTACGAATCCAAAAGATATTGATGTAACTTATCTCCTCAGTGAACCGGGATATTATCTGAGCAACTGTCAGACTTCCACTTGGGAGAAGGCAACTTCTCTTGTCTTTATTAACTCAAAAATTGAGGGTTATCCTCTCTTGCTTGTTCTCGAGTCTAATTTGTTAAAGGATGTATCCTTTTATCATTCATCTTTTAATAAAAGAGACCTTGCTGTCCTGTTTCTGCCTAACGAGAAGGGTCTAAATCAGTGCTTTGATCTGAGTGCCTATGCTGTTAATGGTAAGAAAGTTTTTAGTGAAAAGCTATGTAAACCTAAGAGGTGTGTAAAGGGAAGACTCTTATCCAAAAAAGAGGTTGAGCGAGAGTATAAAAAACACGGAGCTTTTGGGTTTTCATTAATGGAGTTCCCTGCTTCCAAAGAAGAGATTCCACATTACTGTACTCTCTATCCGCCACTGTGCAGGGAATATTGGTCCTCGCTCCCCAGTGA
The DNA here is from genome assembly GCA_029262255.1 of Deltaproteobacteria bacterium. GTDB lineage: Bacteria > Desulfobacterota_D > UBA1144 > Nemesobacterales > UBA2774 > CR02bin9. Next base: position 12,157 of record JAJCZT010000102.1, read on the forward strand.
TAAATGCGAAGGTTCTTAATTTAATTTGTAAAAGTGCAGTATCGCCAT
>JAJCZT010000103.1 GCA_029262255.1 Deltaproteobacteria bacterium
GATTTCTTCCCGAAAAAAGAAGCTGATTTCTTTACGGCTAAAGATAAGAATGCCTTAAAGACGGGTGAGCCTATCAATATCCCCGAAGAGCAAATACACACAAAGGCTAAAGGAACAAGAACGCTCCATACCAAAAAGATCGGTATTAAGGACAAAGAAGGAAGCCCCAAGTATCTGTTAGGAATTTCAGAAGATATCACTGAACGCAAGCAGGCACAGGAGCGGTTTAAGCTTATTGTGGAATCAAGTCCCACCGCGATAGTGATGATCGGGCAGGACAGCAAGATCAAACTTCTAAACTCACGTACGGAAGAAATATTTGGTTACGACCGCTCAGAGCTTCTTGGAAAGCAGGTTGAAATTCTAATGCCCAAGCGTACTCGAGGTCAACATGTCAAGCACCGAAAGAAGTTCATGGAGAGCCCCTTACCAAGAAAGATGGGAGCGGGAAGAGACCTAATTGCCAAGCGCAAGGACGGCAGCGAATTCCCGGTTGAGGTAGGCCTATCCCCAATACGCACTGAGGACGGCTTGATGATTCTAGCTTCAATAGTAGATATCACCGAACGCAAAAATGCAGAGGAAGTTCTTAAGAGGTCACACGACGAGCTGGAACAAGGCGTTGCGGAAAGAACCTCTGATCTGTCCAAAGTCAATGAGCAATTGCGGATAGAGGCGGACGTGCGCAAAAAGGTCGAGGAAGCTCTTGAGCAAAACCTTGAGCAGCTTTCCCGCAAAAACCGTTATGAAGAGATAATAAACGCCGTTACCAGAAGCGTGCATCAGTCAATCCTGCTCGATCAGGTATTTGAAAACGCGGTTGAAGCCCTGAGTAACAACGTTGACAACGCTGACCATGTCGCCATATATATGCTTGAAGGTGATCGGGCGGTTTCGAAAAGTCATAGAGGGTATCCCAAGTGGTTTCTCTCTAAAGTGACAAGCATACCCAAATCCAAATGTGTTACTTGGAAAACGCTAACTGAAGGAAAACCCCGCTATTGCAGTAATGTGGATAAAGATACAACTATCGGACCGGCAGGTAGAAAGGTAGGAACCAAAAGCTACGCATCTATGCCGATCAAGTATCAGAATATTACTATTGGCTGCATAAACATCAATTCCCGAACCTTAGGCGCCTTTGATGATGAGGAGATTAAGCTTCTCCAAATCGTAGCTAACCAGATAGAGACAGCAATAAACAACGCTAAACAAGCCCAAGCGCTTAAACACTCAAGGGATGAGATCGGTCAAAATCTTCAAGAGCTTTCCCGCAAAAACCGTTATGAAGAGATTGTAAGCGCCGTCACGAAAGCGGCTCATAAGTCGATAGACGTGGACGTGGTGATTGAAAATGCAATTGAGGCCATGATCGGAAAGATAGAGAATCTCGATATCAGCGCAATCTATATGGTAGAGGGACAGGAAGCTATACTTAAAACACACAGAGGGCACAGCAAGGAGTTTTTAAAGAGGGCGGGGAGGATACCTTATCCGAAAGGCGCTACGTGGAAAACCATCATGGAGGGCAAGTCGACGTATATCCCGGATGTGGATAAAGACAAAGCCCTGGGCAAAGCAGGAAGAAAAGAAGGCATGAAGTCTTACCTGGTTACGCCCCTTTTTTCAGCAGGCCAGGCTGTCGGGGCTATATTTATGGTTTCCTTCAAAAAAAACGCCTTCGATGAAGAAGAATTAAATTTACTGGAAATCGTCTCACACCAAATTGAAACCGCCATTGATAACGCCAGGCATGCGGAAGCCCTCGGCGCATCGGAGCAGAGATACAAAACTCTGTTTACCCAGTCGCCGGTAGGTGTATGCACCATAGATAAAAACCTCAAAATAACTCACTGTAATGAACGCCTGATCAAAATATTCCAGTCATCCCGGGAAAAGGTTATCGGCCTCGACCTCAATAATTTAAGAGACAAGAGCTTCGTTCCGTTTGTGAAAAAAGCGTTTGCGGGGCATACCTGCTCACATGAGACTAATTATGAAGCCACTACAAGCGAGGCAAGCATATGGCTTGCGGTTCGAATAGCCCCATTAAAGGACTCCACCGGCAATGTTGTATCGGTCATGGGTGTTGTGGAAGATATAACCGAGCGCAAAAAAGCGGAGGAAGCGCTTAAGAAGTCAGAAGAACTGCTCAGAACAAGCGAGGAGCATTACAGACTTCTTGTTGAAACCACAAATGTAATTCCATGGGAAGCCGATGCCAAAACGCAACAGTTCACCTATGTTGGCCCTCAGGCTGAAAGGCTTCTCGGCTACCCGGTCGGGAAATGGTACGAGCAGGATTTCTGGCCGTCTCATATACACCCTGATGACCGTGACAGAACTATAGAAAAATGCTTGGAATTCACAGTTGATAATAAGGACTATGAACTCGAATACAGAATGATATCACGGGACGGCGGTATCGTATGGATTTATGAAATGGTCTCGGTAGTTACAGAAGACGGTGAAGCTAAAACCCTAAGGGGTTTCATGGTGGACATCACTGAGCGAAAGAGTGCGGAGGAGGAACTTAAAAAGGCTTTCTCTGAAATAGGACTCCTAAAAGATAAACTTGAAAAAGAAAACATCTATTTAAAAAAGGAGATTCAATTAACTTATAGCCACTCCGATATTATAGGCGAGAGCAAAGCAATAAAGTCGGCTCTAAACAAAATAGAACAAGTGGCTGACACCGATTCCACAGTACTGCTTACGGGAGAGACTGGAACCGGTAAAGAGCGTTTCGCCGATAGGATTCACAGCCTAAGCAAACAAAGCGATCGGACTATGGTCAAGGTAAACTGCGCCGCACTTCCGCCTCACCTTATTGAAAGCGAGCTCTTCGGTCATGAGAAGGGAGCGTTCACAGGGGCGGTCTCAAAACACATCGGGCGTTTTGAAATAGCTGACGGCTCTACAATCTTTTTGGACGAAGTCGGCGAGCTTCCCCTTGAGCTTCAGTCAAAACTGCTCCGCGTACTGCAGGAAGGCGAATTCCAGCGAGTTGGGAGTTCCAACACCACTAAGGTTAACGTAAGAGTAATCGCCGCTTCAAACAACGATCTCTTAGATGCGGTCAATGAAGGAAAGTTTCGCGAAGATCTATATTACAGACTAAATGTCTTCCCCATTAACATCCCTCCATTAAGGGAGCGCAAAGAGGACATCACTGATCTCCTATGGTTCTTTATCTCGGAGTTTGAAGAAAAAATGGGAAAGACTATTAAAAACATCTCCAGGAAAGATATGGAGAACCTAACAAATTACCCCTGGCCGGGCAATATCAGACAGCTCCGCAATATTGTAGAACGCTCTATGATTATCTCCCGCGGACCTGATCTTGAAATTGAGCTACCCGGCATCAAAAGCGTAGCGTTGGATATAAAATCTATTACACAAGTTGAGAAGGACCACATTGCTTATATATTAAATATGACCAACTGGCGAATCAGAGGAAAAACCGGAGCAGCTGAGATACTCGGTCTAAAACCCACCACTCTCGAGTCTAGAATAAAAAGACTTGGGATCAAACGTAGTCACTAAAAAACTACGATATTTCGTGCATCCCACGACATATCAGACTTAATTATCACGTTCTATCAAAAGATACAAAACATCTCAGGACTAAATAATCAATATTCACAGCATGTTAGGAAGTTATCGTGCAATATAACAACATTTGGTATGCAAATTGCAACATAATAAATGAGAACATAAGGCAAAATTTAGTTATTTGTTCAAATGCAACAAGGACATACAAGCTTCATTAACAGACTCTCTGCCAAAAACCCCACCTGAGTTTTGGCATGTTTTAAAATAGAGAATCAAGATGGCGGTAAAGCGGAGATAAACATCTGTTTGTCTCCGCTTTTTTTTTAGCACAAAATCAAGAAACATCAGCTAGCAATTGATTCTTATAAGGGGATTTGCCGTTGCCGTCATTCTGAACCATGTCCCGGACTACGATCCGGGATCTATTCAGTATCGTTTCAGAATCTTTCTTTTGCTTTCCAACATCCATAGCAATTGTCCGCCCTCTGCGTAAGAGCACCCTCTGTGTAAGAACGCCCTCCGCATAAGAGTGCCCTCTGCGCAAGAGTGCCCAGCTCATAGCTGCGCTTCACAATCTCAAAATTCCTGCTAGACTTCCAATGAGTTTCACCCTCCAAGCCAAGGAGCATTAATGATCTTATTGACAGGATTAACCGGCACTACAGGATACAGGGTAGCCAAGCGTTTGCTAAAGTCCGGATATAGTTTTACCGCGCTACTCAGAGATGTTGATAAAGCCTCAGATTTAAAATCAAAGAAAGTAACAATCGTAAAAGGCGACTTAAGCAAACCCGACAGTATAAAGAAAGCCATGGAAGGAATAGAAAATGCGTTTTTACTCCCTCCAAACACTGAAAACCAGTTCAAACTTGAGAAGAACTTCATAGATGCCGCAAAAGAAGCCGGAGTAAAACACCTGGTCAAATACTCAGCAATCGGAGCCGACCCCGACTCCCCCTCCACCATCCTCAAATACCATGGGCAGAGCGAGAAATATTTAAAAGACTCCGGACTCAGATACACGCTGATTAGACCGAACCTTTTCATGCAGAACTTTATAAACTTCTATGGTCAGCAAATAAGAAAGAAAAAAGAGATCCGA
>JAJCZT010000104.1 GCA_029262255.1 Deltaproteobacteria bacterium
AATTGTTGAGATTATACTTACAATCCATGACCCCACGTTAAAAACAAATGCTAACGAAGGCAGGCTGTCTTCAAAAAGCTTTGCAAATCCACTAAAAAAAAGTTCTACAAGAAACAGGATTATTAGATAGACAATAAAAAAACCTAAATTGTTTTTCATCCTGCTCCAGCCAAAACGTATGGCCTCATCTTTTGAAAACCTTTTTTCAGACACGATAAAACTCCTTTACTGGAATTAATAAGAAAACCCGTTTTTGAATAATACTTTTTTTAAACCCATTTAACAATAGAGTTCTACGCCATAACGATCTCAATAACAAATATTCGTCTAGTGGCAAAGTACAAATATCTATTCAGGCCGGCGGGCCGAGAAAAATATACGCTGATAAGGATAGAACACAGGCGCCTGAGGATATAAATCCCGGAGCCTTTCGCGATAACTATTTAAGAAGTCCTCACGCAGCTCTTGTGGCAAGCGCTCAAAATAAGGCAGCAGCGCTGTACCTGAAAGCCAGTCTATTACCGCCTCAACATCCTCTAGAACATGGGGATAGATTTTTTCAAAAACATTTATATCCTGAGCGCCGCTTTCATAAAGTAGTCCGGCATACTCTTTAATTGAAAGCACCGACCAGTCTCTCTGCCAACCACCTAACGCGCTGCTGTAAGACTCCTCTCTTGCCAGCTCTGCAATGATTGTCTGAGTCCGATGAGTATGGTTTGCCGGAAGCTGAACCGCTATCTGTCCTCCGGGTTTGAGCAGTGATACGAGCCCGGGGATCAACTGATCGTGATTACCAACCCACTGGATTGCCGCGTTTGAAAAAATCAAGTCCCACTCACCGCTTGCCTTTTCAATAGGACACAATTCGAAATTGAGTCCAGGGCGCTTTTTTAGCGCTGCTTTTTCAAGCATCTCCTCAGAGCTATCAATTCCAAGCACCTCACTTTGAGGAAGCACCTCTGAGACCATTTGGGTTAATTCACCCGTCCCGCAGCCTAAGTCCAAAGCCCTTAATCCTTTTCTGACTATTATTAAATCCATCAAGTCCTGAAACGGCGCGAAACGTTCTTTTTGAAATTTAAGATATAGGTCCGGATTCCATGACATGGGGCTAATATATCTCCTTAAAATCTTGCATCAAATTAACACTACTGAATTTACATCTCAAATTCTACAATTCACACAAGTAATTAATAATATGTTATCATTTTCTCCCCATTTACAGTTGATACTGAATAAATTGGAGAGCTAATGCCTATAATCATATACATAGCAATTGGCGGTGCTGCCGGAGCGCTTTTACGTTATTCGATCTCGGGATATACGTATAAGTATTTTAACGGCTTTTTACCCTGGGGAACACTTGCTGTGAATCTGCTCGGCTGCTTTGCAATAGGGTTTCTTTGGAACATATTTGAGAATTTCGCATATTCCCCCAATACGAGAGCATTTATATTTATCGGAATTCTAGGGGCTTTTACAACCTTCTCGACATTCGGACTTGAGAGCTTTAACCTTCTTAGGGAAGGTGAGATCAAATACGCGGTGTTAAATATATTGGTAAGCAATATAGCAGGAATAGCTCTGGTATTTGTAGGTTTTATCGTATCGAGATATTTATTTAACCTTCTAAGATAGGAGATAAAAATGAGAGCACCTGAAGAAGGCATGCTGCTTAGAATATTTATTGGAGAGACGGATAGTTATAAAGGTAAAGCTTTATATGAGCACATTGTATTAAAAGCTAAGGAGCTGCATTTGGCGGCTGTAACCGTTACGCGGGGAATTATGGGATACGGCGCGGACAACGAAATACACACCTCTAAGATACTACGTCTTTCAGATGATCTGCCAATTATAATTGAGATAATAGATTCCGAGGATAATTTAAAAACAATTCTGCCTTTTCTTGACGAAACTATTGGAGACGGATTTGTAACAATGGAAAAAGTTAAAATTATCAAATACAGAAAGGATGTTAGAAGGCAAGATTAAACAAACTTCTCAGATAATAATCTGCTTTGTTTTTACTATCATCTTGAAGCATTACCTCAACTTATTTAAACTAGTCAGACAATAAGCATCAAGAGGTTATAATAATGAGGATTGCAGTTGGAAGTGACGAACGTACTCATCTAACTGATTTTGTAATCAAGGAGTTAGAAAATAGGGGCATCGAACTTGAGCTCCACGGGCCGCTTAACGAAGAAGATATTGAGTGGGTTGATGTTGCTGAGAAGGTTGCCGAAAGAGTAAAGACAGGTTCGTGTGACCAGGGCATACTTTTTTGCTGGACAGGAACCGGGGTCAGCATTGCGGCAAATAAAGTCCCAGGGATAAGAGCAGCTCTTTGTGCCGATGCACAGACCGCAGAAGGCGCTAGAAAATGGAATGACGCCAATGTACTGGCAATGAGTCTCAGAAGAACTTCGCAAATTGTGGCAAAAGAAATACTCGAAGCATGGTTTAGCACAAGTCCGCTAGAGGATGAGAAACCTAATATTGATAAAGTTCAGGAGATAGAAAAAAAATATTACAGATAAGACAAGTTCGAAACTGATAATACTATTTGGAGATTTAAATGAAAAAAGATGGTTATAACATTGCTATTGTAGGCGCAACCGGCGCTGTAGGTCAGGAAATGCTGAAAATACTAGAAGAGAGGAACTTCCCTGTTAAAGAGATAAAGCTTCTTGCATCCGAGAGATCGGCCGGAAAAGAATTGGAATACAAGGGCAACAAAATTAAAATTGAGAAGCTGGATGAGAGTTCGTTTGAGAACATAGATATTGCTCTATTTTCTGCAGGTGGGTCCAGAAGCAGGGAATTCGCCCCAATAGCCGCACGGGCCGGAGCAGTGGTCATAGATAACAGCTCCGCCTTCAGGATGGAAGAGGACGTACCGCTTGTAATACCTGAAATTAACCCACACGCCGTAGCTGGATATAAAAAAAGAGGGATAATAGCCAACCCTAACTGCACTACCGCTGTTACCTTAATGGCATTAAAACCCCTTCACGATCTAGGCAATATAAAAAGGGTAATAGCCTCAAGCTACCAGGCAGTCTCGGGGGCAGGCGCTCAGGCAATTGAAGAGCTCCGAAATCAGACCCTGGCATGGGCAAACTCCGAGGAGATTCGCTCAGAGATTTTTCCACATCAGATTGCGTTCAATGTCCTTCCTCAAATTGATAGCTTTCTTGATAACGGCTATACAAAAGAGGAAATGAAGCTTCATAATGAAACCAGAAAGATTCTTGAGAATAATGAAATCGCACTCACTGCAACTACTGTAAGAGTGCCTGTATTCCGCGCCCATTCCGTTGCGGTTAATATTGAGACTGAAAAGAAAATCTCTGTAAGCGAGGCAAAAGAAGCTCTTAACAATTTCCCCGGAATAAGGGTAGTTGATGAACCCGGAGAACTGAAATACCCTATGCCTATAGACGCCGCGGGAGTAGATGATTGTATAGTTGGAAGAATTAGGGAAGACTATACCATACCAAACGGCCTTAGCCTTTGGGTCGTAGGGGACCAATTAAGAAAAGGGGCTGCTCTCAATGCAGTTCAAATTGCGGAGCTTTTAATCGGAGACTATATATAATGGCAATAGTAAATGCGATTAAAGATTTCATGGGCAACCTGGTAACACAAAATTACACAGAGCTTCCAGAGAGAATTCAAACAGGTCTTAACAAATACTTAAAAGACGATGAGAAGATATTACTAACTCTTATGGATTACAGAGCCATATACCGAGCCCCAAAATTCGTAGACAGTAACACTTTTTTTAACTCCTGGTTCATACTTACAAATGATAGGATCATAATCGCCAGAAATTCTTCTAATTTCAAACGGTTTAGAGACATACCTCTTTTAGATATTACTCAGATTTTCTATGAAATAGATAATACAGAGCCGCGAATTTCCATAACAACGCCCGGGAAAGAAGATATAATTGAATTCATGAGGGCAGCGTCGGCTCATTGCCAGGATTTGGAAAAAGTAATTGACGGTGCTATAGAAAACGCAAAATCACGAAAACGACACACCGGAAAAGATGATTTTGTTCTCTGCAGCAAGTGCGGAAGCCAAGTACTCAGCGAAAGCAAATACTGCTCTGAGTGCGGATCCAGACTAGACTCTTTTTAATGGAAAGAATTATATCTTTTGAATAAGCGTTATATTTATTCCTTGATTTACCCTTGAGCTTAAATATACTGAAAGGAAAGGAGATTTTTCATGATTCACGGCTCAATTGTCGCAATAGTAACTCCCTTTAGAAACGGCGAAATTGATGAAGAGGCACTTAAGGATCTAATAGAATTTCAGATCGAAAACGGTACTCATGGAATCGTTCCATGCGGCACCACGGGGGAATCCCCTACCCTCTCGCATGAGGAACACGAATACGTGATTGAATTAACAGTAAACGCTGTAAACAAAAGGGTGCCTGTAATTGCGGGAACGGGATCCAATAGTACAAAAGAGGCCATAAGGCTAACACGTTTTGCAAAGGAAATAGGAGCTGATGCAGCCCTGCTAGTTGCCCCCTATTATAACAAACCGACCCAGGAGGGGCTATATTTACACTTTAAGCAGATTGCCTCTCAGGTAGATATTCCTATTATTCTATATAACATCCCTGGAAGAGCGGGTGTTAATATCGCCCCTGAAACAATCGCAAGACTCGCAGCAGACTTTAAAAATATTATTGGAGTAAAAGAAGCTACCGGGTCAATCACACAGGCCAGCAAAATACTTCATCTCTGTGGAATGGATTTTCTGGTGCTATCGGGAGAAGACGGCATTAATTTCCCTCTTCTCGCCATAGGTGCAAGGGGTTTTATTACAGTTACGGCCAACATCGCCCCCAAAGATGTATCCGATCTTTATAATCATTTTAATAACGGCGAGTTTGAAAAGGCCAGGGATCTGCACTATAAGCTCCTGCCGTTAAACGAAGCCCTTTTTATCGAAACCAATCCTATTCCTGTAAAAGCGGCGCTTAGCATGATGGATAAAATCAATTACGAATACAGGCTTCCACTCTCTGAAATGACACCGACCCATTATGAAGAACTTAAGGCGGCGCTCTTAGGTTACGGACTGATTAGCTAGGCAAGATGATTAAGGATTAGAATTGATCCAATCCTGATTCACTTTTAATTCTTCTGCGGTTAATATTTTTTAATCCTAAGTTAAACAAACTTTTATAGTTGGAGAAAGATTTGAGTCCTCCCAATCTTGAATTTGAGAAAAAAATATGGGCTAAAGGCAGAATTCCCGCAGGGGTTGATGAAGCCGGAAGAGGCCCTCTAGCCGGACCTGTCGTAGCAGCGGCAGTGGTTCTTCCGGATGACTGCAAAATAGAGGGGCTTGATGACTCAAAGAAGCTATCTCACTCAAAGAGGAAAAGGCTGTTTGAAGAGATCAAGTTAGTAGCAATCTCTACAGCAATAGGAATTGTGGGACCAGAGGAAATAGATAGGATTAATATACTGCAGGCTGCGCTTCTCGCAATGGAAATGTCAGTTAAGAAACTTACCACCAAGCCGGATTATCTGCTTATAGACGGGAATCAAAAAACTTCACTTTTACTCATTCAGGAAACAATTGTGAAAGGTGACTCTAAATCATGCTCAATTGCGGCCGCATCCATCTTGGCTAAGGTCACAAGAGACACTATAATGGAGGAATACCACTCAATATACCCCGAATACAACTTTAAGGGTCATAAAGGCTACCCTACGAAAGAACATTACCAAGCTATTAAAGAGCACGGCCCCTGCCCCATACATAGAAAAACCTTCAGGGGCGTTCTTTAGGATAATATTCTTACCTGTTTTTATTCTACGATTGTTACAGACTCAATAACTACTTGCTCATTTGGAACGTCAGCCGGACCCGTCTGCACAGCTGCAATCGCGTCTACAACATCCATCCCGTCCACAACCCTTCCGAAAACCGCATAACCAAAATCTCTACGGCCGTGATCTAAGAACGCATTGTCCGCATGGTTAATAAAGAACTGAGATGTAGCGCTGTCCACAACTCCCGTGCGCGCCATCGCAATAGTGCCTCTTTCGTTCTTAAGACCATTGTCAGCCTCATTTTTAATCTGAGCGTTAGTAGGTTTTTCCTGCATATCAGGAGTAAAACCACCGCCCTGAATCATAAAATTATTGATCACACGGTGAAAGATAGTCCCGCTATAAAAACCGTCTTCAACATATGCTGTGAAATTGTCGACAGTTATAGGGGCATTTTCCTTATCTAGCTCGATTTTAATATCACCTTTTGAAGTTTTTAATATTACCACTGGATTTCCTCCTTTATTTTCTGCTGCTTTATCATCACCGTTTGTCTCATCAGTTTTGGCGGCCTCATCACTAGTCTCCGCGCTCTCCATTTCCTGAGACCCCTGGCTTGATTCGGTAACAGCTTCAGTATCAGCCGCTGTCCCGTTTTGTGTGGACTGATCTTGCTTGCAACCGGCTAAAAACAATATTGCGGGGATCAAAAGAACAATTGCTATAACACCTGTAATGTGTTGTAAATCTGCCAGCCTCTGTCTGGAAAAATAAGATAATAAACCCATATCCATAGCTTTAAGCCTCCTTTGTGTTTCTCTCGGCCTGTAAATTTATAGTATTAGCCCAAGGGTGTCAAACAAAAAAGTTTGTAGATTTGATTCTGTAGAGTCCCTCTGTTAAATTGATTTCTTTAACTACATATACACCCGGGTGAATAATATGAGCAGAATTAAGTTCGGAGTAATGATGCGTCAGCAAAAGATAGATTTTTCTCAAATTCGAGAGACCGCCGAGCTTTGCGATTTACTCGGATACCATTCCGTGTGGTTCTACGACCATATACTGGGCATAGGCTCAGTAGAGATGGATATATATGAGGCATGGACTTCCATGGCCGCACTGGCCAGTGTTACAGAAGAGATTAAAATTGGAACCATGGTTCTTTGCAATTCATTTAGACCGCCGGCGCTTCTTGCTAAAATGGCCTCGACCTTAGATGTGATTAGTAACGGCAGGCTTGAATTTGCAATGGGCGCAGGCTGGTTTGAATCTGAATACAAAGCGTACGGGTATGAATTCCCCGATACCAAAACAAGAATTGAGCAGCTTGCCGAGTCTGTGAAAATAATAAGAGCAATGTGGACCGAAGAAAAACCAAGCTTTAGCGGAAAGCACTATAGTATTAATGAAGCGCACTGTAACCCAAAACCAATTCAAACCCCTCATCCCCCGATTATGATCGGAGGGGCGGGAGAGAAACATCTCTTAAGAGTAGTCGCCGAGTTAGCTGATGAGTGGAACTGTCCCGCTAACCACGCAGAGGACTTTGATCACAAATTTGAAGTGCTTAAAGCCCACTGCGTTGATGTGGGCAGAGATATAAATGATATTGGCCTTTCTCAGCAAACGGTCTGTGTACTGGCTAAAGATGAAGCAGAGCTTGCCGAGAGGCTGGAAAAGGGACAGAAACGCTACGGGTTCTTTGGAGATATCTCAAAGTTTGGCATTGTCGGAACGCCTGAGCAGTGCATAGAAAAGATTTTGGAAAATGAGAAGAAGGGGATTACGAAATACACAATTTTCTTCTCAGACATTATGAACCAAGACACTCTGCGCTTTTTTGCAAAAGAGGTTATGTCCGCCGTCTAGCACTTAGAAAACGGCGGGGGTTATTCACTTGCGATCTTCTCCACTTTACTCGCAAACTCTGTGGCAAAATGTCTAATCATGTGAGAAAGTTCTTTGTTCTTTGTAGCTTTCTCGTATGTATCGGCCATCTTCATAAAAGTAAAATAAAAGTGAGCGCTCATCTCTCCGATCTCCATCTCTTTGGTCCAGAGATCAATACTCATGGTGTTTTTTTCAACCTTGTCCCACATTGAAATCATGAGCGATTCACAGGGTTTCAATCCGTCAAAATCAGCCTCCGACGCCCCCCAGTAAATCTCCGAAGGACCACCCTCATCATCTAATTTAACAACAAAATTAATCTCCGCTTCCTTAGACATCTTTTACTCCTCTAATTAGTAGCATTAAATTATAATAGTTGATTATTTGACTCCCCAGAAATCAGGCTTCCGCTTCTCTAAAAATGCGTTTGCTCCTTCTACCATCTCAGGCGCCTTCATAAAGAACCTTGCCAACTCAAGCCCGTGTGTAATCTGCGGGTGAGCCGTATCTGAGGCGAAATTAATCTGGAATTTTGCGATCCTTAAAGATTGAGGGCTCTTTTCAAGTAAACTCTTACACCAGGCACTCACCTCTTGGTCTAATTTGTCCTTTGGAACAACCTTGTTGACCCATCCCATATCGGCAGCGTCTTGTGCAGTATAACGATCACAAAGATATACCACTTCTCTAGCCTTTTTATCCCCTACAGAGTGCTGCAATTGCTGCAGACCGTACCAAATCGGCGCGCTCCCTACCAACGGGCCGGCTTGTGCGAAAATCGATGTATCAGAAGCTATAGTGAGATCGCAGAGCATATTGAGCTCGTTCCCGCCTCCTACACAGTATCCGTCAACTCTGGCTATTATGGGCTTACCGCAGCAGCGCATTGCGGTGGCCAGCCTGTAATGGACAAGCATAAACTTATTGTCAATTTTTTTCTTTGGATCGGGGATCCAGGATAGATCACCGCCAGCTGAAAAAGCCCTGCCCCCGGCACCGGTAAGAACAATTACTCCCACCTTTTCATCAACCCAGGCATCCTCAATAGCCATTGCAAGCTCTTCTCTCGTTTGCGTATTAAGCGCATTACGTGTCTCAGGCCTATTAATAGTTACATAAGCGACCCTTCTCTTCTTTTCATAAAGAACATTCTTTAAATCAAGGCCGTGGTTCTTTTTTACGGTCCTTTTGCTTTTGGTACTCTTCTTTGCTGTGGATTTAGTCGTAGGCATAACACC
>JAJCZT010000105.1 GCA_029262255.1 Deltaproteobacteria bacterium
TGGTTTAATGAGGTCGGAATTGAAGATGTCCCCATTGTTGGAGGGAAAAATGCTTCTCTCGGAGAGATGTACCGGGAGCTTACTCCCAAGGGCGTTAAAATTCCTAACGGCTTTGCAATAAGTGCGGATGCATACTGGCATATGCTGAACTCCTCTGGGATAACAAATAAACTTAAAGAACTAATGCAGGGTCTGGATAAAGGCAATGTCATGGATTTATCCGAAAGGGGCAAAGTGGCCCGAGAATTAATTTTAAGCGCAGGTATTCCCCAAGACCTATGGGAAGAAATCAAACTGGCATATGACAAGCTGTCCGAACAGTACGGACCCCCCACGGATGTGGCAGTTCGAAGCTCGGCTACGGCGGAGGATTTGCCCACTGCTTCCTTTGCCGGACAGCAGGAAACATATCTCAATATAAGCGGTTACAGCACTCTTAAAGAATCATGCTCTAAGTGCTTCGCATCCTTATTTACCGATAGAGCAATATCTTATCGAATAGACAATAACTTTGACCATTTCCAGGTTGGGCTCTCGATTGGCGTTCAGAAGATGGTACGTGCCGATCTCGCTACAAGCGGAGTCATATTCACCCTGGATACAGAGACCGGCTTTCGTGATGTTGTTCTTATCACCGCTTGTTACGGGCTCGGGGAAAACATCGTACAAGGTGTGGTTAACCCGGATGAGTATTATGTTTTTAAGCCGACTTTTAAAAAGGGGCACAAAGCAATAATTAGAAAAAATCTCGGGCAAAAAAAAATTAAAATGATATATGGAACCGGAGAGAGCAAAGCTTTAACCCGTAATGTGGAAGTACCCTTGGTTGATCGGGGCCGTTTTTCGGTTTCAGATGATGATCTCCTCCTTCTCACAGACTATGCGATGAAAATAGAGGAACACTACTCTGAGAAATTGGGCAAACTCATGCCGATGGACATTGAATGGGCAAAGGACGGTACGAGCGGTGAATTGTTCATAGTCCAGGCACGGCCCGAAACAGTTCAGTCGCAAAGGGATATGAGAGTGCTCGAAAAGTATGTCCTGGACGGAAAAGGGGCTGTAATTGCTAAGGGTAAAAGTGTCGGAGAAAAGATTGCAAGCGGCAAGGCCCGCGTAGTCTTAAATATAGATGATCTCCATTCAGTAATCCCGGGGGAGATAATTATAGCTAATACTACTACACCGGACTGGGAACCTGTTATGAAAGCTGCAGGAGGGATTATAACAAACAGGGGCGGAAGAACATGCCATGCGGCTATTGTGAGCCGTGAGTTGGGGATACCGGCTGTGGTGGGAGCAGAGGATGCGACTCAGAATATAGAGACTGGACAGCACGTGACGCTAAGCTGCGCTCAGGGCACTGAGGGAATTGTTTACGATGGAGTCTTAGATTTCCATATCGAAAAGGTTGATCTCGGACAGCTAAAGAGACCCTCGACCAAAATTATGATGAACCTTGCAAACCCTGATTTAGCTTTTTCTCTATCAATGATACCAAATGATGGTGTGGGGCTTGCCAGGATGGAATTTATTATCACAAGCTACATTAAAATACATCCTATGGCCCTTGTTCATCCGGACAAAGTGGCTGACTTTAAAACGCAAAATGAGATTTACTGCCTTACCTTTGGCTACGAGAATAAAGAGGATTTTTTTGTCGAGAAGCTCTCGGAAGGGGTGGGCACAATAGCGGCGGCCTTTTATCCAAAACCTGTTATTGTCCGAATGAGTGATTTTAAGACTAACGAATACGCAAGCTTGATAGGCGGAGAGTATTTTGAGCCGAAAGAGGAAAACCCCATGATCGGCTTCCGAGGCGCCTCCCGTTATTATGATGAACGCTACAGAGAGGGTTTCGCATTAGAGTGCAAAGCCATGAAAAGGGTTCGGGAAGAAATGGGACTAACTAATCTGGTAATTATGATCCCCTTTTGCCGAAGAATTGATGAGGCACAAAAAGTCCTGGAAGAGATGGCAAAAAACGGTCTTAAGAGAGGGGAGAACGGTCTTGAAGTCTACGTAATGTGTGAGATTCCGAACAACGTGATTCTAATAGATGAATTCAGCAAGCTCTTTGACGGGTTTTCGATAGGATCGAACGATCTCACGCAGTTAATGCTGGGCGTCGATCGGGATTCGGAGCTAATAGCCCACAACTTTGACGAGAGGGACCCGGGTGTTATGAAAATGATCACGATGACTATCGAAGGGGCTAAACGCAACAACCGGCACTGCGGCATTTGCGGGCAGGCTCCGAGCGATTATCCCGAATTCGCCGAGTTTCTGGTAAGAGAAGGAATAGAGTCGATTTCTCTCAATCCGGACTCAGTTATGAAAACCACAGTCAATGTTATCAAGATGGAAGAGCAGATCAGAGAAAGATGAAGCCCGGACACATTTATGGACCTCAAAAAATGTTGACTCTATTTGAAAGTATAATAAATTTGTTACTATAAACCTTTAGGGAGCTTTGATGCAAATAAAAAGAATTCTATGGGCGACAGACGGGTCGATTGAAGCCCAGGAAGCACTTAAATATGCGGCTTTACTTGCTAAAGAATATTCTGCAGAGATATTGGGAACTTATATAAGCTCTACAAAGATTAAAAATCTATACTCGGAACTATACCTCTTAAGAAAGAAGCTCTTCAATAACCTGGTCGAAACGGAGGAGCTCAATTTTGAAGCGAGATTTAATTCCCTTAAATCAAAGCTGCATTCTCAAGGATTGGATTTTAAGGGCAATATCTTAAGAGGCGAAGCCAGCACGAGGATTATTAATTTTGCCCAAAAGGAAAAAGTTGATCTAATAGTTATGGGAACAAGAGGTCATGGTTTGCTGGATAAGATGCTTATAGGAAGCACGACTCTGAAAGTTCTGAAAAAATCTAAAATTCCCGTACTGGCTTTTAAGAGGGTAGAGAAAAAAAGAGCGGGCATAAAGAATATACTCGTGCCCATTGATGTATATGAAAAAAAAGGCGCTGCACTTGAATACGCAGCTGATTTAGCCGCCGTAATCAATGCCAGAGTTTTTGTAGTCTACTCCATAAGGATGGTTGGACATCTTTATACTGTGCCGAGTGTGCTAAACGAGCTTATTAAAGATTCTTCGAAAGAGCTTATTAAAAGAGTTGAAGAAATTAAAGCCAAGCGCGGGATTCATGGTAGCAAAGCTGATGATTTAAGAATTAAAACAAAGGTGCTGCACGGTACAAACCCTGCAGTAGCAATTGCCGATTATGCGCTGGCAAAGAATATTGACCTAATCGTGATAAATACACACTCGAGAACCGGAATCAAAAAACTCGTTCTCGGCAGCACTGCAGAAAATGTTATCAAATCCTCCCATTGCTCAATCCTTGTCACTCGACCCTAGAGAAAAATGTGCTTAGTCCGCGGTGCGTAAAAGTGGCTTTGTATTTTCCTATGTCCTAGACTCTGACAGGCGCACCTGTCCTTATAATTTCCAAATAATTTCCAAGAAATTAATTCTTGAACTATTGTAGCGGGTTATACAAAACACGCATTGTGGCACACATCTTGCACTATCATAAAATTGCATAGGATTGAAAAATTTATAAGTCAAGGGGGTAGCAGCTATGAGTTTAGGAAATATGTGCCGGAAAAATGTTGTATCCGTAAAACCCGGAACTATGATAGATGAAGTAGCGAGGCTTATGGAAGAAAAGAACATCGGAAGTGTAGTAGTCCAGAGTGTTATAGTGAGCGGTGAAAAGGAAACATTTGGCATCGTCACAGACAGAGACATTGCGCTGAGAGTTGTTGGTAAAAACTTAGATGCGGCAAAGACCCCGATCGATGACGTAACGACACAAAACGGTGTGTTGACTCTTAGTGAAAGCATGGGATTATTCGAGGCACTCGAGCAAGTCCGAAGCAGCGCTGTCAGGAGATTTCCCGTAGTTGGTATCGATGGAAAGTTAAAAGGGATAATTACTCTTGACGATATAATTATACTTTTAGGCAAAGAGATGGCCGACGTAGCTAGCATAATCGAGAACGAGGGGCCTTTATTATAAGACTGTCTTATCTTAGCGGGCTTAGAATTTCTGGAGTGAGATAAGGAAATTCTCTTATGATCGATATACGGGAAACATGCTAGTCTGATATGCAGGATCAAATATTGGAGGCTCTTAACAAGTTAGGGGCTGAGCATGACGTGCATAGCGATGCGCCTACAAAACAAGGCGCGTATAATACTGATAATAATATTGTTATGCAATATCGTACTCTCTATCTATTATTTTTTTCCACATATCCGGCATGCTCTCAAGCATCTCCTCAGCAATTCGCCTGATAGAATTGCCGTTAAAGTCTTTCCCTTTAAGCTGAACATCTAAAACCAAGGGCTCGTTTATAGGCATTCCGATCTGAGAAACAATATGTACATAAGCAGCTTGAGCGTATCCTTCTTCAACGATTCTTTTACACAAATCGTTTGCAAATAAATTATAAATCTTGCCTACGTGGCTTATCGGATTCTTCCCGGCTACCGCCTCTAAGGTCATGGGTCTATATGGGGTGATCAAGCCGTTAGCCCTGTTTCCTCTTCCTACTTGACCGTCATCACCACACTCAGCGCTTGTTCCGCTTACAGTTAAATAAATGCTTTCCTTTTCATAGTCATCCGCAGTGTTTATATGAAATGTCGTACCCGGAAGAACCCAGGCTTGTTTAACCAGCGCCTCTTTAACCTGATAGATTTTATCTATATAATCTTCTAACGAAGATATATATTTATCTATAGCCGCGATGGCTACAGTTAGAATTATTTTATCTTTGTCCCTTAGACCCATAACCTTTATGTCTTCCCCAATAAAGGGATATTTCTCTTTGGCCTCGGAACTGTTTAAAAAGTGCTCCGTTTGATAAACCGTATTCTCTAGTAGATCAAGTGGATAAAAACCGGCCCCTGCGGAAGTATCGTTTGATAACGGTACTTCCCCTTTCCCAAACCTGCTGAATAGTTCTATTAATTCCTTGCTACCCGGTCTGATACGTATATTTATAACAACATCCTCTTCAATATTAAGATGTTTTATTTGCCTACTGAGGAACTTTTTAGCGGCCTGCTCGGCAATTTCCTCTATTGGAAGATTTTTTCCGTCCTTTTCCTTGATTGCTCTTCCGGCAATAAACAGTTCGATTGGTTTAACTATCTTTCCACCATTATATGAGGGCTCGGCCATTCCACCGATAAGTAGGGCTTTATCTACATTGTGATGCATAATGGAGCCGAATTGCTCTATATAGTATTTGCAAAGCGCTATTGAAATCTCCTCAGCAATGTAGTCACAAATTGTATCGGGATGTCCGAGACCTTTTCTCTCTACAATTTCGATATCCTGCTCGGACGGCAGATTAGATTTAAGTGAGCTGATGAGAATATTTTTCTTCATTTTTATGTAGCTCTTTTCCTAATATTATAGCTATTATTGCAAACACTATACCACGAACCGGCATTAGTATGAGCGAGAGGAAAAAAATAGTCTGCTAAGATCAGAGAGGTGTAAGATGTCAGATACTCGGACACTTTTTTTGCGCAGAATGTTAGTTCGCTCTTAATTGGTAATCTACAAGAAATTTTTTTTACTGATTCTCTTTAGTTCTGCGTAATTAAAGTTCTTTATAACCGTTCATTCTCTCCGTTTTCAAGTCCCTTTTATTGCCATCGGTTTATTTCATATAGGGAAAAATCTTAGTGGCATTGTATTTGCTTTATACATATTTAAGAGGTTTGTAGAAAGCCTTTCATATTCTAATAGAGGAAGGACTACAAGACAGAGATCGCTTTAATAAATTCATCATCCTTCTTCTGCGGGTCACTGTTAATATGATAGAAAATAATAAGGACATTTACTCTGAGCTGCGCCGGGATATGGTTGAGAATCAACTTGTCCCAAGAGGGATTACTGATTCAAGGGTAATAGATGCTATGCTGAAAATCCCAAGGCATAAATTCTTGCCTGAGCATCTCGGAGATTATGCCTATAGCAATGCCCCTCTGCCGATAGGCATGGGACAGACCATATCTCAGCCCTATATTGTGGCCTATATGACCGAGCTTCTAAACCTAGACACAGGAGACAAAGTATTAGAAATAGGGACAGGTTCGGGCTACCAGGCTGCTATACTTGCAGAGATCGGCTGTGATGTATACACAATAGAGATAGTCGAAATCTTGGCATTTAGAGCCAAAAAAGTCTTACAAAGCCTAGGCTATAAAAATATTTGCTTAAAAGTAGACGACGGCTACATGGGTTGGGAGGAAAACGCTCCCTACGATGCAATATTAGTAACGGCGGCTCCGCCAGAGATTCCGGAGCCTTTAACAAACCAGCTTAAAGAAGGAGGCAAAATGGTAATACCGGTCGGAGATTATTTTCAAGAGCTGATACTTCTTAAGAGGACAAGAGAGGGCTTGAAGGAAAAAAGGGTAACGCCGGTTCGCTTTGTTCCCATGACCGGAGAAGCGCAGAAGCATCATAAATAAAAATCGGTTAAACCCAGGGTAATGAGGATGAAAACTATAAATGGAGAGGTAAGTAAAATGAGTGTCTTAAAAAGATTAAAAGAGTATCTGGATGAAAATAAAATCAAGTATATAAGTATAGATCACTCTCCTGCCTTCACGGGACAGGAGTTGGCTGAGTCCGTTCACATATCCGGCAAGGAGATAGCCAAAACTGTTATTCTAAAAGCCGGCGGTAGTTATATGATGGCCGTTCTCCCTGCTTCGAGAAAGATTAACTTTGGTTATCTCGAAGAACAAATTGCCGCCAAAGAACTTCGATTAGCACAAGAAGATGAAATTGAAAATTTGTTCCCAGACTGTGAAGTAGGAGCTATGCCGCCTTTTGGAAACTTTTACGACATGCCGGTTTATGCCGCTTCAGCTTTAGCGGAAGATGAAGAAATCGTTTTCAATGCCGGCACTCATACGGACGCGATAAGAATGAGTTATAAAGATTATATAAGATTAGTAGATCCCGATGTAATTAATTTTTCTGATCCTGTTAATTAAGACGGGCTCTATTCTATTTAACATGAGGTGAGAAGCTATGATACGAATATTTGTTGCCACTATGTCTATCCTATTGATATCATTTATCTTGGCATGGCCTAGTCCATCGCATGCGCAGAAAGTCCACACGGTTAAGCTTGCTAAAGGTCAAGTGATTGTAGAAAAGGAAAAGCCGAATGAGTTTACGGCTTATCTGCTCTCAGAAGGCGGGAGCGGCGGCATTCTTGTGACGCCGTCTGAAAATCCAAGTTTCGGGAAGATCCTGTCCCTGTATGCCAAAGAAAGAAAGGAACTTCCAGAAATAGGCTACCCAGGAGGCGTAAAATCAGGTATAGAGCTAAGGGTAATATTTGAGGGGGATATCTCTAATTTTCCGGAGGACGCCTGGATTACATTTAATATTTACCAGGCCGGATCTATAGGGATATGTCCTTATGATAAGAGCTCAGTAATTTGTGGGCGCGGGCAATCTATGAAAAATCAATGAACACTAAGCTAAATATACAAATATAAGGAGGCAACATATGGATCTTGAAAATCGCATTGAGAAATTGTTGGAATATAAAAACGATAAATATCCTATTACTTCTCTTTATCTTAAGCTAGCGCCCAGCGATAGGGAGAATTTTAAATATAAAACAAATCTAAAAAATCTTATTAAGAACCAGAGAGATAATATCGGCAAAATGAATCTTGGTGAAAATGTTCTAGAATCGATAGAGTCGGATTTTAATAAAATGAAAAATTATATTGATGATAACGATCACCTCACACAATGCAGAGGAGTTTGCATTTTCTCCGATTCCAAAAGCAATATTTGGGAAGTTTTCAAGCTTCCGCTGGTTTACCGCGATCAGCTCTCAATTGATCGTTCTCTGATTTTAGGACAGCTCATTAAGATAAATGATGATTACAGAAATATTGTCACAGTCCTTGTTGACCGAAAAAAAGCCCGAATCTTTAGACTGGATCTGAACGGGGCTCATGAAATCCTTGATTTTTTCTATCCAGACGCATCCAGAACGAAGAAATTCAAATCAACCGAAGGCAAGTTCAAACAGAAATTATCACCCACAAGCGGCACAGGAAATCTTGTCCAGGGTTACGGTGAGCACGGCTTTCACAGAACAATTGAAAATGAGATACATCAGCACTACAAATATATCGCCGACAAACTATTTGCCTATTACAACGAGAATAAATTCAATTTGTTAGTGCTTGGAGGCACTTCTAAGAATATATCTGAGTTCTCTCATCACCTGCATTCTTATCTTCGAGGCAGGCTAGCTGGAGAAATTACAGTAGATGTCAATAAAACCAAGTCTTACCAGCTGAATGAAGTGACTCTTGACGCTTTAGAAATATCCAAAGCTGACAAAGAAAAGAAACTTCTAGCTGAATTTGAAGACAAACTTGGCTCAAGATATGCCGTAAACGGAGTTAAACCCACTTTGAAAGCTCTTATGAGAGGACAGGTAAAGGCGCTTCTTGTAGCGGATGGGTTTAGCTCTCCTGGTTTTATTTGCCCTGATACCGGGGTCTTGGCAGTTGAGAAAAGAAAAGGTCTATGCTCAGAAGGGGTAGAGCCCGTCAAAGTTGTTGATGTGGTGGATGACGCAATGGAAGAAGCCTTTAGACAAAATGCCGAGATAGAAATTCTATATAACAAAAAAGCTTCTAAGAAAATAGACGGTATAGGAGCTATACTGAGATTTAAGCTATAAAACGGTGGAATGAAATTAGGCTGATAGAACGAGCCATCTTTTTTTGCTTGTGCTCATATCTTTACGATTTTGCTCCCTTTATCTTTTGTAAAACCGCTAGTCCGGGATATGTTCCGAGAATTTTAATTAACTGCTCTTTGCCGATAGTTTCTTCCTCAAGAAGTGCTTGAGCTAGACTGTCCAGTTTCTCTCGTTTATCGCTCAACAACTTTCGCACTTCGCTATGTGATTCATCCAGTAAACGTCTTATGTCTCTGTCGATCGATGAGGCAGTCTCTTCACTATAGTCCTTTCCTCTGGCCAATTCATAACCT
>JAJCZT010000106.1 GCA_029262255.1 Deltaproteobacteria bacterium
GAGCGGAGTAATTTTCAAACGCGAGCAGTGGCGGAAGTGTTTCATGGTTCCGGACAATGCCAAGTGGATTATTCAATCCTGGGATACGGGGTTTAAAACCGGTCAGGACAATAGCTACTCGGCGTGTACCACATGGGTTGAGACTGAGGGTGGGTTTTATCTCGTCCACGGCTGGTGGGACAAGCTCACGTTCCCCGAGCTAAAATCAGCATGTGTCGAATTATACGATAAGTTCAAGCCCAATGAGGTGCTCATCGAAGACAAGGCATCCGGGCAGAGCTTGATACAGGAGCTTACGCAAAACACAAAAGTCCCGGTAAGGGCGATTAAGCCAAGTGGGGATAAAGAGTCCAGAGCGCACTCTGTAACACCGCTGTTTGAATCGGGCAGCGTCTATATCCTAGACGGCGAGCAGTGGACGGAGGATGTGATAGATGAGACCGCAAAATTCCCCAGGACTAAAAACAAGGACATTGTGGACAGCGTCACGCAGGCGCTTGAATATTTGAGGCACGGTCGGAGCTTCAAGTATTCATACCACGGGGGCTCGTATGCTCGTAGTGAAAAGAAATCAATATTCGAACTAGAAAGGGAGAAACAAAATGCCGGAAGATAGATTGACGAGAGCCATTTTGAGAAAGCGCGATGAGTATAGAAAGGCCGAGCCTATGTATAGATTTTTTGAGGAAGCGTATAAGGGCGGGGCGGATTATATAAATTCAAGCCATCTGTATATTCACACGTTTGAGGACGGTGAGGGCTTTCACGAAAGACGGAAAAGAGCGTATTACTACAACTACTGCGCGCCGATTGTAAACGCGTATAACTCCTTTATTTACAGACAAAAAGTCACAAGAGACTTCGGCAAGCTCGATGATAACGGCCTCTTTCGGAAGTTTCTGGATAACGCGGATAAGCAGGGGAATTCTTACGAGGAATTCGTTAGAAATATCTCCAAGTGGTCATCCGTAACAGGGATACAGTTCGTCCTCGTTGACAAACCGGAGGAGGGCGCTGAGACCATGAAAGATGAGCTTGACCGGGGGCTGTTTCCTTATTTCGTCAGAGTGTCGCCGCAGAGTGTATGGGACTGGGGACTTGACCGCTGGGGCAATCTGCTGTGGGTGAAGATACTCGAGACCCACCACGATCAGGACGACTTCTCTAAGTCGCCTGACAGCGTGATGAGGTTTCGTATCTGGTATAGAGACCGTTGGGAGCTATATGAAATTGAGAAGGGCAGCGGGGGCGCAAGTAAGGCGTTTAAGATAGCTGAGGCACCTCATCCGGTAGGGGACGTTCCGCTTGTGCCCGTATGCCATTTCGCGGAGGAGCCGATGGCCGGCTTTTCGCTCTTAAATGATATCGCTTACGTAAACCGGGCGCTTTTTAACTGGTGCTCGCTCCTTGATGAAATTCTCTACCGGCAGACTTTCTCGCAATTAGTTATGCCCGAGGATCCGAAGAATCCGATCAATGACAAGGCTCTGGGAACAGCGCGGGGACTGGGATTTCCGCCTGAATCAAAACACGCCCCGCATTTCATAAATCCCGACGCCTCTCAGGCAAGGGTGCTGATGGATCAGATAGAGAAAGGGGTGGAGGAAATCTACCGCCTTGCCACACTGCGCGGCGCCATAGGGGTCACTGAGGAGTCTAGCGGAATTGCGCGCTCGTATGATTTTATGATCACGAACAACACGCTGTCTAATAAAGCGCTTAATATGGAAGAGGCTGAGATGAAGGCGCTCAGGTTCTGGGCCAAGTGGCAGGGGATTGCCTCTCCTGAGCATATTGTGGAATATCCGAGGGAATTTGAGGTGAGCTCGCTAGGGGAGGAGATAGAGAACGTAGTTAAAGCTAAAACGCTTCGGATCTCAGAGCGGTTTGAGCAGATAATGAAGGAGAAGATTGTTAAGCGGATGGCGCCGAGGCTTTCGAGGGAGGACAGGGAGTTGATTAAGTCTGAGATTCGGGCTGAGGATTAGGGCTTTTATCAGTTTTAATTATCATCTAAGATTTCTGGATTTGAATCAGAAGGTTTTTTCAATTTAACCTCATCAACCGGAACTAGAAAAACATAATAAGGTAAATGCTTTGAATAAAAAATGTAATAGAGACCATCAGATTGAGCAACTTTTGATCCATCTTCATTTATTGATGAACCTTTAAGTCTTATTGTCACTCCTGCTAAATCTGCATTAACTTTTCGCCATTTTTTATAAAATAGCGTATAGGCATCTTTATCAACATTCTTGCGCTGAGCTGGAGGATCATCATTATAAATACACAAATTTCTCCATTGGGCATATGAAAAGGTTGGGAACAAAAGAATACTAATTATTAGCAGGGCTAGCTTTCTCATGCTCAGCAGTATAAAGAATAAAGGTTTATAAATCTAGTTAAATAAGATGAGATTCTGAATAGATCCCGTATCGAGTACGGGACATGGTTCAGAATGACAGAAAAGGCAAAAGATTAATATTCCTACTTTTTCTGGATGAAAAGTAGCAAAAATTACAGACTAGACAGATAAGACTTTTATACCTTCTTTTGATTGACCAAAAGAAGCAAAAGTCACCCGCCAGGACAAAAATTTAGCTAAAAATCAATTACTTCGGCTAAATGATTAATTCGCATAAGAAGAGG
>JAJCZT010000107.1 GCA_029262255.1 Deltaproteobacteria bacterium
GATTTCCTTCCTGAAGAAATTAAGAACAGTATTTACTATGAGCCTACAGAAATCGGCAGGGAAGCCGCTCTTAAAAAATATCTCGACCGTAAATGGAAAAAGCGGCAAAAAGGTGAAGAATAGCCCTCATTTCTCTTTTCCTCCCCTTTAGTAAAGGAGAGTTAGAAGGGATTTGTCTGCTGTCCTTTTAAAGGAAAGAGCCTCCCTTTTTCTATCACCCTGAACCCTGTCCCTGACTACGAACTAGGACTTGTGCTGAATACTGAATCAAGTTCAGTACAGGATCGTTTCTGTATTGTTTCAGAATCTGGTTTTTATCTGTCATTCCCGAATGTTTTAATCGGGAATCCATGCTTTCATTTCCTCCCCCTTGAGGGGGGAGGATTAAAGGTGGGGGTGTAATACAGCTTTCCAAGTTACTCAGGGCGTTCGATCAATTCAATCTTATAAGAATCAGGGTCTTCTACAAATGCTATCACCGTAGTCCCGTGCTTCATCGGTCCCGGAGGACGCACAACTTTTCCGCCAAGCTCTTCAATCTTTTCACAAGTAGTGTAAATATCTTCAACCCCAAGAGCAATATGCCCGTATCCGTTCCCCAGGTCATAACTCTTTGTACCCCAATTATAGGTAAGCTCCAGAAACGGCTCTGTATCTCCACCATATCCAAGGAAGGCAAGCGTGAATTCTCCGTCCGCATATTCTGTCTGTCTGTGGAATTTAAGCCCAAGCACTTCCGTGTAAAATTTTATGGATTTCTCCAGGTCTCCAACCCTTATCATCGTGTGTAAAAAGCGCATTTGTGCCTCCTATAATGCTTCTTAAATCTTAAAATATCATTTCATTTCCAACTAGTATCTTAGCCTCAAGAGCCGCCTGCACAGTGCTCTCAGTATTTCGGATTTCTCCAGACAGTGCTACAAGGCCACCATTTAATTTTGGCTTTTCATCCAGCTCTGTAATAGTCCATTCCATAGTAACGGTGTCGTTTATATAAACGGGAGCGGTGAACTTTATTGAAGCTTCAACCGTGGAAATATCAGTATCGTGGAACACTTTACTGTAAACACCGACCATCAGGCTGAACATAAGCGCTCCGTGGACTATCCTTTTCCCGAACCTTGAGTTTTGCATATCGGGCTCGTTTGTATGAAGCGCATTATAGTCGTTGAACAGTCCCGCTGCTCTAACAACATGTGTTTCGGTGATAGTCATTTTTTCTGATAAAATGTCGCCCACCTTAAGCTCATTAAACGCTCTTCCGATTCTTGGCATTATGTCCTCCTTAATACTTGGCTCTTTAAAAATACTTTCTGTCACGTATTGCTTTACCAAGGGTTATTTCATCTATATATTCGATATCCCCGCCCATGGGAATGCCGTGTGCGATTCGGCTAACTTCTATTCCCAGAGGTTTTATCAATTTAGACAGATACAGCGCAGTCGCTTCTCCTTCTACACTAGGGTTAGTAGCTACTATTACTTCTTTCACGCCTTCTCTTTCAAGTCTAGAAATAAGTTCCTTAATCCTTAGGTCTTCAGGCCCCACTCCTTCAATTGGAGAGATTACTCCGTTGAGAACATGGTATTTGCCTTTAAATTCCCTGCTTTTCTCTATCGCCAGCTGGTCAAGAGGCTCTTCTACAACGCAGATTGATAAATTGTCTCTCTCGGTATCCTTGCAGATTTCGCAAGGTGATTCGGAGGCAAAATTAAAGCAGGTAGTACATAGGATTACTTTGGTTTTTGTGTCTATAATAGCTTGAGCCAGGTTCTGGGAATATATTTTGGGAGATCTGAATATATGAAAGGCCAGCCTGGTCGCGTTTTTCTCACCAATGCCGGGCAACTTGGCTAGTTCATTTATAAGTTTAGAGATTGATTCCGGAAGCCCTGTTTGTCTCATTTCTTAAAGTAGTCCCGGAGGAATGCCCATACCCCCGGCAGCTTTAGAAACCTCTTCTTTCATTATATCCTGCCCGCGGTTCAGTGCCTCGTTAACCGCAGCGGTTACCAGGTCTTGAAGCATTTCTATATCGTTGTCCTGTACAATATCGGGCTCAATCTTAATAGATATGACTTCACCCTTAGCTTTTGCGACAACTGTTACCATGCCTCCCCCTGAGGTAGCCTCAACAGTCTTTTCCCCAGCCTCAGCCTGGAGTTTTTCCATCTTCTCCTTCATCTGACTGGCTTGTTTCATTAAATTCTTAATATTACCGCCGCCGCCACCAAATTTCATAGCTCTACTCCTTATGATTAGGTTTTATACTTACAACTCTGCCCCCAAAAATTTCAATCGCTTCTTTTAAGACAGGGTCATTTTTTATTTTCTCTTTTTTTTCCGCTTTTTCCTCTATCGTACTTTTACTGTTTTTTGCAGAAGGCGAACTAACCTCTTGTATTTCTATTTTAAGATTATCAGAGAAAAACTCCTCAGTAAGAGCCCTAAGTGTAGCCTGAGTCTCACTTCTTTTAAAATAATCGGATTGTACTGATTGGCTTTCGCAAATTATTTTCAGAATAGAGCCGTCTCGTATAATTTCATGAGCCTGTTCAAGCCTTTTTCCAAGAACAGGTTTTGATGATTTTACAAATGGAATGAAATCCTCTGTTGACTTACTGCTTGTAGATTTTGTCTCAATTTCTGTAGGTTCAATATTCTTTTCAACTCTATTGATTACAGCTTTGTCCTCGGGCTTAATAGGGGCTCGTTTAGGTGTCGGAGCTGATTTGTATGTTTCAGTAGGTTCATCAAATCGCCCGGCCGAGTGTTTTGTAGAACCGATATTTTTACTTAAGTTCTCAAGTTTTTTAATTATATCTTCGACAGGTACTATCCTATCCAGAGTAGAGAGTTTTATTAATATTAATTCAAGGGCCATCTGTGGGTAAAAGGACCTCTGTATATTCTCTGCTCCTTCCAGCATCAGATTAAAAAGAGTCTCTAAAGTCTCAACGCTTTCATCTTTTAGTAGAGCCTCAAATGAGGTTTTGTCCTCGTCTGAAAGCTCGGTTATCGCATCTTTTCCGCAGGTTTTAATGAGTAGCGCATATCTTAAGGTTCTTAATAAATCCTCGGCAAACCGTTTTGGACTTATTCCCTTTTCCACAGCCTGGTTTAAAACATCTATCGAGAACTTAGGATCCTTTTTTAGGATGCCCTCGATGGTTGATTTAACAAGTGTGCGGTCTAATATGCCCAGAATATTTAAAGCATCTTCATGATTAATGTCCGTTCCAAATGTTGCGATTAATTGATCCATTAAGCTTAGAGCATCTCTAAGGCTGCCGTCAGCTTCTTGGGATATTATGTATAAAGTCTCATCTTGAATCTTTATCTTTTCTTTTGACGTTATGGAGGTGAGCTGTTCTTTGATTTTATCAACAGCTACTTTTTTGAAATCATATCTCTGACATCTTGATAGAATTGTTACAGGAATCTTATGTACTTCTGTTGTTGCTAGTATAAACAAAACATTTGGCGGAGGTTCCTCCAGAGTTTTTAAAAGAGCATTGAACGCGGAT
Organism: Deltaproteobacteria bacterium; assembly: GCA_029262255.1. Lineage (GTDB taxonomy): Bacteria > Desulfobacterota_D > UBA1144 > Nemesobacterales > UBA2774 > CR02bin9. Next base: position 3,529 of record JAJCZT010000107.1, read on the forward strand.
TGAGAAAGCATATGTACTTCATCAATAATATATATTTTATTCTTTCCGGAAGTGGGCAGGTATTTAATATTCTCGATAATTTCTCTTACATCATTTACTCCGGTATGTGATGCAGCATCTATTTCTATTACATCTAAGGATTTGCCTTCAGCTATCTCATTGCAGAATGAGCAATTTGAACAAGGATCCGGGGTAGGGCCATTGGTACAGTTAACGGCTTTTGCGACTATTCTGGCTGTGGATGTTTTTCCCACACCTCTTGGTCCTGAAAATATAAAGGCATGAGCTATTTTTCCGGTGGAAATTGCGTTTTTAAGTGTTTGGGTTATATAGTCCTGACCTATTAGGTCGTCAAAAGTTTGGGGTCTCCACTTTCTTGCCAGTACAAGGTAGGACATTTATCACCTTAAAACCAGTTAGCCAGGTATCCGCAACGCTCAGGAAGATTTGTTACCGTTGCTCCCTTCCAGGCCTGGCGGGTTTCACAAGCTCCTGCCGTACGGGCCTGACTAACTGGAAATTTTTTTCTTCTTTTGTAATCAAAAACATATTATACAATATGCTTAACGATACTCTATAAAATTACACCAAATAAAATTACACCGGAGCCACATGTTGTATATGGCGGAGAGGGAGGGATTCGAACCCTCGAGGGAGCGTTGACCCCCTACACGCTTTCCAGGCGAGCACCTTCAACCACTCGGTCACCTCTCCTCTTTATCCTTAAAAATAAGACAAAGATTCTAACATTTACTTGGAAATGTTCAAAAGGGAAGCTAATAAAATTTGTCCCATGATTAAAGCTATTAAAGGTTAATATCAATACTCAATCTAAAAACTTTCTTCAGGGTACTGTGCGCCTTCTTCGTAGCCTTCTCTTATATTCTCAGGCATTGTTGGCGCTCCTACGGCCTCTCCCGGATCTTCTATCGAACCCGGACTAAGCCAAGAGCAGCCTGTTGAAAACGCTGAAACCAGTATTATGAATAAACCAAATAATTTTAGGTAGTTATGTGCTTTCTTTCTCATTAGTTTGTCCACCTGTCTAAACTTTTTATTTGCCGTCATACTGGCATTTACATACGTCCTGTCTTATGTATGCAATGACATTCCATATATCCTGCTCAGAAAGCACTCCGCTCCAAGCTGCCATTAGAGGGGATAAGCCCACTGCTGCTCCTCCTTCACTAATAACCTTGTAGAGGCGCTCATTGCTAATTGTAGAAACATATGCTCCGTCGCTCAGGTCTCTTGGCTTTGGATCAAGTGCGGCAGAGGCTACACCGTCCCCTTTACCCTCAGCGCCGTGGCATGCCACGCAGGTACTATCGTATGATGCTTTTCCTTTTGCTGCGTCTCCTTTATCTTCAGCTGAGCCTATTGTCGCCGAAACCGCTATTATAGCGATTGAAAACAGCATTGTTGTTAAGAGTTTCTTCATTTTAAAGCCTCCAAATATGTAGTAATTTTTAATGCATCATATTTTAACTGTATAATCTGTTTTGTATAGTACATCTTTTGGCAGAATTTTGCTTTATGGAAAGATGATGTGATAATGATTTGCCGCTGTTAAAAAATATGCTGGGGGGGGTCACTATGAGCCTTATAGATGTGAAGACTGATGAGAAAATAGCGACCGTTACTCTCAATAGACCCAAGGTAAACGCTCTCAATGAGCCTCTGATTGATGAGCTCAGAGCAGCGTTTGATGATATTGAGAACAATGACGATATAAATGCTGTAATTCTGACAGGGAAGGGTAGTTTCTTCTCTTTTGGTTTTGATGTTCCCGAGTTTATGTCTTATCCAAAAGATTCCTTTGAGCGTTATGTGTTCAGTTACAGTGAGCTTATAAAGAAAATATTTATGTTTCCCAAACCGGTAATAGCTGCCTTAAACGGTCACACCGTTGCCGGCGGATGTATACTCGCTTTAGCTTGTGATTTTAGGATTATGGTTTCGGGAAAGGCTAAGATCGCTATGAATGAGATCACCTTTGGTTCAACATTGTTTACAAGCGCGGTTGAGATGCTTAGATACGCAGTGGGCTCTAAAAGCTCTCAGGATATTGTCTATTCAGGTAAAATGCTTTCAGCTGAGGAGGCTTTTTCTTTAGGATTGATTGATAAGTCGGCTGGCGAGGATGATTTTATCTCCATTGTGGGAAAAACCGCACAGTATTTTGCGGCAAAGGATTTAGTTGCATTCAACAGTATAAAAAAACTTCTTAAACTCGAGACTATAAAAAAAATTGATGAGGAAGAAAAAGATACAATTTCTGAATTTGTTGATATTTGGTATTCGGAAAATATGCGGGAAAACCTAAAAAAAGTTGAAATTCGCGGATAGCGTTTAATCCATCTTTTAGATTCAATTACCACAGGAGCATCATGATAAAGAAATGGAATGTTGTACATTCAAAGCAGTTAGACTCTAATAAAATCTTCTCTACGAGGAAAGATACCAGCGTCTCGCCAATAACAGGAAATGAGCATGATTTCTTTGTTGTCGAGGCCCCTGACTGGATAAACGTTGTTGCAATTACGGCACATGATGAAGTGGTTCTCATAGAGCAGTACAGACACGGTAACCAGTCTGTTACAGTTGAGATTCCCGGGGGTATGGTTGACCCGGGCGAGGAGCCTATTCATACCGCTAAGAGAGAGCTTCTTGAGGAGACGGGCTATGCCGGTGATAATTTGGTCTCAATTGGCGATGTTTTTCCTAACCCGGCAATGCAAGATAATAAGTGCTATACATTTTTGGCTACTAACTGTAAAAAGGTTGGGGAGACTAAATTTGATACGACAGAGGATATAATTACATACACTAAACCATTGAGTGAGATACCAAAATTAGTAACAGAGGGCAAAATCACTCACTCTTTAGTTATAGCCGCATTTTATTGGTACTACTTATACAAAGAGGCTAACACATGAACTTAAATGGATGTTTTGATTGATTCGCCCGCTATTTTTTAGTTGTTCTCTTTGTAGCCTTAGGTTCCGTATTAGACAGCTTTTCCTCAATGCTGTCTATCTTTGAAGAGAGTCTTTTAATTTGTCCTTCAAGAATATATAGAGAGTCATTAGCGCTCTCACTTCTCTTTAAGAGTAAGACGCCCAGGCCAATTAAAGGGGCTACAATGAATATTAGTTGGAACAAGTACCCTGGTCCGCTTCCACCGCCTGCGCAGCTTGTCATATTTAAACCCACTAATAAGATTGCGATTGCCATTGTTATTGTTCTCATTTTGTTCTCCTTAGGCTTTATAGTTCTATAATCTTTATAATTCTGTAAGCTTTATAATTTTATACACTTTATAAACTATCAGACCTTATATTTTACCTGATATTTTACCTGAGAAAATTATAATAAAAGGGCCTGTCCTTATTATTTTGCATCATTTGTTGTTTGTAAACATTAAATAGAATATTTCTCTTCCTTCTTTTCTAAATTCCTTTTCATATTTTGTATAAGGCCGGTTAGGAACATTATGTAGAAATCCAGGAGGCGGATATTCGGATTTGAAAAATGAGATATCCTTAAATACATCCAGTGAGTGGGTGATATAGTCCTTATGATCACTGGCGATTTCTAAAATTCCATCTTTTTTCAATATTTTAGAGAGTTTTTGTAAGAACTCCGTGTTTACAATCCGATGTTTACGGTGTCTGTCTTTTGGCCAGGGGTCAGGAAAATTAATATAAACTTGGGAAAAAACATTTTTAGGGAAAATCTCTTCTATTGCGATGCTTGCGTTCATATGAAGAAATTTTAAGTTCTCATAATTTTCTTCTTCCGCTTTTTTCACAGCGAATTTAAATCTCTTGGTTTTAATTTCGATGCCCAGGAAATTCTTTTCCGGATGCATGCTCGCCATTTCAATTAAGAAATCCCCATCCCCAAAACCGATTTCTAATACAAGTTCCTTCTTATTTTTAAATACTTCTGTTAAATCCAGCGGTATGTAATAATCTGAAATATCCAGAAGCGAATTGCCCGAGTTTATTTTGTCCATTGTTCTTGCAAGTGAAATTCTAAAAGCTCAGAGTTAAATCATTTTTTCTATAAGTGATTCTTCGATTTTGATTCCATAACTCTCATCTACAGAGGCCATCTCGCCGATTCTCTTTGGGAGGACCATCTCAATCTGACCGCTTCTCGATTTTTTGTCCAGTTTCATTGCCTCTATTATGTCTTTGACATTCATATAGTCCGGAATTTGAGTGGGAAGGCCGGCTTTCATAATCAGGCTGACCAGCTTGTTTAATTCCCCTTCATTCCACAGTCCCATCTCCACGGCCAATTTGCCCTCTGCAACCATTCCTATAGATATTGCCTCTCCGTGAGAGATCTTATATTGAGAGAGGTTTTCGACAGCATGGCCAATAGTGTGTCCGAAGTTTAAGATTTTTCTTAGGTTTGACTCTTTTTCGTCTTTCTCTACAACTTCAGCTTTTATCTCGCAGCCTCTCTTAATAATATGAGTAAGCGCTTTTTTATCATAAGAAAAAATGAGATGCATATTTTCCTCAAGAAAGGAGAATAGATCATCGTCACTGATAACTCCGTATTTTATTACCTCCGCCAGTCCCTCGCGTATTTCCTTCTCATTCAAAGTTAAAAGAGTATTGACGTCTATATAAACTGCCCATGGTTGGTGGAACGCTCCTATCAAATTCTTTCCGTGTGCGGTATCAACAGCGGTCTTTCCGCCAATTGAACTGTCGACGCATGCGACTAATGTTGTTGGAATCTGTACATAGGGAAGCCCGCGTGTATAGCTGGCTGCAACATAACCCGCGATATCGCCTACCACTCCCCCGCCAAGCGCAATTACAACAGAGTCTCGCCCAAATTTATTCTCTAGCATCTGATCTTCGATCCAGGCTTTAGTATCTCTGTTTTTATTCTGCTCTCCCGCGGCAAAGGTAATGATTTTATTTGGCAAATCATCTTTTATGAAACCCTCTGATAGATCAATTCCATAGAGGGATTCAACGGTTGAATCAGTGATAATTGCAAATTTATGACCTAGTCCGGCTTGCTTTAGTTTAGAGGGTATTTGCTTGAGCACTCCCTCTTGGATAATAATGTTGTAGGATTTATCTTCGGTCTTTTTTAGATTTACTCTTATATTTTCCATTTGGGACTTATTCCTTCTCCTATATTGATAGCTCCTTTTCGCCACTGGGCGAGAAGATATTTACCTTCGGTCCGGGACTAATAATAATTTCAGTTTCTTTCTCATGCTCATAGATTTCCCCATCTATTATATACCCTTTATTTCTCTCTATCCGCAAATTTTTTACAGCCTGATTAATAAAGTCCCCTGAATCATCTGACTTGAGCCCTCTGTATAAACCGATTGGAATTTTATGCCGCGACTTTCTCAAATAAGGCCCCCTCATATATATAGTGTTAAATGATCTGCCGGGGTCGGGCTTATCATTGAAAATATTAAAACCAAATACAAATCTTTTTAGACATGATGAAATTATGAAAATATGCTTTTTCTTAGGGAGTTCTTTCTTATCTATATGAACCGAGGAGTCTATTTGTTTGAATATCCCGTTTTCAGAGTCTGCAAGTGACATTAGAATGGTTTTTATTGCCAGCATAGAGGCTACCTGCACGCCTGCGCCCTTTGTATAATAATCAATCATGAATCTAAAGAGTAGCCCGTCAATCCATGTAAAGCCGTAATTAGCTTGAGAGAGTCTCTCATCATTTACTTCCAATAGACCCCTCTGGGTGATCGGGATTTTCTCTTTATGTTTGATAATCTCAATTAATTTTCTGCAAACTGAAAGCTGGTTTTCCCTAAGTCCAACGTCAGCTCCGATCATATTAATTGTTCCACCCATAAGGGGGACGATAATAGGGAGCTTATCTTGGCCACATATGTTGATGTATGATGTCAGGACATTGCAGATTGTCCCGTCACCACCGCTAATTAGTAGAAATTTAATCTCTTGTTGATAAAAACCCTTGATTACCTCAGGTATTTCTTCTTTGCCGCTGGTCGGGCATAGGATCGCGCTGCCGCCGAATATTTCTTTTAACTCTTCAATAATATTGGCAGTTTTTTTCTTGTTTATTCTTGCAGACGGATTGAGAATGATCCCTATTGATTTCATACAGGATACTTTAAAACCGACCATACAGGATGGGGTTCTACCTTTTTATAGCCTTCCAGTTCGGTAAGTTCAACTAAAAAGCAGTGTCCCAAAACTTCTCCACCCAGCTGCTCTATAAGATTGCCGGCTGCCGCGGCTGTGCCCCCGGTAGCGAGAAGGTCATCTATTAGTACGACCTTGCTCCCGTCGTGTATGGCGTCATGGTGTACCTCAAGTGAGTCAGTGCCGTATTCAAGATCATAGGAAGCGTTTATCGTGACGTAGGGCAGCTTCCCGGGTTTTCTTACAACTACAAGGCCGGTGCCAAGCTCCAAGGCTAGAGCAGAAGCAAATATAAATCCTCTGGCTTCTATTCCTATCAGATAGTCAATCTCTTGACCGTCTAGTATCTTTGCCATTTCATTTATCGCCATTTTAAAAGCTTTAGCGTTTTGAAGTAGCGGCGTAATATCATGAAATATTATCCCCTCTTTTGGGAACCCGGGGATATCTCTTATAAAAGTCTTTAAATCCTTCATTCTATAATCTCCTTTTTATGTTTAGGGCAGATAGTTTAATGGGTTTGTGGGTCTGCCGTTTTTTCTGACTTCAAAGTGAAGATGATTTCCGGTAGCATTTCCGGTAGCTCCGACTTCACCAATTACCTCTCCTGCCCGGATACAGCTGCCGGACCTTACTCTATTCTTACTGTTGTGAGCATAGAGAGTACGCACTCCTTTTCCATGGTCAATTATTATAACTCTTCCATATCCTGAATAACCTTTTAAAGTTCCAGAGCTTGCTACGATTAACCCATTTGCCGCCGCCCTTATAGGTGTGCCTTTGGGAGCCGGTATATCAATACCCTCATGAGGCCTTCCCCGGCGCATGCCGTAATAAGATGAAACTTTTCCCGGAACGGGCCATATAAGTCCCGATGCGCTCACTACAGTTCCCGGAACTCTAAGCCTTGTGCCGGCTGGAATATCCGTATAATCCCCGATACCGTTTACCTCGATTAGATCATTAACCGTAGTGTTATACATCTTGGATACTCTATATAATGTCTGCCCTTCTTCAAGTACATGATATGAGAGTGTTGTAGTTGATGAGAAATCGGCCATCAGGCACTTTTCAACTTCTCTATCGCTGGGTTGTGGAATAGGTGGTCTTGGCGGGAGGCTTTTTCCACAGGCCCCGCTAAGTATTAGTGCCAATAAGCCCAATAGCCATATAAACCGCCTCTTCGGGAGTTTCAGCTTTTTTAATATCCGATGATACATCCCAGGTTTTAATTCCTATAATTGGTATTTTCAGTCTTAAAGCGAAGGCTATTTCAGATAATGTACCGAAGCCTCCTCCTATTGCAATTATAGCATCACATGAGCTGGCTACTATGATGTTTCTGCCTTGCCCCATAGCGGTAACAATGGGGTAATCGATGTATGGATTACCCTCCGCTTTAGAGCTTCCCGGGAGTATCCCGATGGTGGTTCCACCCTGAGCTTTTGCTCCCCGGCATGAAGCTTCCATAACTCCTCCCATGCCGCCGCACAAAAGAGTGTACCCCTGTCTTGCTATTTCCTCTCCCACTGCTTCTGCCAACTTGCAATCTTTTTCGGAAGCGTCTCCCGCCCCAATTACGCCGATTATAGTTTGCTTGACCATTCCCATTGTTAATCACCATTTAGTCTTTTATATTAGTTTAGCCATATTCCAAATACAAGCGTGTGTAAACGGCTATAAGGATATATAACACAATATGAATTACCTTGACTGGCTCGTCATTGCGATTTATATAGTTCTTCTCATCGCTCTTAGCGCCTATTTGAGCCGCAAACAGGGCAATGTAGATGATTATTACCTTGGCGGCAGAACAATTCCCTGGTGGGCAATTGGGGTGTCGACAATGGCTACTCAACTTGGAGCCATTAGCTTTATCTCGGCCCCGGCCTTTGTAGCTCTTAAGCCCGGCGGGGGTCTTAGATGGCTCGGTTATGAGTTTGCCGTGCCCATAGCGATGGTTTTCGTTATGATTTTTATCATTCCGGTTATCCATAGAGCTAGGATTGTCAGCCTTTATGAATACCTCGAGGAAAGATTTGACGCATCTACCCGCTCAATCGTTAGCTCCATTTTTCAAATAAGCCGCGCTCTAGCAACTGGAGTTGGTATATATGCGATAGGAATAGTCCTCTCCGCGATTTGGGATGTGCCGCTAGTTCCTACGATTCTCGCCATTGGTTTTTTAACTATCATCTATGATGTCCTGGGTGGAATTAAGGCTGTTGTATACACCGATGTTATTCAGATGTTTATTTTAACCTTGGGCATATTAATTTGCGGTTTTACGGCATATTTTCTGATAGGGGGATGGGAGAATGTGTTCGTGGGTTTTGATAGAGAGCGTCTCCAGATCCTCAATATGAGCGCTCATGGATTCGGGGACGGTGAGGACTATAGCTTCTGGGCCCTTGTTATAGGCGGGTTCTTTCTTTATGTCTCCTACTACGGCTGTGATCAGAGTCAGGTACAAAGAGAAATGAGCGCAAAGACTGTAGACGATGCTAAAAAATCACTGATGTTCAACGGTATAGCCCGCTTTATTCTTGTCTCTGCCTATCTAGGTATGGGGCTTTTGATAGGCGCGTATGCCTTTCAGAATGAAGCGTTTATGGACCTTATTCCAAAAGACAGGGTTGACTACATGGTTCCAATTTTCATTTTGAATTACCTTCCTCACGGATTAATCGGGTTTATCGTTGTGGCGCTGCTTGCGGCATTTATGTCAAGTTTGGATTCCTCAATTAATTCACTCAGCGCTGCCACAATGAGAGATATTTACCAACGGTATATAAAACCCGACGGTGATGATAAACATAATTTCATGATGTCGAAAGTTCTGACTGTATTCTGGGGGGTTGTTTGCACCGGATTTGCCTTTTTGGTGGGGAGCATTTCCGATACGGTGATCGAGGCAATAAACAAAGTAGGCTCTTTGTTCTACGGGCCTGTTCTTGCCGCGTTTGTTTTGGGACTGCTCTTTTCAAGAACAAACGCTACAGGAGCTAAATTAGGAGTTGTTGTAGGGGTAGCGGTAAACTTTATTTTATGGATTGGCTTTCCTGAGGTCTCTTGGCTTTGGTGGAACGTGAGTGGCTCGATATCTGCAATTCTAGTAGGGTATGTATGGAGTTATTTCTCTTCTCCTGCAAAGACATTACCCGCTTCTCTTACCGTTCATATTGCTTCGGACACTCATTGGAAGTGGAGATATGTTTTTATGATTGTATACTTTTTCTTTATTATAATAGCAAGCTACATTCTGGAGCGTATTTGGCTGGGATAAATTCTTGCTTTTAGGGTCAAGCTCTTATACTTTACATATGTACGCTGTTTTAATAGTGGAGGCAACAATATGAATATTCTAAAAAAATCCTTTCTGTTCTTTTTATTTATAGTTATAGGTTTACCAATTTATTCTATGGCGCAGAAAAGCGATGTTTCGCCTTTGGGTTTCCCCTTTGGTATTAACAAAAAAGAGGCTATTAAGATAATTGACTCAAACGGTAAAAGAATTACAGAAAACAAGGTCGATTCTAAAGGCATAAGAACTATTATAATGCAAGGTGTAATTGTAAATATTCCTATAGAAACAGATGGCAAGGACGTTCTGACCGGACTTGAATTCTACGATAAAAAGCTTCTATCAACTTCTCTAATATTCGCTGCTGCGGATGCATCTGAAAAAACTGAACTCGAAAATAAATTTACCGATTATTTTACAGAGCAATATGGTGAGCCTGTTGAACGGGATAGTATGATGTACCTTACAACCACTATATGGCATATGCACGATATAAAGCTTGTTCTACATACCAATGGAAAGAACAATACTGTAAAAGTCGAATATACCTATAAACCTGTTCACCGGTCTAAAATCGAGGATGAGCTTGATGAGAAGAGGGGAACCATAAAGTCCGACCCCGCTACACAGATGTTTCTAGAGGGTGATTACAGTAAGCCGACTGGGTATGATGAAAAATTCGGCACTAGATAAAATCTTCTACCGAATTCTATAACTATCGCAATAAACCGCAGCTTCCTAGGCTTTAAATCTTTTTCCGAGATGGTGTATATTAAATATATCACACCGGAAATAGGCCGACATGAGTAAAAAATTACAAAATGACAGTGGATTGATAAGGCTATTAACCTGGTTCGGTTCTACAAAAGCCGGCGCCTGGACGATTATAACTCTGGGCACAAGGATTGACAGGTGGCTTATTAAGTTTACAGACGGACGGTTTAATTCGACCTTTGCTTGGCCCTGTTTACTTCTTACAACCAAGGGCGCCAAAAGCGGTGTGCCGCGCACAGTCGCTTTAGTCTATATCACAGACGGCGGCGACATAGTATTAATTGCCTCAAAAGGCGGAAATCTCCGCCATCCTGCCTGGTATGTGAACCTTAAGGCTAATCCCGAAGTGGAAATTTTCATTAACGGCAAGGCCCGTAACTACATTGCCTCTGATGCCGAGGGAGAAGAGCGTGACAGGCTGTGGGGTAGGGCACTTGAACTATATTCCGGCTATGAAAAGTATCAAAAAAGGGCAGGGGATAGAAAAATCCCGGTAGTTGTGCTTAAACCGTCAAATTAGAGCTTACTTTTTTTGTTTTCTTTAGGAGGGAGGGTCTCAACAAACTCAACCCCTTTCTGAACCCATTCTCGAAGACTTCTATCTGTTTTGAAACCCGCGGGCTCAACGTAAACATAGCCCTTCATGGGTCTCCCGGTAAAGTCCATAGGTCTTACATGAGCCTCGGATAATGCGTCCTCATAATGCTCTGGACCGACTCTCACCATAAGTAGATCGTCTACAACCCCCACGCACATATGATTCTTAAACATATACGCTATTCCGCCGAACATCTTTTTCTCTTGGGCGCCCTTATGTTCGCTAAATACCTTGCTCAAACGCTCCGCTACTTTCTCGTCATATGCCATAAGCTATTATTTTAATTGA
>JAJCZT010000108.1 GCA_029262255.1 Deltaproteobacteria bacterium
TCTATATACCAGAAGAATTACATTTGAGGGGAATTTATTAGATGTTGGTTACTTAGGGAACTTGGAAACATGAAGATTATCCCTAATGACATAAAAATATTCCCTTAAGGCCTCTTCTTGCCTCTCGGTCACAAGATGAACAGGCCTTCTTAACCTAACCTCTTCCAAAGCCTGATCGGGTCCTATTCCCAGATGATGGATTAAGCAAGTCGCTAACATTAGATTAGTCCTTCCCATCCCGGCATAGCAATGAACTACAATTCGTCTCTTTTGCGCAACTTGTGATGCGACGAAGTCTATAAATTCTTCAAAATCCTCTAGACTGGGGGGCCCAAAATCATTTATTGGAATGTTTTTAACTATAAATCCTTGATGATCTAAAAAGTGCTCTTTTTCTTGCAAATTCACAATAACTTCAACACCTCTTGCCTTTAAAAAGTCTAAATCCTCCTCAAGTTGATAAAAGAGACCCGGCCTCTCCATGCCGGCAATACTTTCTTTTATAACCCACGAAAATCTCTCAGGCATTTCTCGCGACCTCACTCTTTAACTCCGCCACATATTTATCGGCTAGTCTTGTAGGCTCAGGAATCCTGTAACCCCTGACACACATCAAAGCTATTTTCTTGGAAGTGGACAAATCTATCTTATGTCCGATCGATACAAACACAGGTTTAGTTTTCTTTTTGGTTTTTAACACTACTCCAATCTGCCCTCCGTTTGTTGAAAACAGCGACTCGCATGAGCCCGGAATGTCCCGGGGTTCTTTATGAGTGCCGTAAAGCCTCTTTTTTGCTATTCCCATTGTCGGAATATTTAATAAAACCCCCACATAGCAGGCAATTCCAAACCCCCGAGGATGGGCTATCCCATGCCCGTCCAGAATAAGCACGTCGGGCTTTTCTTTAAGCTTTTTATACGTTTTAATTATCGCCGGTCCCTCTCTAAAAGCCAATAGTCCCGGAATGTAAGGAAATTCCTCATCCACCACTTCCCAAGCACGCTCAATTTCATTTAATTCCGGATAGCTAAAAACAATAATTCCACATACAAGCTTCTTTTCATCTTTCAATATAGCCAAATCAGCCCCCGCAACTGTTTTTACTTGACTAAACTCGTCTCTAGAAACTATTTTATCCTTAAGCTCCTTCTGAATCGAAACCGCTTCACCGTATAGTGGAGGATTGGATTCGTATAATTTTTTTAATCTATCTTTATCAATGAGAGACATATATTTCTCTTATAGCAACTCCGGGTTTCTTCATTTATCCCCCCAAATGAATGAATAATTAGTTACTACATATGTTTAAAATAAAGTATACACGAAACACATATCGGTTAGAACAATAGCTTGGATATTTGTCCCGGCCCATAAAATTCGGTAGAATCAAACGGCAAGAATAAGCATTCTAAAAGGGCAGGCTATGAAACTAAGAATGGCATTTGTAATGGACCCGATAGGGACAGTTGATATCGAGAAAGACACTACTTTTGTGCTAATGCTTGAAGCCCAGGCAAGGGGGCATGAAGTTTGGTATTTAGAGCTTAAGGATTTGTTCGTAAAAGAGGGCGCGGCTTTTGGCAACGCCACACGTATTAGCCTCGAAAGGAGTGAAGAGTTTTACAACCTAGGCGAAACACAGACCCTTCCGCTCAAGGGCTTCGATACAATATGGATGAGAAAAGACCCTCCGGTTAACCAGGGCTTCCTATACGCAACATACATTCTAAGCCTGGTTGACGAGGACAAAACAAAAGTCCTGAACAATCCAACCGGAATAAGGGAATCAAATGAAAAACTTTACTCTTTATTTTTCCCCGAAGTTATTCCTCAAAGCATAGTGACCAAAAACATATCGCAACTTCAGGAGTTCCTCACAGAAGCAGGTGGAGAGATTGTAGTCAAACCGCTTGACGGCCATGGAGGCGAAGGGATATTTTATGTGCGTCAGGGTGACCGAAATGCCAATGTGATATTGGAATCAATTACAAAATTTGGAACGGAATATGTAATAGGTCAAAAGTTTATTGAAAAAGTATCAGAGGGTGATAAGAGAATAATAATTCTAAACGGAGAGCCTTTAGGAGCGGTGCTCAGAGTACCTAAGGGTGGTGGAGAATTCAGATCCAATTTTCATTCAGGTGGCAGCCCCGCCAAATCTGATCTCACAGAAAGAGATATAGAAATATGCAAAGCAATTGGTCCACGCTTGAGAGAAGACGGCTTATACTTTGTCGGCATTGATGTTATCGGAGGCTACGTTACCGAAATCAATACTACAAGCCCAACCGGGATCCAGGAAATAAACACCTTAAACGGGGTCATGCTTGAAACTCAGGTTATCGAATTTGCTGAGGAGTTATGCCGGGGTTAACATTTGGGACTAGGAATAGGGAGCATAAATGAAAATATCTAAAGATGATGTAATTAAGGTTTCTGAGCTTGCGAGGCTTGAATTTAAGGAGCACGAGCTTGAAAAATTTACAGAGCAGTTAGGCAATATTTTGGAATACATTGAACAGTTAAACGAACTCGATACAGATAATGTAGAGCCAACCTCGCATGTGCTGGACATTGCGACCCCACTTAGAGAAGACAAGGTCGTAGAATGGTTAAGCATAGAAGATGTTCTTAAAAACGCGCCGGAAAGTGAGGATGATTTCATCGTTGTACCGCAAGTGATTGAAGACTAAGGAGACACACCCATATGGAGCTGCCGTTTCTAACTATCAAAGAAGCATCTGAATTAATAAAACAAAAAGAGCTATCACCTGTTGAGCTGACTCAGTCAATTCTGGACAGAATCTGGGACAAAGACGAGAAGCTTAATACGTATATTACCGTGCTTTCAGAAAAGGCGCTTGAGTCTGCCAGGAAGGCTGAGGAAGAAATCTCTAGAGGCGGCTATTTAGGGCCGCTCCACGGCATTCCTCTTGGACTAAAGGACATCTTTATTACTAAAGACATAACTACCACATGCGGCTCAAAGATGCTTGAGAATTTTATCCCCCCCTATGATGCCACCGTGACTCAAAAACTTTTGGACTGTGGCGCCGTTATTCTTGGGAAAAACAATATGGATGAGTTCGCAATGGGCTCATCGACAGAAACTTCTTACTTTGGTCCCGCTTCAAATCCATGGGATCTACAAAGGGTGCCGGGCGGATCAAGCGGGGGCTCCGCGTCCGCAACAGCAGCGTCTCTTTGCCTTGGATCGGTCGGCACAGACACCGGGGGTTCCATTAGACAGCCTGCGGCTCTTTGCGGAGTGGTGGGAATGAAGCCGACTTACGGGAGAGTAAGCAGATTCGGAATGATAGCATTTGCCTCATCCCTTGATCAGGCAGGCCCAATAACAAAAACGGTTGAAGATACAGCTCTAATTTTAAATGCGATCTCAGGACCTGATCCAAAAGACTCTACATGTGTGAATATTCCTGTACCGGATTACACCCTCAGCCTTAAGGGCGACATTAAAGGATTAAAAATAGGGATTCCTAAAGAGTACTTTGTAGACGGTATGGATAAAGAAGTAGAAGACGCCGCAAAGAAAGCTATTTCAACGGTCCAAGAGTTAGGCGCGGAGATTATCGAAATATCTCTTCCACATACCGAGTACGCAGTCCTGACCTACTACATAATTGCCCCTTCTGAGGCCAGCTCTAACCTTGCTAGATACGACGGAGTTAAGTACGGGTTCCGCGCTGCCGATGTGGAGTCTTTAAGAGACATGTATTTTAAAACCAGGGCCCAGGGATTTGGAGATGAAGTAAAAAGAAGAATCATGCTAGGCACATACGCACTATCTTCGGGATATTACGACGCTTACTACCTAAAGGCTCAACGCGTAAGAACTCTCATTAAAAATGACTTTGAAGAGGCTTTTAAGAAAGTAGATGTGATTATGGCGCCCACTACTCCGGAGGTTGCGTTTAAAATCGGAGAGAAAACACAGGACCCGATAAAAATGTATTTATCCGATGTACTCACGATACCTTGCAACATAGCTGGGCTCCCGGGGATTTCAGTTCCATGCGGATTTTCTACGGACGGACTGCCTATCGGCATACAGGTGCTTGGGAAACCTTTTGACGAAGAGACGGTTCTTCACGTTGCTTATGCCTACGAGCAGAATACAAATTGGAGAGAAAAGAGACCAGCCGTTTAATTAGAGAGATATATAAACTTTCTAGAAATGAATTTCATCAGTAAACTCTAGAGTGGAGACAAAAACATGACCGAGAAGAAAAAAGTATGCATGCTTTGCGGAAAACCTTCTGGAGAGTCCATTTGCGAGTCTTGCAAGTCTAATGTACAGGGTGAAGCTGCTCATAATAAACAGAAGATGGAAAAACAAGTCAAGGTAGGCTCAGAGGTAGAAAAGGATAAAATTGTAAAAAAGCACCTGGATAAATAGGAAATTCATTCTCTGGCGAGAATTCCCTACCCCCAAATTTGAAGGGCCTTTTTATAAATCTTACTTTTAGAAACACCACTATCGGCCGTAACCTGCTTTACAGCATCTTTTAAGCTTAATCCCTCTTTCTTTAAATATAACAACAGACTATCAATAGTCTCAGAATCAAACTCTTTCTTTTCCCGCAAAGCCCCCTGGATTATTAATGTAAACTCGCCTTTTAAGCTTTCCCTACTTTGAAGAATTTCCTTAATCTCTAGGAGCGTGCCTCTCAAAGTCTCCTCATACATCTTTGTGATCTCACGGCTCAAAGACGCATTCCGCTCTCCGAGTATTTCTGACATTGCTTCTAAGGTTTTAATAACCCTCCTGGGAGATTCATAAAAGATAAGCGTCTCGGGATAATCTTTTAGCCTCTTCAGATATTCAAGCAATCGTTTTTTTTGCCTTGGGGGAAAGCCGAAAAATGCAAAACCGGATGTTGGAAGCCCTGAAATACTCAGCGCCGCTATAGCGGCAGAAGGCCCCGGCACTGACAAGACCCGGACCCCGCTCTCTGAAGCAAGCTTTACAATCCGAAATCCGGGATCCGATACTCCCGGTGTGCCTGCGTCCGTAACGAGAGCAATGCTCTTCCCCTCTTGAAGCGTAGAAAGCAGCTCTTTTGCTTTTTCTATCTCATTGTGCTCGTGATAGCTGGTAAGCGGCTTTTGGATCTGGTAGCGGGAAAGCAGCTTCTTTGTAGTCCTGGTATCCTCACACGCTATGAGATCGACTTGCTTTAATATATCGAGCGCCCTTAACGTAATATCTTCAAGGTTCCCTATAGGAGTAGAAACAATATAAAGATTAGAACTCATTTACTAGAGTTTACATTTATTTTCGTTACTTTGTATTACATTTCTTCTTCTGCTCGTAATTCAAGCATTTATCTTTATCTTCCCCGCCGTTTATGCTATCAATACCGGGGCCGCCATCAAGGAAGTCTTCTCCTTTATTACCTTCTATATAGTCGTTGCCATCGCCGCCATATATAATATCATCTCCGCGGTTTCCTGTAATACGGTCATCCCCACCTTCTCCGTAAATAACATCCGGTCCCCGGTTGCCCTCAATAACGTCATTACCATCACCGCCGCAGATTGTGTCTTTCCCTTCTTTACCGCTTATCTGGTCGTTACCGCCCAAGCCCACAATCACGTCATCGCTCATGGATCCGGTCAAAATATCGTCCCCGTCGGTGCCTACAATGTTAGCAACTTTACCATTGCAAGTGGGGGGAGCTTTCTTATCCGCAGGCTGCGCTAAAACGATATTAGCACTTATAACTGCAAAAGCTAACACAGCTATGTATATAAATGTTCTGCCTCTCATGTCCATCCTCCTTTATAAGCATAGTTTCAATTCCAATTAAACTACTTCGATGAAAAAAAGTCAAGCAAAAAACCCAAAATATGAGGTTTTTCGTGAAATTTGAAGATTTTTACCTATACCCGCATCTAACTAATAAGAAGACTCAGAAACCGGAGGATGCACCTATGATGAAGTATGTAATAGTTCTATCACTAATTGCAATAAGCCCTTATTTAGCTCTGGCAGACTCACCTTTCCCAGTTTGCAAAGATAATACTGACGGGATTGTGAAGGATTATTACGAAAGTGGAAAGCTCAAGACAGAATGGATGTGTAAAGACGGCCATCTAAACGGTATAACCAATTTGTATTATGATAATGGACAGCTTCAAAAAGAATCAAACTATGTAAATGATGAAAGACAAGGTGTTACAACAGGCTGGTACGAGGGTGGAGAATTAAAAAGCGTATGCAATTTCAAAGAAGGCGAGCTAAACGGAGAGCATAAAATATTAAATAAAGATGGTTCGATAAAAGAGCTTACTTATTATAAAAACGGAATAGAATTAGACCAAAACTAGATTTAGATAGACAAGAACGGGTGTGTCTCGTCTGCAAGGGCCTTTATGGTTCAGGACAAATTGTCCTGCGCAATACCCGACTTAGCTCCTGGGCATTGTATGGCTTGGCAACAATCCCCTTAAATCCATACTTCTCAAAATCCGCCATCACCGGATCATTTGAATACCCGCTCGATACTATCGCCCGAACGTTTGGGTCTATCCGGATCAAGTTCTCCATGGTTTCCTTACCGCCCATTCCCCCAGGTACGGTCAGATCAAGTATCACCGCATCAAAAGGATGCTCACCCTCTAAGGCTTCCTTATATAATTCCACAGCCTCTGCACCGTCTCCGGCAAGCTGAAAATCATATCCTATATCCTCTAATATCATTTCAGCAACATCTCTAATTATCTCATCGTCATCCATCACTAGTACTCTCCCCTCTCCACCTTCAAGAACACCCCTTTCCCCTTCTTTATCCCTTCTATTAACCTGCTTACTAGCAGGAATGTATGCAGTGAAGGTTGTTCCCGCCCCCATCTCGGAGTCTACGGCAAGTAATCCCCCGTGTTTGCTGATTATTGAATAAGATGTCGCAAGACCAAGACCGCTTCCCTTCTGCTTCGTTGTAAAGTAAGGATCAAATATCTTCTGCAAGTATTCCTTAGGTATTCCCGTACCCTCATCTTCTACACTTATCTGTACGTAATTCCCCTCTCTTAGAACATCATGCTCATTTCCTACAGTTATATTTTCGGCGCTCAATTTCACTATTCCACCCTCAGGCATCGCCTGCTGGGCATTTATAATCAGATTGTTTATAACCTGACTCAATTGCCCTTTATCAACTTCTGCGGACCAAAGGTCAGGGGATATGGAATATTCACATCTGACATTGGAGCCCCGTGTGGAAAAACCAGCCGCTTCTTTTATCAGCTCTGCAATAGACGCTAATTCCTTGACCGGCTCTCCACCCTTGGAGAAGGTAAGCAATTGATTGGTCAAACTC
>JAJCZT010000109.1 GCA_029262255.1 Deltaproteobacteria bacterium
TGATCCGCCTAAACTTACTCCAACTGTCTCAGATAATTCAAAGAAGTTAGCAAGATGGAAGATATACAGCAATCTTCCTATATTATTGGCATCCTCATCCCTTGCGAATGTAGGTGTCTCAACATCGGGGCTTCCGCCTGAGGCGCTTAGTTCTAGATACCATGGAAGCGGAACCAGGAAATTGGCCTCTATACTTGTGGGGTTAAGATGCTCTCCAAGGAACTGTGCCGCCGGTAACGCAAGTGTGACAAAGTTTTGGTTATGTCTGTGAATCTGGTTTATTCTTCCAAACTTAGCTCTGGTACGGCCCACTCTGAATTGTGAATTTAAGGGTAGGCTAAGAAGCGTAGTTCCATATGCTTCTTCTAGCTCTACTCCTTGTGTGCTGAATGAAAGGAACGCATCGAATCTGAAATATGAATCGACAACACTTTGAAATCCAACCTCAATTTCCTGTACGTTAACTCCGGTATTTTCAGGGTCATTTTCCGCGAATACGAACGGGTCATTTTCCGAATACCATGCAGCGGCAAAAATTCCTATTACGCTGATTTCTGGATTAAATGTGTTTAACGCTTTGCTGAGAAAAGTTTGATGACCCTCCTCTGCGGGTTGTTCGATTACTGTTAAACCAGTTTCCTCTTCGACTGCGATTGTTTCATCTTTAATGGTCTCATCTTTCTCCTTCGCTTGCTGCTCAAGGGCTCTATTTCGCACTTCAAGCTCATCTATCTTCTTTTGCATCTGCTCCATCATCTGCCTTAGCTCTTTTAACTCTTTTTTTACATCATTTCCTTCATCGCCATGGGCTTCATGGTTTAACGAAGGGGATAAAATAAGGGAAAGAATAATCAATATAAGAAAATTTCTTCTGAAATTCATACTTCACCTCCGATTTATTAAATGAAAAGGTAAAAACCGGTTTGTATTGCCGATTGGGAGTGCGATCCAATGAAAATTGAGACGCGTTTGATCCAAACTCTAAAAACAAATGGAGTTTGTTCACATATTATGAGATTCTAAATATATGAGGGAAACCCAGTCAAAATTGGATTTCATATAGATGTTCCCAGTGACAAATATTGGGTTATATGGCCGGAGGTGAACGGGAGGGCTTATCTAAATTTAAAAAAGAAGGTGGAATTATAAAATCTAAGTTTACAAAAGCTACTAATTCGCCTAACTTGCTGCCATTATATAAATATCCGGTTTCCGGGACCTGCAAGTTCCCCTGTAACAAACATGCGGAACAATCTTCAACAGAGTGACCCGCGGTTGGGTTAGAATCCAGATTATGTGTGGGAGAACCGGAAATTGCATGATTATGAAAACTTAAAGAAAATACAAAAAGTACGGCAAGTACCGGGATAAAAAATCCAGATAGTCTATTTTTGCTTATTTCTCTTAATAGTCTCATGCCGCACCCGACTTATTTTTCAAGGATGCAATCTCATTTGCAATTGTGCAAACCGCATCATCCACAGTGAGTGAAACGTCCAGGTCGATACCTTGTTTTTTGAGCTCTGAGAACAGTGCTCCCAAAATCGGAGGCTCAATATGGCACTGTGAAAGTTTCTCTATTTCGGAGAATATCTCTTTAGGGGTTCCCTTGCCGACAATCTTGCCTCCTTCAGCAATTAAATATACGGTGTCAGCTATGAGGGGAACGGTGTTCATATTGTGGGTTGAGAGTATTATAGCGGTCCCGTTATCTTTATTAACATCATTTAGAAGATTAATGAGCTCCCTTCTGCATGTAGGGTCAATATGTTCAAAAGGCTCATCCAATATTAATAGCTCCGGTTTTGTAACGAGAGCCCCCGCAATTCCGACCTTAGCTTTTTCTCCTCCGCTCATATAGTGAGGGACTTTGTCTTTTAAGTGTTGAATCTCTAGCTTTGTAAGTATCTCGTCTACTAACGTATCTATTTCTTCCTTTTTATAACCGTAGTTTCTGGGAGAAAAAGATACATCATCCCAAACCCTTGGGGCTATAATCTGAAGATCAACATTTTGTAGTAGTACCCCTATCCGCTCCCTCACTTTCTCGTAGTCTTTGGCCGGGTCGATTCCCAGGACTTGGATATCTCCTTCCGAGGATTTTAATAATCCCAAAAGAAGTGAGAGAAGCGTAGATTTTCCGCTTCCATTGGGGCCGAGAATTACTACCCTCTCCCCCTTTTTGACGGTAAATTCCTGTCCCTCAAAGATTAATGACGTGCCGTCAGGATATTTAAACTTTACATTGCTAACTTTTACTAATTCTTCCAAACTGCCACCTCAACTATTAAATTGCACATATATGGACGAGATAACCAATGCTACTGCTGAGCAGAGCAGTGCGTAGATGCTGAATTCAAGAAGACTTTTTTCAATAACAGTTCCGAGTGATACAGCAAAAATTAATATGCCGATTATAAGCGCTATGACATCATTTCGGCCAATACCGTTTTGTGTGTTCCCGCTTGAGATTTTTCCACCATAACCTCTAACGTTCATTACTCCATAGAATTTCTCTGAGTAATCAAAGCCCCTAACAATAAGAAGACCTATTCCCGAGGAGAAGTTCTTAACATTACTTATATATTTCCTGCGTGTAATCCCGCCTCTTACTTTTAAGCCTTTAATCAGATCGTCGGTTAGTTCAAGCAGGATGAAAACAGATCTGTAGGTGACAAAAAGTCCTTCTGCAATGATTTTTGGCACTGCTGGCCGTATGGCATTAAATACATCAGGGTAGGGAGTGGTAACGATTAAAATGACCATTGTAAGCGCCGCGGATAACGCCTTTAACATTATTACTCCTGCTCTTAACCAACTCCCGTTCCAGCTTGCAATGGCGAATATGAGCGCGAATATCGCGGGATATGTCGCAATTGTTAGGATCTTCGTAACCGACAGCTTCGTCCATATAGCTATTGTTACCAGGGCAATATAAATGCAGAGTAATAGATAAAATTCGTTCGTAATAATAATCGAGGCTATAATAAGCGCTGCGAAAATTATTTTCCAGAAGGCTTTTGCTTTATGCAGGAAGCTCTTTCCGTGGTTTGCGTAATAGTCGATTATTGCAACATCCATAAATCTGCTCCTAAGTCTCCTCGGATAAAATCAAATCCGGGCGCAC
>JAJCZT010000110.1 GCA_029262255.1 Deltaproteobacteria bacterium
GAAGCCGGCGGCGGTGGCGGTATGCCAAACATGGGCGGTATGGGCGGAATGATGTAATTAAACTGAAATTAAATTTTATAAAAGAAAAAGCGGGCTTTCCATTACAGGTTGGCCCGCTTTTTTGTTTCTAATGAACTTGAGGAAAAGTGGCTTAGGCTCAAAACTCTTAATTACAGACTTTTTTTAAATTTATATCCGATAGCTTTATATGCGAGTTTTGCAGCCAAAACATCGGGACCTGTAATTCCCGCAATAGGGGCAAGCTCCACTATATCAAGACCTATTACTTCACGGCTGCGAAAAACATCTCTAATTAGCCTAGTTACCTGATACCAGTCAAGCCCCCCAGGCTCAGGCGTCCCGGTTCCGGGAACAATGGAAGGGTCAAATGCATCTGTATCAATGCTTATGTATACCTTTGGTAGAAGGGTTGTTAGGGCCTCTTTAACCCAATCGTCTTTTTTGCCTTCGGCAATTTCCCTTGCGTGAATAATCTTTACGTCTTTTCTGTCTTTTATAAATTCAGCCTCTTCAGCACAATAGCTCCTGATCCCGACTTCTGTTACATTTATTCCTTCTTCAAGAATTCTCCTCATAACGCATGCGTGATTATATTTCGTCCCCTCATATGTATCTCTAAGATCACAGTGAGCGTCGATATTTAATACTGAGAATTCGCCGAACTTGTTTTTATGTGCTTTTACAGTGCCGTAAGTTATTGAGTGCTCCCCACCCAATGTAATTATAAATTTCCCGCTATCTAATAGTTCGCTGCAAACTTCACTCAAGTTTCCTACCATCTGTTGTGGGTCGACATTGGATTCAAGCTCAGAAAGAGTGTGGATTCCAACACCGCTAGGTTCATATCCTAGCTCATCGTCATAAAGCTCCAGTGATCTGGATGCGTAAATGATAGAATGAGGACCTTTAGATGTTCCCCTTCCGAATGAGACAGTTCTTTCAAAGGGCACGGGAAGTATGACTACTTCTGAAGTCTCCAGAGCCGATTCCTCTTCGTCCAGCCCGAGGAAATTAAAAGGGAGAAAATGTGCTTTTGTCATTGGAGTTGGAAATTTAACCAAAAACAGAGCCAATATCCACTTCCGTTAATGTAATT
This sequence comes from Deltaproteobacteria bacterium, assembly GCA_029262255.1. Classification (GTDB taxonomy): domain Bacteria; phylum Desulfobacterota_D; class UBA1144; order Nemesobacterales; family UBA2774; genus CR02bin9. The sequence goes on from JAJCZT010000110.1 coordinate 1,118, forward strand.
AAATACAAAGGCGTCCCCCTTCATTTCATCCCTACTCTTTCTCCGTCATTGCCGAATGTCTTAATCGGGAATCCATTCTGAAGGAGGGAAATAACCGAAGAATTTCCCTTTACCATTTAATACAAAGAAAAGATTTCTCGCTTACAGCTCGAAATGACGGTGGATAGCGTCCTCCTGCATTCGAAAACAACGCGCGGCATATGGGATTTCTAAGCAGACTCCTAATATAACCAGCGATGCCTAATAACCACCGTCATCTCAACCACGGGGGAGATCTTGTTTTTGCTGTCAGTCTGAAGGAGGGAAACGACCGAAGGATCTCTCGTCACCCAGAACTTGTTTCAGGGTCTAGTTCCTAATTTCCCCCTTAGAAAAAGGGGGATTAAGGGGGATTTGCTTTTCATTGTCATTACCTAAGTTAGGGGTGATCGTCATTTTGAGCGTGCATATTGTGTGCAGGAGAAGAATCTCTCTTTTTTTTCCCCTGAATTCGTTTTATTTTAAAAATTACATTAAGAGGTTAAAATTACCCCATCGATAAAATGTCAGACACTCCTCACTATATTAACCATAGAAAAAGATTACGAGAGCGGTTTCAAAAGACCGGAGCTGTCGGAATGCACGACTACGAGCTTCTCGAACTACTGCTCACATTCTCAATTCCCCGCCGGGATGTAAAACCTGTTGCCAAAAAACTAATAAGTAAGTTCGGCAGCTTGTCCGGAGTATTAGACGCGGACCAAAAAGAGCTTGAGAAGTTAAATGGCATAGGCTCAATGTCAGCCTCTCTTATCAGTCTTGTAAGGGAGCTTTACAGTACCTATCTAGCTGAGGGCATGAAGGTGCTTGATGTTGTCTCATCCCCCAAGGCGGTAATTGACTTCTCTCGGGTTAAGCTTTCCGGACTATCAAATGAAGCATTTATGGTTATCTATATCAATGTAAAGAATGAAGTGATAGATTACGCCCTCCTTCAGGAGGGAACTTTAGATAACGTTGCCGTGTATCCAAGGCGAATAATTGAGTCTGCGCTTTCCCATCATGCTTCAGGAGTTATTCTGGTTCACAATCATCCAAGCGGCAATCCTGCACCGTCAAAGGAAGATAAACTCCTAACAAAGGAAATTACAGACGCTGCTTACGCGCTAGATATTAGAGTCTTGGACCATTTAATTGTTGGCAAAGACGGATATTTCAGCTTTATGGAAAATAGTTTGTTGACGCTAGATTGAATATATTTGTATATAAAGGTGATCGAAATTGTGCGGGTTTGATACCCCGTGGGGGTAGAGTTCTAGGTGAGCTTATGAGAGATACAAAAAAATTGCACAAAAAAGCGTTCTATTTATCTCTATTTACTGTTGCATACAATTGTTTGGAAGGAATTATCTCTATATTTGTCGGTTATCTTTCCGGAAGCGTCGCTCTTGTGGGCTTTGGTGCTGATAGTTTTGTCGAGTCCCTATCGGGCGGCATAATGATCTGGCGTTTCCGGGCGCACAAAAATCTTACTGCGCAAGAGGAAGAAAAGATAGAAGCCAGGGCGGCTAAACTAGTTGCCTATTCTTTCTTCATACTCGGAGCTTATATTTTATTCGAATCTTTAAAGAAACTTGTTTTACGTGAGCATCCTGAGCCAAGCTTAATCGGGATAATAATAGCGATTGCCTCAATCATTGTAATGCCGGTCTTGTTTTATCTTAAATACAATATAGGAAAATCCATAGGGAGCAGGAGCCTGGTTGCGGATTCCAAGCAAACTCTCGCCTGTTTGTATTTATCATTTGCACTATTAATCGGGCTTGGGCTTAACTATCTTTTTGGATTCTGGTGGTCCGACCCTGCGGTCGGTTTAATAATAGTAGTTTTTTTAATTAGAGAAGGCTATGAGACTTTGAAAGAAGAGAGGCTCTGCGGCTGTTAAATGATACGGGGGTTCCCTCCAAATTTATCAATATTTAGAATTAGGGGGCTAAACAGCACGGGAGAGGAGTGTGTCCCCGCACAGAATAAAATAATGTTGCTAAGCTATGTTTGCTGCTAATTTTTTTTAATCCATGGTATATTCTTATTCTACTTATACTTCTTCCACCAGGATGAATTTTATAGCTTAGTTAATACAGAATGGAAATGACAGATAAAAATGACAGATAAAAATAATAATCCGACAGCTGAAAAGAAGTCGGAATCTCTTAGCATTATTCGTTTTATTGTTACATACGTTGTTCTTATGGGGCTTTTTTTCCTTCTCATAGGACTTAAGCCCGTCCAGGATGTTCTGGATATTAACGGCGGTTATTCAAACGCTATAGTTGTATTGACTGCGAAGATTCTTGAGATTTTTGGGGTAGCCTCTACATATGATGGATCACTTATTAATCTCCCGTCTATTTCACTCGATGTAGAGTTTGGATGTAACGGGCTTGAGGCGGTAATGATATATACTGTCGCGGTTTTAACCTTCCCTGCTACATGGAAAAACAGGTTAATAGGATTTGTAGCGGGTTTTTTGGTTATACAGGTTCTAAATTTGATCAGGATAGTGGCCCTGGCCTATGCGGGGGTGTATCATAGAGACTTATTTGATTTAATACACATATATGTTGCTCAAGGGGTCATGATAGCTGTAGCTCTCGGCACTTTTGTTCTCTACTTAACTTATATAAACCATGGACAATCAAACCAACAGCAAGCCGTCACTTAAAAGTATTATAATAAAGGCGGCCATTATTTTTGCCGTTTCTTATGGTGTTTTTTTTCTAATCTGGTTGTCTATCAGTGGCTATTACGGGATGGCCATTACTACTATAGCCTCTTATTTAGTCTCAATTGTTAAGGGTCTAGATATTACGGAGATAGTAAGAAATAAAGATGTAATCTCAGTTGGTTTTATCCCTGATAAACACGGTTTAACCCAAGTTATTAAAACCACTCTCGATATTCCCACTTCCAACTATGCGTTTAACGTTCCCCTTACATTAGCAATAATGGCGGCATTTTTTCCTTTTCTAAAAAGCAAGCGTATATATATTGAGGCGTTGGCTATCTTGGTCATTGTCCATCTTTTATTTGTTTTTAGTCTCGAGGGTCAAAAGGTTACTTCGGTTCTGGCAGCCCAGGGTTTTGAAAATCCCGGAAGTGTTACAATATTTTTCTGGGAGTTTCTCTGGGGTTTCGTAGACAATATGGTCGTAAGGTTCGAGCCTTTTTTAATTGGCGCATACCTCTTTTTATTGAGAAATAAAGAGAGCGTCAAAAAAAATAAACCCGAGAAAACTACTCAAAGACAAGCGCCTAAAAAGAAAAAGCCGACGAGGAAAAAAAGATAGGTGATTAAATTATTGTGAGGCTTTTTTGCTAAACCCGAATAATATTCGGCTCCAGACAACGCCCAGCATATAGGTTACATAAATCAGAACTATTCCGAGAAGAAAGGATAGTGTAACCCCTACAACATCTGTAATCCCGTAAGGATTTCCATTAAAGAAGATCTCCCCTGCAAGTTTAAATACATCATCGCTCCTCCATCTTGTAATTCCGATGGCAGGGGAAATCAGGTTCGCAATCTTAGAGATTATTATGGAGCCCATCTCGTAGTAGTCCCCGGAGAAAGAAATAAAAGGGGCAAATGCTATAGGGAGCCCCAAGCCTAACTTAACCGCAGCCGAAAGGGGTCTTGACCCGGCGGCTGATCTGAGTAACGGAACCCCTATAAAGATGGTTAGTAGAAATGGAAAGAAATCGGTTAGGAGGTATATTAAGTCGCTCCCTCTTGTATCAAACCCGGTCAGTTGTCCCGCATATTCTGAGCCGACAGAGATGAAAGGGAATATCTCCTTAAGAAAGGAGGCTCCGTACATAGGGCTAATTTCTAATTCGCTTACAGTTCCTCCTCCCAGTATACAGCCCAATGCGTGGCCCAGTTCATGCAGAGGTACATAAATCCACCAGGAAGCTAGAAAGGATATTATCAGCGCTATAATATACAAAGGAGAGAATCTGGAAAAGCAGCTCTCAAGCCCCGAGAAAAAATCCTCAAAAGGAAGTGCCAGTATCGTTTTTATTCCTTTGATCATTGCAATACCCACTGCATTCTATATAAGATTATTTTAATTGCAATTACCTCGTCCTTCTGAACCTTTTCCCGGATCACGATCAAGGCTCGTTTAAAATCTAATCATTATTTATCGGACTATCAAGATATACTATTTAGTATATAGGGTATATGATGAGAAATGGCGCTATTGTAGCTGCCTAGTTGTCTGAAATATTGAAAAACATTCAATTCTTGGGCTTATTTATATTGACTAATATATTGATTGTTGATTAAGATATTGATAGTTCCAGAGTAAAAACAGACTATTGGCTGATTTAGGAGGCATTTTATGAAACCTATTATTATGGCGATGTTAATAATTTTCGCCTTCGGGTTTTTCCTTTACAACATATACAACCTGATCAAGATTCTCCGTATAGGTAAGTACGAGATGAGATTCGATAACATCGGAGAAAGGATCAAAAGGGTGATCATATATGTGTTCGGCCAAAAGAGGTTGGTAAAAAACTACACCTTTGCCGGTGTGGCGCACTTCATGATTTTCTGGGGTTTCGTAATTATCACAATCGGCACTATAGAGCTCCTGGTCAGCGGGGTTATCCCAGGGTTTAGGCTTATCCCGGGCGAGGCTCATAATTTCTATGAATTTATATTGGACATAGTTCAGCTCCTTGTTTTAGTAGCGATAGTCATGGGAATAATTAACAGGACAACGATTGCTAAAAGAAGGGAAGTTAACGGGCTGGACGCTGTAGTTGTATTGGGGCTAATTTTCGGTCTTATGTTAACTGCCTTTGGAATAACAGGATCGGCAATAGCTATGGGCACAGGTGAGGCTGCGTGGCAGCCCGTATCGAATGTATTTGCAGTCCTGTTTTTCAATGGAATGAGCGAGAACGGCTTAATATTTTCAAATGAATTTTTCTGGTGGTTCCATATTCTTATAGTCTTGGGGTTCTTAAATTACCTGCCTTATTCCAAGCACAGCCATGTTTTTACAGCAATTCCAAATGTGTTTTTCCAGAACTTAAAGCACAGAGGCGCGTTAAACCCTATAGATTTTGAAAATGTCCCCGATGATATAGACCATTTCGGAGCCGGCAAACTCGAAGATTTTACGTGGAAAGATCTTCTTGACGCCTACACCTGCACAGAGTGCGGCAGATGTACGGATAACTGCCCTGCCTGGCATACAGAAAAACCCCTTTCACCAAGGGAAATAGTAGTAAAGCTTAGACATTACGCTTCCAGCGAAGGAAAAGAGCTTGCTAACGGAAATTCAACAAACAGCGCAGAGCTTGAAACTATCCCTGGCCCACAGTGGGTTACAGAGGAGGAGCTATGGGCTTGTACAAGCTGTAACGCCTGCGTTGAACAGTGCCCGCTGTTTATAGACCAAATGGGAAAAATTATGGAAATGAGGCGTTTTCTCACCCTCGAAGGCAGACTCACCGGCCCTGCGGGTAAAACATTACAAAAACTCCAGACACAGGGCAATCCATGGGGATTCAGCGAAGCAGACCGTGCCAAATGGGTGTCGGATATAGATGATCTAAATGTGATTGGAGAGGATGGGATTGAGGATGCAAGCGAGTTTGATTTTGTATATTGGATGGGCTGTTACGGAGGATACGATCCCAGAGGACAGGATATAGCCAAGTCCATTGTCAGTCTTCTTACACAGGCAGGAGTTAAGTTCGCGGTTCTGGGCCCCAAAGAGAAGTGCTCTGGAGACCCGGCGAGAAGGTTAGGGGAAGAGGCTCTATATCAAATGCTTGCAACAGAAAATATTGAGAATTTAAATAACCTTAAGGTTAAAAAGGTTATTGCGAATTGCCCTCACTGTTTTAATACAATTAAAAATGAGTATCCCCAGTTTGGCGGTAATTTTGAAGTGATAAACCACACACAGCTGCTAAGTGAACTGGTTGAGCAAGGAAAGCTCAAACCTACTAAGGAAATAAATGAAGAAGTTGCCTATCATGACCCATGCTATCTAGGCCGCTATAACAGGGTCTTCGATGCTCCGCGTAAGGTATTAAAATCTATCCCCGGCTTAAAGCTGATCGAACTTGACAGAAATCGAGAGAAAAGTTTTTGTTGCGGTGCCGGTGGCGGTAAAATATGGATGGAAGAGGA
>JAJCZT010000111.1 GCA_029262255.1 Deltaproteobacteria bacterium
GTAAACAAAAAGCACTGTCTTCTTATCTTCGTTCAGCAGCCTGAGCGTCTCAACTGATCTTTGTATTTTTGCGAGCAAAAGGAGCGCTCTTATATCAATACGCGGCTTAAGCTCTTGTCTGAGGTGACACTTGGGGAACTCCCACCAGAATTTAGCGTCTATTTTGCTCCCGCCCGGCAGTAGTGCGAGGGTGGTACCGTCGTTTAGCTTTTTAAGGTAGTAAGTGCCGCTTTCTTTAAGTAGTACGAGGTTGTCGTGGTAAAGACGCCTGTCGAATGTATCTAAATAATCCTCTTTCTTTTTTACCGCCGGGTCTGAAACAAAATTGTGATCCGCTTTCAACCCACGGAGCAGTTCAGCCCGGTTGATTGAGTCCGGTACATTGTAATATTCGCTGTTGTCCAAAGGAGCCGTCATTTTCTAACTATACAAATAATCCTGGTTTAAAGAGAGATTTATAAGAGACATGTCACGGCTGCCCCTTCATTGTCTTTTGTTTTTCATACAGTACGTGTATTATGCCGTCCGAGAGCCCGATACTTGGTACGTAGAGCTCTTTAATGTCAGCCCATTTTATTGTCTTGAGAAATATCTTCGTTGCCGGAATAATCACATCGGCTCTATCGGGTCTTAAGTTAAGTTTTGAGATTCTGTCCTCAAAGCTGTATGAGTTTACTAAGTCGTAGATCGTTTTAATATTTTTGTAAGACAGGGTTTGGCCTTCTTCTTTTAAGGACATTTTCAGGATTTTGTTAATGTTCCCTCCGGTACCTATACCCGTAATCGAAGGGTACTCTGAGGTGGTTTCTTTTATCCAGTCCTTCATTCTCTGCCATTCTGTTTTTGAAACCTGTTTTTCCAACAACCGCACGGTGCCGAGTTTAAAAGAATGTGAATTAACAATTACAGACCCTGAGATTAGCGTAAGCTCGGTGCTCCCGCCGCCTACGTCTATATATAAATAGTTCCCCTTTTTGTCTAACTTTTCAGCTATATGATTTGAATAAATAATCTCGGCCTCACGCTGGCCGTCAATTATCTGAAGGTCAATTCCCGCCTCAGATTCAATGGCCTTTACGATCTCCCGGGAGTTCTCAGCCTCTCTCATCGCGGCCGTGGCGATTGCCATATAGTCGAGCGGATCGTAGGCTTCTATAAGATATTTAAACGCCATCATGGTTTTTATGAGGCTGTCCTTTTTCTTCTCGGAAATCTTCCGTTTTACAAAAACGTCTTCCCCAAGTCTGATAGGCACGCGGAATAGAGAGTCTTTCTTAAAAAATGTTTCGTCTTTGTTCTCAAAGACTTGTGTAAATAGGAGCCTTACGGCGTTAGATCCGACGTCTATAGCAGCGAATTTCAATTATCTGTCCAGCTATTTAGAAGTAAAATCATGGTTTGAGTACTTTATGGCGCTAAAATCAGTATTAAAAGTTATTCTACCTTACTCAAGTAAAAAAACACCATCATTCGGGTGAAATTCTCATCGCAAAGCATAATATCCTGATTTGAAATGGTACTTTTAACTACCTCAAGCGCTTCATCCTTTTTGACCGTACTCACATTGTCCTTATTTACAACTAGCTTTAGCTCATCTTCACCCTTAAAAAGTGAGCGGATTTTAATTGCCGCCTGCTGATACTGGAGCGTGGAGCCGTCCCCATCAAGAGACCATTCCATATTGTCCTTCATCCATATCTCTATTCTGAGCGTTTTGGGAGCAAGTGTCTTTTCGATACTCATTTATTAATCTGTCTTACGAATTTACTCCTTTTCATGGAGAATGAAAGCAATAGTCTGAACGAGTATTTTGTCGTCCTCAAACACAAAAGTGTCAGATGCATATGGTATCTTGTAGCCGTCTGATTCCGCATGCCAGACTAGATAGCCAATGTTGCCCTCAACCACTTTTTCGAGCAGCTCAAAATTGCATCCCGGGGGAAGTACTTCCGTTGTGATGTTCGTGAAAAAATCCCTGATTTGATCAAGTCCTCTAATTACTACGTTTGGGATAATAATTATAGAATCCTCAGTATAGTCCTCCAGCATTGCCTCAACATCGCCTTCTCCAAAAGAGAATAGGTGGTGATCAAGTGTTATTTCCGACAAGTCCGTCTCCTTTGAAAACGTTATATATTAAAAATATAACACTTCGCATTAGAATGAAAACAATATATGGAATTTAGGGGATAAAATTATACTGCTCTCTATTAAGAAGCTAGTAGGGATGAGGGAGGATGCATGATACGCGGGTGCATATACTTTAAACCCGTTCACCCTGAGGCTCTCGAAGGGTCGAAGTCTAAAACCACCGTCCTTCAATTGAACTCAGGACGAACGGGTTAATTTCACCTTCAACTTAAACCGGGTTCGACTAAAAAGGAGCAGTACAAAATCAAGTTGAAGAAGTAAAGAAAGGCTAGGGGGGTGTTGGGAAGTTTGTTGTGGGGTCAGATAAGTAGTTTCTTATGAGGCTGTTTCTTGTAGATCCACATCATCACATTGCCGCCCCGCTGTATTTCGTAGGGCACTTTCTTGAACTTTACAATAAAACCGTCCCTCTCAAGCTCTTCGGTCAGGGGATCGATATAGGGTGAGCGGTTCATCATAAGATCCAGGAGCGGGAATATACGGGCCTCCTCCGATACCCTGAGCATTTCATAAACTGAAGCTTTGTGAAAGTTGTAATCGTAGTGTTCAGAATATAGAAAGAGTAAATGCGAGCAGAGCGCTATATCAAAAGTTCCATCCTGGAATTCCAACGAGGGCAGCTCCCCTGTCTGATATCTCCCATCCTTTTTCCCCTGTTCAAAGTCGGTATTGAATTTGGTTAACGCCTCTTTTCGGTGTTGTTTTAAATCATCGGGAGACATGTGATAGCTCCATGTCCAGTCGCCGGGAGTGTTGCGGACCTGTTCAATTATATTGTCGACAACTTTATCAAATTTGTGCTTGATGTCCTTTGCGCTGAACATATATATGGGGTCTACCGAAACCACAGTTTTTCCCATAGCGTGCATCTCAGCGTTAAAGCTTGCAGGGCCGTCCCCAACGCCAATTATGCGTTTGTCCCGGTCCCGTCTTGAAAGGTTAAACATGAGTCTGTACTCATCAAACGACCTCCCGAGCGGGACAACGTTTTTTAACTTCATCGCCATGGGGTATTTATTAAACCCCTTGAAACAGAAAAATCAATATCTGAGAGAATGATGATATGCTTTTTTCATTGTTATCAAGATAAGTCATGATATGTCTTGACAAAGGGCTATATTGGAGTTGTCGGATGCTTAACCCGCTTTTGACTTAATAGGATAACCTCTCGAGTACTTCAAATTTAATAACTATTGCATTCAAAGTCCCCGTTTGTTAAGATTTCAATAGCAAACTTAAGGGGGACCATATGCAATGAAAAAATATTCTTTAAGAGCCGTATTCCCGCTATTTATACTTCTAGTAGTTCTAGTATTAGGCCATTCTCAGCCCCTCAGTGCGGAATCCAGAGGGGATACCGAGTCGCTCGTTAAGCAGAGCCTTATGGTATGGAACACGGGTAATTCCGCTATAGCCGATCAGCTCTATTCCTCGGATCTTAAAGTCCATCTTGTCGATCAGGATAATTCAGA
>JAJCZT010000112.1 GCA_029262255.1 Deltaproteobacteria bacterium
TAATTGTAATATCAACTAACGGGAGGGATGCAGCATGAAAAATATTTGCTCGATATTGACTGTATCGTCACTGGTAATATTGGCTCTTGTCTCAGCTGTTGCAATTAGCTGTCATCAAAACCCCGCAAAAGAGATAGCGTACAGCCCCGAGCGGATAGAGATAGGGCAAGCAGTGGTAGAGGGTTGGAATTGCACTTTCTGTCACTCCCCTCAAATCCAGGGACCCGATGGCAAATTTATAGCCGATCCCAAAAGATTTATGTCGGGGCACCCTTCTGATGAGGAGTTACCGACTGTGCCGGATATGGTGATGACCTCGCCTGAGTGGATGGAGTTTTTAGATAACCTGGACTCGACAGTCTGGGCTACTGATAATCTCATTGTTTTCTCTGCCAATTTAACTCCCGATGATGAGACGGGGATCGGTACCTGGAGTGAGACAGAATTTGTCGAAACTATAAGAGAAGGCAGACACAAGGGTATTGAGCGCAGGATTAAATATCCTATGCCATGGCAGGAGCTCTCGGAGCTTAGCAATGAAGAGCTGTTGTCGGTATATGAGTACCTTATGACTCTTGAGCCCGTCGACAATAAAGTCCCGCCTTCAATTGTGCTTTTTAGATAATATTTTCACGTTTAGAAGGTCTCTAGTGGCCATATCTTTTTAGAGCGGCGGGGCCGATCGGCTCTGTAGGCATACATGAAAATTCGCCTGATGGTTCTTTTTTCAAAGTGCTGAGATCAACGCTCATTTTCTCAACATAGAGTACTTGCTTCTTCTCACTTTCCCATTTCTTGGCCTCGGGACAAGGGATTTTGTCTTTGACGGACTGTCTCTTGGCTTTGAGCGTTCTAAAATAATAGAGCTTGCCGTCTTTAATTGTGGGTAGAGTGTGCGTGTCGAAAAAGACCAGGCTTTTGCTATCCAGATTAATTGCCAGAAGTCTTTTGAAATTGCGCCCGGTCCACTGATCTATGAAGAGCAAATTTCCGTATATTCCGTAAAATGTATTTGCTCCTCCAAACTCACCCGCTTTAATGTAGTAGTATTCTTTCTTATGATAAGATGTGCATGGATCGGTGTCTTTAGAGCTAGATTTATAGATCTTGATGTTGTTTCCCACAAAGTCCTCTGAGGGTTTTGTATGAACTCTATAGTCCTCGTAAGAGTAAACAGTGCTTCCGTCTGTGCACTGCGCTACCGCAGCCTCGTTTGATCCCGGGATTAATTTAAAATTGCCTTGATCGTAACCTTCCTCGGAATATGAGAATACGGTTGATAGAATTATAAAGACCGCTATGGCGAATGTTGAGAATATAATTTTTCGCATGGTGGAAAAGGATACTGGCTCACTCTTAGAGGGCAAGGCTGAGTTTTAAAACAATTGGGGTTTTAAATGCAAAGGTTCTCAATTGCTGTAGAAATGAGAGCAATGAGATTTCCCTAAGATACGCAAAGCGCAAAACTACGCTTTCCCCTCGAAATGATAGGACTTAAGCGACAGGATTCCCTATCGCTTAAGCTTTGGTAAACAGTTTTAAGTTAGAAGCTACTTTATTGCGGGTTTAGGCTATTTCTGCTTCAACACTTTTAGCGGCTTTGAACTTTAGAACGTTCTTCGCGGCTATTTGAATCGTCTCACCTGTTGAAGGGTTTCTTCCCGAACGTGCAGCCCTGTGTGTTACTTTGAAAGTGCCAAGTCCGGTCATCGGAACATTGCCGTCTTTCTTTAAACCACTAATAATTGCGCTTACTACAGCGTCATAAGCTTTGTCCGCATCACTCTTGGTGATTCCTGCATTCTCAGCTATCTGTGCTATCAATTCACTTTTGGTCATAGTAAATCCTCCTTTATCTCATATTCTACTACACAATATGGGTGTTTGGCAATTCTTTTTGTTTCTTGTTTTCTATGGCTGTTCCCGGATTTACTGCCCGGCCCTGCAGCGGTATTCACTCATTGGGAGTCTTCTCCCGGTATTTAGAGTGAAGTTTTCTTTCTGTTCATAGAGCACAGTGAGCGCTTGCTCTTTCCATTTTTCCGCATCGGGGCATGGAATGTTTTTTATAATACCAGGGGCGGGCACCAGGGTTTTGTAGTAAGTGAGCACGCCGTCTTGAAGCTTGGGGTCGGAATATTCCGTAAGGAGAATAAGTTCTTTGTGATCCAGATCGTAGACGGACAATATCCTATGGTCCACTCCCGTGCCCTGGTCAATAAACAGATAGTTCTTGTAAATTCCCGCAAAGAAATTGTGCCCCTCTGTCTCCCCTGTGCCGATTATATGAGAGGCGCTTTTCTTCTCGATATTGCAAGGGTTGCCGTCTGAAGCCTCAGGCGCGTAAAGAAATATATTCATACCCTGCTGCTCGGGCGAAGGCTCAACCTTAATTTCATATTCCTTATATATATAGGCTGTGCCGTTTTGGCATTTCTTTATTTTAGGATTCTCCGTGCCTGGGATGAGTCCGGCTTTTTCTGCATCGACAACTTTGTCCTCTCCCAAAGGGCATCCGAGGAATAAAATCATAAACAGCAATAAGACTGACGGCGCGCGCATGGCTAGAGGATACAGGATTAACTGCGTATAACGCAAGGATCCTTAATGCATATTAAGTGTTGGACCGGGTCTGTTTCTAAAGAGGTTTTTGTCATGGAGAAGAACTTCTCTAAGTCTATTGAGTAAATAGTATTATCTTTAATGTGCTATTTTGGGTTATAATCTTTTTTGTGAGGAGTTTTAAATGTCCAGTGGCAAATTTGTAATACTCTCTATCGCTATCGTTTTTTGTCTGCTCCCGCACTCCACCGTCTACGCGGAGGGGGAGTTGTCAATTAAGCCCGGGTATTACAAGCTAATCAAAACGACAAAGACTAATTTTGATATAGTAGCTGCAACCAGTACTACAGAGGAATGCATTACCGACCCTGATCTTGACCCGGAGTCTGTTCTTCCCAATAAAGAAAACTGCAGGATCCGAAATCTGAAATCGACCAAGAATAATGCCAGTTTTGATTTTACATGCGACAAGACAGGTGATAAATCAGCTCTAAAGGGACATGCGAATTACAGTACCGGGGGCAATACTATATCCTATCAATTCAAAATTGAGGGATTATTTAGGGGCAAAGCGCTTATTGTCGAGTCAAGCGGCACAGGCGAGCGGATTGGGGATTGTGTTTCTGAGCCTGGGCTTAACCAATAATTCATTTTTGAGCGGCCGAGATATCTCAAAACCGCATTTATCTATTCCAACCAATAGTGTGATATCGCACTACAATTATAGCATTTATAATAATCTCTAGAATTAAAAATTAACGGTAAATTCTTGACTTATTTAGTCAGGACAGCGGGTTAAGAGTGAAAATATAGACGCGGGTGTATGTGTGGGTTGACACAGTGATAGCATATGTTGTAAAATCGTTTTAACGGACTGCATCCGCTTGGATATTTCTGTATACGAATTTATCTGGTTAATAAGATAATATGAAATATCCGGTCAATGCAATTCTGTAATGGTGTATGAAGAAAAGAAGGGGGGATTTGAACCACATTCTAAGGAGGATTCACAAAATGGTATGGAGAAGAACACTTAACGGTATTTTGTCTTTAGCAGTAATGGTTGTTCTAATGGGATTTGCGGTGGATTCAGGGTTTGCAAAGGGTCAGGAGGAAAGCCCGGTTGACCTAGCCTGTACAGGTGGCGAGATTCCTTGCTCACTTCGCTGCGGGCCTGCAGTACTCAAGTCCTACACTGTAAATGGGGTTAACTTTGCGGATATGGGAGAAAGGGCTGAGATTAATCTACTGGCTGGTAAGTCCATTGAATATGGCGCTAGGTGTCAACCTGGATTTGTTGCTATTGGCGGAGGATATAAGATAGTTGAAACCGGAACTACAATAGATCTCAGTGAGATTGGGATAAGCGGCAATTGGGCTGAAAATAATCCCCATACAAATTGGAATGGATGGAAAATAGGGGTATACCGCGCCAATAGCGGAGCGCCTGATAATTGTCTAAGCCTGGAAGTTCACGCGACCTGTGTACAGGCTTACTAAACCTAAACAAATAAGATTGATTATGTTTTAATTTAATTCTAAACCGGGGTAGGTTGTCTCCTTGTACCTGCCTCGGTTTATTATTTTGCGCCTAAGCCCGTAACTAAAATATTCCTTGAAACGACTTTCGAATTTCCTTATACTTAGTTTCCGTCATTAATATTCCAAAACTTCACAAGAAAATGGAGGCCATAACTGAATGTATAAACTCACGCTTATTGTTTCACTAGTTGTTCTTGTTTCTTTCTCAGGCTCTTGGGCGGCGGATGATTTTATTACTATAGTGCCGGGAAAATACAAGATAAAAACAACCACACGTTCTAATATGAGTCCTAATCCGCAAATCGAGACTCAAGAGCATTGTGTAGGGAAGGCTTCGCATAATACTAAAAGTTTTCTCCCGGATGATGAAAACTGCTCAGCGAGCAATGTAAAGAAAAGCGGCAACAAAATTACTTTCGACTTTAAATGCACAGGTGATGAGAGAATGCCCGCCATGACAGGAAAGGCTGATGCGAGCGCCAGCTCTTCAACATTAAGCTCTCATTTTAAAATGACTGGTGTTGCTCAGGGACAAGAATTTTCCGTAGATACTACGTCAGAAGGCAGCCGCACAGGCAGCTGTAATTAGCACTTGGTTTCTAGTTAGTCATAGAGATTCTAAGAAATAATATGCCGGCACGCGCTGCGTGCTAGGCGTTTAAGATCAGATTTACTCCGATAATAATTAGCAGCAGCAGGACTGCCAGCCTGAACCTTTCCTCTGAGACCTTATGGCGGAGTTTCCCGCCAAGGTATATACCGGCTGCTACGGGTATTGCGCCTACTATTGAGTATTTTATAATCTCGAAACTAATCAGGTTGAATTTGCCAAAGACAATAAGAAGTACAGTGATGGAAAGAGTAAAGCCTACGTTTATAGCGTTTATCATGCCGTCTCTGTCGAGCTTAAGTGAGAGAAGATAGGGCAGCATGGGTATGATCTGAGTCCCTGTGAGGCCATTGAGAAATCCGTTCGTAAGTCCTACAGGTACCGATAGTATTCTCTCGTTTTTTTCAGGAATCGGAACCTCAATTTTTAATAGTAACAGTAGAGAGTAAGCGATGGAGAGAACACCAAGAACAATCTTCGCCGCATAGTTGCCGACCATGTTGAGAATTAAGACCCCCGCATATATTCCGGGGAACGCGGATATGTAGAGCAGCCAGAATCTTTGGATGCTTTGTCTCAACCTACCAGTCTGATATATCACCATCACATTGCTTAGTAAAGACGGCAGCACTACAAGTGGTATAGCTTCTTCAAGTTTAATAAATAGAGCGATTACCGGCAGACACAGGCTTACGAACCCAAGCCCGGTGAGGCCTTTTATAAAAGCCGCGGCAAAAAAAGTGGCATAGACAATTATAAGTATATGGGTATCCATTTTCGTTTAGTCGCGAGCGGTATGAGGAGCTTTGATTTATCTGAATGCTGCTAAATAAGCTCTATTCAGGGAAGTTCACTATCCTGACATCCAGTGGCAAATCGTCTTTATGTATGCCCGGGGAATTAACGGGAAAAATCTCAAGCGGTGTGCCGTTGATTTCCGCATCATCAAAGGCTTCGATTGATTTCGCTTTTCCAATAAGATCGTACTCATAAATCATATATGGAATGCCGTTTGAGCCAAAGGTCGAAGGCCCAGACATCATATGGAAATGGAGATGAGGGGCAGAGGTGTTACCGGTATTTCCCACAAGCCCGATTACCTGACCGCGGGTGACGAAATCACCTGTCTTAACTGTAACGCTATCTTTTATCATATGGGCGTAAAAGGCGAAGTTCCCGCCTCCCAAATCTATAACCACAAAGTTTCCGTCGGCCTCTTCAAGTGGTATCAACGGAGGTAGTTCTCCGGGAATCTGGTCTTCATATTTGTCAACTGCTGAAACTACTCTCCCTTCTCCTACAGCCAGGATTTCCTCTCCGTAGCAGAAGTAGTTTGTAACATCAAGAGGGTCGCCTACGTATATACGGTTCTGATCGTCGAGTTGCTCCCAATCTATTGCGAACCTCTGGGATATTGCCAACTTGCCGTTTATAGGCAGAACCGCTCGAACATGTCTTTCTGAGGTGCAGCATCCGTCCGCCGCTACCCATTTTGTGCCTTTAAGCGGCGGTCCCATAACTATAGCATTCGCCGAGGGCACTTTTGTCTCGCCCTCAAGTTGAACCAACTCCTGTGTATCAGGTGGGAGACTTAGAAAACTGAGAAACCCCTCAGGAATTCCGCCAGGCACTGTTATTTTAAGTCTATGAGTGATTCTTTCGGGAATATCATCAAATTTATCAACGGAGAAAGTGATAAAAAATACTGATGTCTCACTTCTTGCAAGTGTATCGCTTGGGATCCTCCCTGGTATGATCTGATTGTTTGGCGTTACTGTGTCGCCTGAGAAGAGCGCGAATATTTGATCATGATTCTCGGCGTTTAAAACTTCTATAGAGTTTATTAGCCATGTAAATGAGTTGGCGTTTGTGAGCTGAAGCTCATAAGTCAGATGGTATTTCCCGTCAGAGCCGAGCACCGGATGAGGTTCTGTAACTAAAGAAACAATAATGGGGGTGAACTCGTTTTGAATACTCTCAACCATACCCCCGCCGCTTCCATTTGATTTATTGCATCCGCCGATATGGAAAACAGCTCCAGTGATTAATACGCAAAATATAATTATTCCAAAAATGTTTTGTCTCATGTGAAATCTCCAGCCGCCTCTGAATTGGTTTTTTAACAGTAGGTCAATATATCAAATTTACCTCTATTATACAATACGCAGGGTTGATAGTCGCCGGATGTGAGGTGTTATTTTTGACATGAATTATTTAGACATATCGACCACTGCTCTGTATCCTTAATTTATATATATGAATAAAGAAATTCTCGGCGGTTTTAAAAACATACATCTTATTATAAACCCCGTGTCCGGGCAGGGAGTCGTGCCTGTTGCTGAGATCCGCTCCAGGTTTGAAGTGCTCGGGGATAGATTGACTGTGCATGAAACGAAGCCCGATGTGAGCGCGCGTGAAATTGCTGAGAGCGCTGTCTCCAAGGGGGCTGATCTAGTAGTGGCATTTGGGGGGGACGGCACAATGCTTCAGGTTGCCGAAGGGTTAATTAATACTGGGGTGCCGCTTGGTGTAATCCCGGGCGGGACGGCAAATGTGTTTGCGTCGGAGTTAGAAATCCCAAACGATAAGATGGACGCGATCGATTCCCTGCTAAACCAAGAAACCCATATACGTAAGATCGATGTCGGATGTGTGGGCAGCAAGCATTTTCTTCTAAGACTTGGTATAGGGCTTGAAGCCGCTATGACTATGATGACTAACCGGCAGGAAAAAGACAAATACGGCTTCTGGGCATATATATGGACTGCGCTCAGGGTGGGAAGCAGAATGAAACAGGTGTATTATCGTCTTGTAATTGACGGTAAGAGAAAGAAAATAAAGGGCGTTACGTGTGTTATTTGCAATTCAGGCAATTTAGGGCTTCCTCAGGTAAAACTCCTTCCTGATATAGATGTGTCAGACGGCAAGCTTGATGTTATAATAGTTAGAGAGGCAAGCCTCTGGTCGGCCGGGTCGCTCATGTATCATGCTCTTAAGGGAGTATTTTCAAAAAATAAGCCACATGGCGACAGACCGTGTTACTCTATTTATAATAAACAGGCAAAAGAGGTGGTTGTGCTCTCGGCCTCGAATCAGGTGGCGGCCAGAGACGGAGAGGACATTGGTTCTGACTTTCCAATTAAAATAACGATTGAACACAACGCGCTTACTGTGCTTGTACCGGAGACTAAAGGATTCTTTGAATAAAAATGACTAACCTTGTAGAGTTAAAGCGATTGCTTGATCACTTCAAACATCAGGGTCTTTACCGCGGGGGCATAGCGGGCTATGACAAGTTGTACCGCTGGATAACCGGTGGTCCCATAAAACGCTACAGCATTATTGACGAGCATGTATGGATAGGCGGTCAGCCCAGGGGAGCGGGTTTTCTTAAACTCGAAAGCTACGGTATAACAGGTGTGGTGAACATGAGAAGCGAGTACCACTACACACTTCATGAGGACTTGCTCAATATCCGTTATTTGCTCCTGCCGACGAATGATAACGAAGCGCCAACCCTTGAGCATCTACACGAGGGGGTTGAATTTATCAGAGAGCAGATCACGAAAGGCGGAAAGGTTTACATACACTGCTGGGAGGGTCTCGGAAGGAGCGCTACTATGGCGGCGGCGTATTTTATAAGCCAGGGGAATTCTATTGAAGAAGCCTGGGCTCATATTAGAAGAAAACGCTCATTCGTGCGCCCAACGCCTGTGCAGAGAGAAAGATTAGAGGAGTTCTCTAATCATGTAACGAATGGAAATTAGATTTCTTATCCTTAACAATATCTATTTTCTTTAAGTTCAGGAAAGTCCACAGAAAAATCTCTTTACATAAGACTTAAAGCGGATTGCTATTCCGGCAATTCCTCCCCAGATCCACCTGCTTCTTTGGGTAGATCCCGAAATTTCGTCAGCCCGTCTTTAATAGGCAATACTGTTTCTTGATAGTATACGTGCATGACAGGGTTGAAAGCTAAGTCCGGAATTACTGCAGCATAGACATCTATAAGTTCTACAGGTTTATGATCTGTGAAAACATGACCTCCACACTTATTGCATGACTTGCGGTAGCTGTTCGGAGTCTTGTTGTAGGTAAGGATGCTCTCTTCACCTTTTGTAATTTCCACTGCTTCGGGCCTCCAAAGTGTAAAAGCATTGACAGGCCCCGCTGACCAATGACGGCACGACTCACAGTGGCAATACCCCATAACGACAGGCTCACCGCTTACCGTGAACTGTACCGCCCCACAAAAGCAGCTACCTGAGTAGGTCTTTTTATCGCTCATTTTCCACTTCCTATTGAATAATAGTTTTGAGCTAACAGTATACAGCATTAGAAAATATCATTCTAAAAACTGTTATGAATAGTCGAGTTGTTTGAATCTGGATTTTCCAGTAAGTTTCAAGATATATGAGTTCCGCGCCTAAAGATGTTTCCAAGAGTCTAAAAGGGCTTGCTTCACTTTTTCTAAGGTTAGGACTAACCGCTCATCCAAATCACAAAATTTTCCTGTAAGTCCCAACGGAACGGAAGTTGGGCTATAGTATTATGTTAAGCATATTCAATGGAGGGTATTAAATGAGAAAAACGGGCATATTAGCTATTTTGCTGCTGGTTATTGTTTCCTTTGGAATTGCAGGCGGATGTAACAATAACAGTGGAAATAACGGCGGGGGCGATCCTCCCCTAGATGGTTCGGAGGGTTTTGACTTGGAGCTTGCAATTGAGCTTGGCGAGCTTTCACTCGTTGCATACGAGCAGAGGCTTCAGTGTATTAGTGGAGGTAAGGGCGCAATCACAGTGCCTTCTCCCTATAAGCTCGAGGAAGTAATCTTTGAAGAAGTGTCGAGCCTCCTTAACGATACGTGCGCGGATGACGACGGCGTGATCCCAATCGCTTTTATAGCCACTGAGGGAGACAATATATACGTAGCATTCAGAGGGACCGCGAATGTCTCGGACGATCTAAGTGATATAGCCGCGATTCAGGGTCCTTATAGCTTTGTCCCAAACGGCGGTAACGTTTCACTCGGGTTTTTGGATGTATATGGATTTGATGATACAGACCCTATTGAGAGCACGATTCTTACTAAACTCGATGAGCTTACTATGACAGGGAATTTTAAAAACCTCTATATTACAGGGCACAGCCTAGGGGCTGCTCTAGCGTTCCTCGCTTTCCCTGATTTCTCACAGAGCGTTGGTATGATAGACAGCGTGACTATGTATAACTTTGCGGGTCCGGCCGCGGGTGACAGCCAGTTTGTAAGCACATATGAGGGAGAACAGTCGTTAAACAGGATAAGTTTTAGGATTGTAAATACCAACGATCTTGTTCCTATGCTCCCGCCTCTTGGGCTTGATTGTCTGCTTTTTTCATACAAGCATGTTGACGGGGAGGTGACAATAACTTTTGGAACTCCGCTTCCGGCGCTGCCCGATTTTGCGGCCGACGACTGTGATCTTCTCACAATCGGAGAGCAGTTAACTACGTACGGAATTAATAATACGGATGATATATTAGAGGATCACAGTATGTGTACGTATTTCTCCACATTATGCAATATGGGCTCTGACCCGGGCACATGCTCTCAAAGAGCGATTGGATGTGATGACGGTAACGCTAATCCATAAAATCGTATAGGTTCTTCCCGGAAGCTAATATTTTAAGAATTAGAAATTAAGGCTTATGGGTCAAGGTTTGCATACATGAAGCTCCCGGTCTTGAGCACGTAAGTGTTATCTGATCACCCGCCTGGTTACATTTAATATCACACTTGTGTCCGTCTACTCCCAGAATTTCAAGATCTAAAGCAGGGTGATCAAAATTTAGAGGATTATCTGTTTTGTCGAAAATAACGAATCCAGGATTTGTACCAAAACCCGATAACGAAATATTATCATCTACTGTAAAGACAAGTGTAAATGACGAGATGCCGCAGTTAGGCAACGAGGATTCATATAGTCCTGTATTCTTGGTGGGTTCGGGCGGATCAGTCGGAGGTGGATCAGTTGGAGGTGGATTACTTGGAGGTGGATCAGTTGGAGGTGGATCAGTCGGAGGTGGCCCCGTTGGAGGCGGATCAGTTGGAGGCGTCGGTCCGAAACACAGCACATCTCTCTTTCCACGCAACTTATAGTCTTTTAGAAAAATTTTCCTAAATGTTTCTTTTACTTTAGGTTCAGTTGATTCCGCTCCAACAAGTAAATAAAGGAAATAACCTACGTCTACTTCCTCTACAGTAAAAGTCTCGGTTATCTCCTCAAAAACCTCAACATTTATTTCTGCCTGTAATGTTCCAAGCCCAGGATCACCGCATGCATATGGTACGATGAGAGTGCAGTCACCAAATGGACATAATAATTTCAAAGGGTTAGAGCCCCCCTGAAATATAACTGGATCTATGCTTGAGTCCGTATATTCAGCAATCACGCTATTTTCATTGCCTAAGAAACGATCAAACCCCACCTCAACATTTATATTGACTAAAGCAGTATTTGCGGGATGTTGAGATGGGATCCCGCCGATGTTTGCTGTTATCTTTAGATCTCCACCGGCTACAACTCCGGAAAAGTGCTCCACATCACCACTCAGTGTAGTGGTGCCCGCGTCCGAATCTAATTCTAGAGTTAAGTTGTCGAGTGCTACAACGCCTTCCCCTTCAGTTGTCATTATAATAGGGGCAATGTTAAAAGAGGTCTCGCCTTCATCTGGTTTGCCAGTTATTTCTTCCACATCTACCGTTACTCTGGCAGGTGTTAGAAATTCCAGGCCATCGGGGAGAAACTCGTATCCGAGTAAATTGACACCCTCCTCTCCAGGAACTAGAAGAAGAATAATCGTGATCTCCGTATCTTCAGTAAGCGCCCCAGGTGGTATTTCTAAAGTAAGCCTTCCGTCGGCGCTTGTTATAGTCCCGCCGTCGGGACCTATAGATTGGGTGATGGAGTTGTTGTTGCCGTTATTTCCGTCACATGTAATAAAGGAAAAAAATATGAGTAAAATTATAGGAAATGCTTTGAAATATTTATTCATTATCGCCATCCCTCCTTAAATAAGTGCCAATTTCATGCTATCACAGATAAAAAAATATTACTATAGTCGATATGCTCAAAGCTTATTAGATAGAGGGGAGGGTATTAAGATTGTTTTAGGATTGAAAGCGGCAGAGTAAGATCTAGGGTTTTTTGAATGCTTGGTTATAATAGGTGGAATGAAAAATCTAAAAATGCTTCTGATACTCTTTCTCCCAATCTTCGTACTTGGGCTTGTAACATGCGATAACGCAGGCAATAACGGCATTATATCCTCCTGGGTCCAGGCGGGGCCTAATGGGACAACTCTTGCGCGTATAATTACTCAAAGGGATAATTGCCCGGAAATTAGGTTAAATGGAGTTGGCGTGCAAATGGAGGAGCGTCATTTACCTGATAATGATTTTCCGGTATTAGTATGCGAAATAACTATTCCTCAAGGCACTACAACTGCTTCGGTTTCCGGCAGGGCGCTTAAGCTCCCGGTAGAGAATCCCACAAGACTTGTGGTAATTGGCGACACAGGCTGCAGGCTTGAAACAGGTGATGTGCCGCAGTCATGTAATGATCCCAAAGCCTGGCCGTTTGAGAGGATAGCTAAAACAGCGGCATCTTTTAACCCTGATCTGGTTATACATGTCGGGGACTACTATTATAGGCAAGACCCATGTCCTGCAGGTGACAGTGGATGTGCGGGATCTCCATTTGGGGACAATTACGCTTCCTGGGACGCAGACTTTTTCTCGCCGGCGAATAAACTTCTCCGTGCCGCCCCATGGGCTTTTGCACGGGGTAATCATGAAGAGTGCGGCCGGGGAGGTAAGGGCTGGTTCACTTTTCTTGACCCAAACGCGCCTTTTGAAGACTGTCAGAAATTTACTCCGCCATATGTCGTAGATATAGGTTCTCTAAACTTATTAATGCTGGATTCCTCGGCCGCCAAAGATAACAGCGCGCCAGAGGACCTGGTGGATATTTACGCCTCACAGATCGCTACACTGGAAGACGCTTCGGGGGATAACGCCTGGTTCGTCACGCACCACCCGTTTTGGGGAATAGGCGAGGATTCCGGAGAGCTCTTTATGATTGACGACACTCTACAGGCGGCAAGCGGCAATGTTCTGACAGGTGGAATAAACCTGGTTTTATCGGGCCATATACATTTTTTCGAGCTCCTTAATTTTGAAGGCACCCGTCAACCCCAACTTATTATTGGAATGAGCGGAACAGAGGTCGACTCTCCTGTAACTACTCCTTTCCCGGGACTCGAGATAGGAGGCGCTACTGTTAATGAGGGTTTTAATCTCAATGAATTCGGGTTTGCTCTGATGGAGCTTAAGGGAGATGTGTGGCAGGTGAGCATTCGCGGAGTCGGGGGCAAGGAGCTTCTGGCCTGTGAAATTGATGGAGATGAAGCTACATGTTTTCCTTAGCATCTTCACTGTGACATTTTTGCTGGACGCTTATAGTCCGTATTCCGAAAAGATTGGAGGAGAGATTATTTGGCTGTATACATGTGTTTGCGGATCTCAGAATGACAGTGTTGCACCAAAAGCTCTGAGAACTATTTAGCAAGCGCATACTGCGCCGCTATTTTATGGGAGTGTAATTTTCTCTTAGTACTGATTCAGTAAAGCCCGCTTTCAATATGTTCTTATAAGAATGCTGAGGGTCTCCGTCTACAGCTTCTCCGGTTTCTGTGAACATGTGCTTACATCCAAGATCAATTGCTTTTTGTATTCGAGCTGACATAATCGCAGCCTGACTCCCCATTTTTCTAAAATTCGGATCAGTTGCTCCCCATTCCATCCACGCGCTCCCGCCGTGGAGGTACATAGCACCCGCTCCTGCGGGCGTGTCGCCGGAGTAGCTTAAAAAAATATGCCATCCCGGGTCATCCGCAAGACCTGCGAGCATTGGAGCTGAATTCTCAGTCATGCCAAAGGCGTTTGCTGCTATCCTTCCAAAGTGAAGCGCTTGCTCCGCTGTAGAAGCTTCTGTTATCGTAAGCTCTGTTGGTGCTTCGGGGGGAGAGGAGTTGTCACGTTTAAATTTCATCCATCCTCGTGATTTTTGAAGTCCTACTTTCTCTAGCATCTCCGGTACGTTATCGGCCATCTCCTGTGGATAGACGTGAAGGAAATATTTGTTAATATCCAGATTACGGTAGAACTCGGTGATGTTGCTCAGTGTCTCTTGCGTAATCTCAAGCAAAGTCCCGAGCCCGAGCGTTCGGTTGATTACGACGCTTGGGTCTTTTGTTGAGGCTGCCGCAACCGCATCGCCAACCTCAAGCATATAAAGCCCAAGATCCTGTGCGGTCTCGAGCGGGCAATGCTTATGCAGGCTGATTAGAGCCTCTCTTTCTATTTCTTCTGAAATGCGTTTTGTTTTATTCATTCTATATATTATTACTGCTTATTCGGGCTAGTATCAATACGTGTTATAATGAAATTTAAATGACTGTATTGGCGGGCTTTATCTGCAAACCATCAATTGCAAAGGAGAAAGGATACAATTGTGACTTTCTTCCCTAAAAAGCCTGGCACGTAAATTCTATTATAGCAAAGAAAATCAAAATTTTGGAGGAAGTAAAATGAGTACTATACCAAACTTAGAGGTTATTAAAACAAAAATGAAAGGAGCTTGGAACGCCGGGGATTACGGCACGTTTGCTACATACATGGAACCCGGTGCAATAGAGATATTAGAGAGCTGGAATATATTACCCGGGCAGACTTTGCTGGACGTGGCTTGCGGCTCCGGACAGATATCGATCCCTGCGGCTAGAGCAGGCATAAAATCTACAGGAGTTGACATAGCTCCGAGCTCTCTTGAATTTGCCAGAAGGCGCGCGGAACAAGAAGGACTTGATGCTATATTTGACGAAGGAGATGCGGAATCTCTTCCGTATGAGGATAATTCTTTTGATGTAGTTGCAACTGTAGTGGGAGCAATGTTTGCCCCCGATCCTGACAAAGTGGCTTCAGAACTATTAAGAGTATGTAAGCCCGGGGGAAGGATATTGATGGTGAACTGGACGCCTCAGGGAATGGTGGGACATATGTTTAGAGAGATCGGTCGACACGTACCGCCACCGCCTAATGTTCAACCTCCGCCTCTTTGGGGAGATGAGGAGACGGTAAAAGATCGTTTTGGAGACGGTGTAAGCTCACTTACGTTAACAAAAAAGATCTATCCTTTATGGTCCTATCCGTTTGGAGTGCCGGAAGTTGTACAGTTTTTCTTTGATAAGTACGGGCCGACTGAAAAGGCTTATGCGGCGCTCGATGAAGAAGGAAAAAAATCCCTAAGAGCGGGACTTGAGAGAGTCTATTCAGATTACAATACTGAAACTAATGGAACAACTACTTTTGCCGCTGAATACCTGGATGTTGAGGCTGTAAAGAAATAAAAAACTAAGGGGGCAGAGCTAGATTGTTCTGCCCCCTCACTTAGAATTTTACTTATTACACGACGTATCTGATATTTTCAAATTCCTCCTCAATGGATTTGAATCTAACTTTCTTATGTGATATCTAATATATAAGAGATGTAGATCAAATGGATGAGAAAACTATAGTAAAAGATCTGATGCTGTATCCGGTTTCCCCCTCAATACTGTATTTTGTTGAGCTGCCCAAGACCAAGTGTAAGATTATCAAAAACAATGCTAATCAGCTCTACTGCGCAAAATATCCGCTGATTAAAGGGCTATTCAGAAAGGATGTAGATGAAACTAAGAAATACGGAAGAATAATCTGCGATAAAGTGGCTGAGAAACTGGATAACTTTGGATTTTTCACATCTGATGAGCGCCCTGAATACGGAATATCGTACGGTATAACTGAGAAAGAATACGCATATATGTTTGAGCAGGTTGAGGCTAAAGAGGATGAGCACCTGGTCGTGATGTTCGCATATCCGGAAAGGGAGGCTCTTGAGTCAAAGATCTTTTTTGAGAAGCTGCTTAGAAAAACTTACTTCTCGTACATTCTGGATAAGAAAACCTATAGCATGTTTTTTGGCGTTGAGTGATTCCCTATTTGGGAGAATGCGCAAAATTTAAGTATAATATTCAAGCTTCTTAAGCGGTAGGCCGGAGTCACTTGATGTTTAAATCGCATATATTCAGAGCAGTTGTTGAAAATTTTATCGTTGCTGTATTGGCTTACCTTCTTGGTTATTACTTTACAGCCATGTTTCATTGGGGGACTGCTGAAATTGGCGGGTTGTGGGCTGTTATTTCCGGTGTCTTTGTTATGTCTGATAGAGAGTCGCTGACCGCCGAGGCTGCGAGGATGAGAATAAGAGCCTCTTTTATAGGATGTTTGATAAGTGGTGTTTATCTTTATTTCTTTCCTTTTGAAGTTGTCGGTTTTGCGCTCTGTATAGCAATCGGTGTTTTCCTATGCCATATATTCCGTATTCCTGACCATATTAAAACTACTAGCATAACTATATCGGTTGTGGTGATAGTCTCTGTGCTTGTTTCAGATATTAGCCCAGTAGAGAATGCTGTCCTCAGGTTTGCCGAGTCAGTTATTGGATCTCTGACTGCTTTAGCTGTAGCAATAGCAGGTGTGTATATCTTTAGGTTGAAAAAGACTGAAAACAAATAATTCTAAAAAGTGTTTTAAAGTCCAAATAATAAGAAAGGGAGCCACTTTTTTCAAGAAGGG
>JAJCZT010000113.1 GCA_029262255.1 Deltaproteobacteria bacterium
AAAGGTGGGAGAGGAAATGACGATATTTCAGGCGGAGACGGCAGCGACGTGTTGATAGGCCAGAACGGCAATGACAAAATAGATGGTAATTCCGGTGATGACGTGATTGAAGGCGGGGCAGGAGGGGATAAAATAGACGGCGGAGCTGGAGATGACACGATTGAAGGCGGCGGCGGAATTGATACCTGCAGTAATGGGGAGATGGGTAACGTCTGTGAGGAAGAGAGTTTATAAATTTAACTAAGATAAATAATAAAACCGGTATCCCTTTTTAACAATTAGGGATACCGGCAGTCCTAATTTTTAATTCCCGCATTCATCTAACGTAGTATTACAGCGAAGTGTGAATTGCAATTCGATAAATGGCGGCTCTGTAATTGGATTATCCATCCTGCCTTCAACGCAGCTGCCACCGAAGCGCTCAAGTAGAATCACTGATGGATCGGGCACTACCTGATAGTGAAGATCAGGTCTTAAGCTAATTCCGTCGACACAATCACCTATTGATAGTGTTCTTGATGTCATTCCCGTTCCCCCTACCAGGCTAGCAATTATAGGGTCGTATCTCACCGACCCCGAGCTTGAGGGCATATAGCACACCGATGTAATCCTTACACAAGGTCCCAAACCTTTGGTTTCAGCAATAAAACTTGGGCTTGCCATATCCAGTCTGAATTCTGTTAGACTCCACCTGCCGTTAATAGGGTTACACACTGAGGTAGCCGCAAAAGTCTGCGCTATCGGCGCTGTTGGGGGATTTTGCACTATGACCACTTCAGACGATGCGTCCACCCAGCCCGGGTCGCTTGAGTCGTCATGCGCAACAGAGAAAGCAAATATGGGATTTGCTCCCGACCAGCTGCTGCCCAAGCTTCCCACGCTACCGTTAACGTGTGTGCCTGCTAGTTCTCTGCTGGTAAAAGGCGGAGTTAGCAAACCTAAATTATCTGTTACAGTGAGTGTCTGACAGCTCGGTCCCGTACCCGCCGTGCACATCGGGTCTCCTACATCCCATTGTAGAGTAATATTATCAACCGGACAGGCAAAACCGGGGAAAGCGTCCGCGCTCCAGGAACCGGGCGGTCCTTGCTCACCGACCGGAGTGCTCGGTCTTGCCGTACGTTCAGGGCCTAAGCCTCCCCTTTCTAAAAAGCAGCTGTTTAAAGTCAAACAAAAAAACAAAATAGAAATTGGCAACAGGAAATTATATTTCTGAAAATATGGTTTATATATACTCATAACTCCCTCCTTTAAACAGATTTTTTACATATAGACGTCTATCTCCAACATAACATAAGTTTTCGTACAAACGTACGTATATTTTCATTTCCCTTTTTTTTGCGTAAAGTAGTTTAGTTCCTTACAAAAACAAAGCTCTAACATAAGGTAAAAATGGCTCTAATATCACGACTGCGTAAACGTATAGAAAATCCTAAAGATGACATATCCGCCGGTAAAAACTCGCTTGGCTTTATGGACGCTTTTTCAATCGGCATAGGCGGCATTGTCGGAGGCGGAATATTCGCTACAATCGGGCTTGCCGTTGTGGAATCAAGAGGCGCGACATATATATCATTTCTAATAGGCGGTGTGGTTGCGCTGCTTACAGCTTATTCTTATTTAAGACTTTCCGTTACCTATCCGAGCAGGGGGGGTACGGTTAAGTTTATAAACCAGGCGTTCGGCGAAGGTCTATTTACAGGGAGTTTAAACACGCTTCTTGTCATGACCTATGTCGTTCTTCTTGCGGTCTATGCTTATGCCTTCGCCACCTACACGGTGGCTACTTTCTTCCCAAAAGATGAGTATGAATTTTGGCATAAGGTTTTTACCTGCGGAATTATGATCGTACTTGCCGTCATCAACTTTATCGGCCCCAATATTGCAGAAAGGTCAGAGGGTTTCTTTAACATATGCAAGCTCATTATTCTATTGATATTTGTGCTACTCGGGCTTTTTGCGGGAGATCTCGCAATTGAGAGATTAGGCCCTGCTAATTGGGTAGCGGCTCCTCAGATTGTGGCCGCGGGTATGCTCGTTTTCATAAGCTATGAGGGTTTTGAGCTGATCGCCAACGTATCTGACCAGGTAAGGGATAAAGAAAAGAATTTGTCCTATGCGTATTTCGGCAGTGTTATTACCGCAATGATTTTCTATATGTTCATTATCGTAGTCACCATAGGCCACCTTTCCTTCGATGCAATTACCGCGTCCCGCGACTACGCGCTCTCGGCGGCCGCTCAGGTTTTTATGGGCAAGACCGGGTTTATACTTCTTGCAGTAGGAGCCATGCTCGCCACAGCCTCCGCTATTAATGCCGGTCTGTTCGGCGCCTCAAAGCTCCCTCTTATGCTTGCTGAGGAAGGAGAGGCTCCCGAGAGATACGAGAAGAAACTCTGGGGACGCTATCCTGTAGGTCTTGGAATGATTGCGATATTAGTGCTTTTAATCGCCAATTTTCTAGAGCTCCACGCTCTTGCCGCTGCTGCGAGCTCTGGTTTCATCCTGGTGTTTTTGATGGTGAATGTTGCCAATGCCAAGCTTGCCGAGGAGACCAAAAGTAAAAGGTGGATTTGTATTTTGGGGGCGCTTGTGTGTTTTGCGGCGCTTGCCATACTGCTGATTCAGATCGCCCGCGACCCTGCTCACCGTTACGAGCTCTGGTTCATAGGCGCACTCATGGTCTTCCCGTTCCTCTACCAATCGGTATTTAACGCCCACAAGAAGTTTTACAAAAAAAAGTCCTGAGTAAAGATAACCAAAACAGCTCCTATTTCGCCTCAAGCTTAGCCAAGGCAAAATTAACTCCGAACCGCTTACACCAGATCACCACCTATTTGTATTTGTCCGGATCAACATCGGGACTAAATTCAACACCTATTTGAATTTATTGGAAAGGGCAACACCCCAATTAACTCTTCTGAGCTAATTGGGGTATCTTGGGGTGCAGGGTAAAGATGGTGTAAGAACTTCTACATAAATTTCAGAGTTTTTATTGCCCGCTTAAAAAGAAACAAGCTCAGCATCTTCATCGATTGCTAGTCCTATTTCATCTACATACACCTTCTCATCTATTGCAGCGTTCTCCATTGGATTACAGTCAAGTGTAGTCAAGGTGTCGCTGAAGGTTCCTGCAGGCACTTCTATAGTCTCGCCCAGCGCAACTACTTCCGCCTGATCCTCTGCAATGCCGGGGGCGGCTTCCTGAGCATATATATCACCCACTTGGGGATCGGCAAGCATTATGATGCCCGGTAGATTCCCGTTCTCACCGGCGCGCCATTGCCCTCCGTGGCCTACGATCATGCCGTCTTCATAGTCGTCTACATCTTCACCGAAATAACACACCGTACCGTCTTGGGCCTGGGCATAGAAATTTCTTGATATCTCAACAACCTCGCCGTCCTCAAACTCCGCTTCTTCAACGACTCTCGTCGTTACCCCTGCCACAACCTCAGTCTCGTCAAGTACGGTAATTATGACTTCAAGAAAGGCGCCCTCGTCGTCTTCTCCCTCAAGCACAAGCTCGTCTCCTACTACTAAAGGAAAGAACCCGTTATCTATAATTAATGAGAAAGTGCCTGTATCTGGGTCGCAGACAGTAATGCTGATATTAGTTTCAGGACACGATCCGCCACCTCCACTGCTGCTACATCCGCCAATAATCAAAAAAGATAATGCCAACGTAAGAACTGAAACGCTTACTTTCTTTAACATAGTGAACCTCCTGTAAGGTCATGGATTTAAGTTTAGAGTAGCAAACTAAGGTTTCTGTAACATTTCAGCAGCATTACAATTTAGTAATATAAAAAATGGATAAAATCAGCTTAGATTGAAATTTAGAGGCTTGAGTTAGTAGGGCTGCCCCAGCCGGCAAGCGGCCGGGACATAAAGCAGGTAAAGAGAGATGAGTACGGTAAATTTAACTTAATTGGTCTGTGTTTTTATCTGGTACGCTTGACGGACATATGTATTTTAAGAAGATTCTTTTCATTTACCTTAACTCTTTTTTTATTCAGAGACCCAAATAAAAAGATTATTGCCGCTGCTATTATTAAGAGCAGTATTAGTTTTTTCATAATGGCAAAAGTGTAGCCGGGGAATGTTACCTTAACCTTTCTGTAGTATTACAAATCTGTAAGACGGTCATCAAACTTTCATTACGAACGAGGCGGGACCTCACAAGCTGGATTGGAAATAATAATTAAGAATGCTTATGAAGTCCCTTGGGCAAAAATACGTGATTGAGTTTACTCTGAGGTAAAGAAGCTGCTTTCAGTTATAGTCTGATTGCCGCTTTCCTCTCTGGCCAGCACTTCAAACTTATACTCAGCGCCTGGCAGGATGAAGTCTGGTGAAAGCAGGTACTCGGTCATAACAGGCGGCAGAGTTACGGTCAACTTCCGCTCAGGGTCCGAGTCCACTATTTCGATAACCAGCTCGTATCGAATTATTTCTATATCCGTGTCATCTCCGCACTCCCCCGTTGGAGAGGAAGTGTCAATCTTGTTGGTGACCGGCATCCACGCTATGACGACAGGCTCGTTTGGATCAACTACTTCTTCCTCCTCGGGAAAGATAACTTCAGGTCCGCAGGGTAGGTCGTGCGTAAGTTCGGCGGATCCCTCAATCTTCTCACGGTCTATCGTCACCCCACTGAACTCGTATTCACCTTGTGGCATGAATGACAGTATTTCAGGCAGGGATACTTCTTCGTAGTTGGGCTCGTTGCTTTCAGTGAAAAACTCTGTGCTTCCGAGCCTGTTTAGCGCTCCCCGGTTGCTCACCGCATATACCTGTCTGCCATCAGGCCCCTTTACCTTTACTCTCTGCCATGGCTCTCCATCCGCAAATATCTGAAGCCCGGCGTCACCATCTGTCGAGTTAACTTCGATACGAATTTCAGCGTCTTCAAACTCAAGCGTTTCCTGAGCCCGGCTGTCGCCCGCCAATGATCCAACCAAAACCAGCACCAATGAAATACTTAATATATAACCGCTTAGTTCTAATAAACTTCTCATAACTAACCTCCTGAATTTAGATTTACTTAAATCATATCAAGAGATAATTGCGGCAATATTTCCTGAGTGTTACAATTTGGAAATGGTTTCTTAACGAAGGGGCTTCCTAAGAAGACATGCGGATTAGTAAACGCGCCGTCACAAGAGATATTTACGAAATCACTTGGTATCCGGTCTTATTTTCACGCATTGAGTGACATTGGCGGACTCATTGGTGTTTTTTGTTTGTTCGCATTCAACTCTTTTTTCGTGATACAGTCGATGCTCCCGGGGACTATTGTTCTTGGACGCGCCCGAGCATCCTGATAACAACAAAATCAATAGCAATAACATTGTTCCTTTCATCTTATTCGCCTCAATTCTTCCAGTTTATAATGG
>JAJCZT010000114.1 GCA_029262255.1 Deltaproteobacteria bacterium
ATATATTCCCATGTCATATCCTCACTAAACGGGCTTGTGAGTCCTTTGGCCTTAAAAACAAGTTTAAATTTGGGTTCCCCGTTTTCAACATAACGCTCGCTTATCCAATGGGCTTTCCACCTCGCTCCTCCCTCCTTATAGGTAGTGACGATTGTTCCCTCTTCTTTGTGGCCCATGGGAGGGACTTCAAATGGTTCTGCTAGCGAAGAAATGCCTGCAAAAAAAAGCATAGCTATGATTACTAATGGCGTCTGTTTCTTCATAATATTTAAATTAGCGATCATTTCGGGTTTCTTCTCCGTCGGTTATTCGGTTCATAAAATCACTATGGCGTACCGGCATCTTCGTCTGTTTTGGTATTATCTGAATAAAAGTGATATCATGTCAATTCATTATATGCAACTTTATGCCGCTAAAGTTCTCTAGATGTAACTGCTGTTACAAATTAGATATGAATTCGAGGACTTTGATTCTGACCCGCTCACATTAGGAGAGTTTAATGAAGAAGCTTTTTGGAGAACACTATCTTATAATCGGGATCATTCTAGGCGTGATTCTGGGCGGATTTGTTGGATCACTTTATCCTGAGATCGGCATTAAGCTCGGATTTCTGGGGACGCTATTCCTAAACGCCCTAAAAATGATAGTGCTTCCACTGATTGTGGTCTCTATAACCCTAAGCATCATGAAGGTCGGAAACCTCGGCTCAATCGGGCTGAAAACCCTTTTTTATTATTTAATAACAACTGGTATAGCTGTTTTTATAGGCATCGTAGTTGTAAATGTTATACATCCGGGAGACGGTGGCATGGCTCTTACGGGACAGATGCCGGATATTGTTAGTTCTAAGGAAAATATGAGTCTGGTCGATGTCCTGTTATTAAAATTTGTATCTCCCAATCTATTTAATTCTGCAGAGGAGTTTGAGATACTCCCTCTTGTTGTTGCCTCAATACTATTTGGCGCCGCGTTTGCCAGTCTCGGAAGGGAAAGCAAAGTCATAGTGGAAGTATTCACAATTCTGGATAAAGCGATTATGAAGATCGTTCACTGGATTATGATTTTTACCCCTATTGGGATTTTCAGTCTAATTGCCGAGAGAATTGGGTTGGCAGGCGGGGGAGGTGCGGTGTTCGAGCTTGCAATGGAGCTTGGGAAATATGTCTTAAGTGTAGTCGTAGGACTCTTTATCCATGGTTTTATCGTTCTTCCTGTTATTTTGATACTGTTTGCAAGAAGAAATCCCTTAGAATATGTGCAGAGTTTGGGGAAAGCTTTACTTACTGCATTCTCTACCGCTTCTTCTTCCGCCACTCTTCCCCTTACTATGGAGGGGGTAATAGATGAAGCAAAAGTGACGCCTAAAGTGGGTAGGTTCGTTTTACCGCTTGGGGCAACCATCAATATGGACGGTACTGCGCTATATGAGGCTGTGGCTGTGATATTTATAGCCCAGAGCTATGGTATAGAGCTTGGGATGGCCGAGATGGTTGTTATTTTCTTCACGGCTACGCTTGCTGCAATAGGAGCGGCAGGTATCCCGGAGGCCGGGCTTGTGACTATGGTGCTTGTTCTGCAAGCTGTAGGGCTTCCCCTTGAGGGTGTCGGACTGATTCTGGCAATTGACTGGCTGCTTGACCGTTTCAGGACAACTGTAAATGTTTGGGGAGACGGCATAGGCGCAGCAGTGATAGACCGGTTTGAAGGCGGGGACGGACAAAAGGAATGAAGAAAAGTGTTCTTATATCCTGGAGCGGCGGTAAGGACAGCTCGCTTGCCCTATATGAAATTCAAAAAAACCGGGATTATGAAATCACGGCTTTAATAACTACCGTAACTTCAGATTATGACAGGGTCAGTATGCACGGTCTGCGCACTAGTTTGCTGGAAGAGCAGGGCAGCTCTTTAAACGTTCCTCTTGAGAAGGTCTTTATCTCAAAAAATGCCTCAAACGAGGAATATGAATCCAGCTTTAACAAGGTGCTTCTAAATTATAAAGAGTCCGGTATTAGAGATGTTGTGTTTGGCGACTTATTTTTAGAAGAGATAAAGAAATACCGGGAAGATCTTCTGGAAAAAATCGGGATGGAGTGTATTTTCCCAATTTGGAAAAGAGATACGGTAAAATTGGCTAAGACATTTATAGAGTTGGGCTTTAAGGCAATTACTGTCTGCGTTGATTCTAATGTTTTGGGCAAAGAATTTGCAGGAAGGGAATTTGATGAGCATTTATTGGATGATCTTCCTCAGGGAATAGATCCATGCGGGGAGAACGGGGAATTCCATACATTTGTATACGACGGGCCGATTTTCAAGAGTAGGATTGACCACCAATTAGGTGAAATTGTCTTGAGGGATGAGCGTTTTTATTACTGCGATATACTGCCGGGCTGATTAAGGCCGCAAATCTCTTGGTCTTGGCGGCGGTCTCTTGTGGAAAGACATCCTGTTGATGACTCTTATTATTAACTTGTCGAATTTCTCTTTCTGCTCTTCATTGCACAGCTCTCTTACCTTTTTGAAATGCTCAAAAGTTGCAATTTCCAGGGTCTTTTCGTTACCACTGATTTCGTTAATTAATTCTTCAACATCCGTATTGGTAATCGGCAAGGAGAGCATACCGTAAAGCTTCTTTTTCAGTTTTCTATTATCTCCAATCGTTTGTTTTACAATTCTCCGGTGTTCCTTGATTAATTTCTCGTATGCTTCGATTTGAGTATCGGAGAAATCCAGTTTGTTAATAATAAGGGATTTAGGGCTGGGGGGTCTCCTGCCGGGTTCTGCAAAGTCTTTTTCTGTTCCCGCCTTAGTATTCCATAGCATATATAGAGCGGATAAATTGAGCGCAACCATAACGATTAGCGCCAATATAATTATATTAGTTGTCGATATATATTTTTTCATGGCTCGGAATCGTAATAAATATTCGTATTTAAATTAAGTTCCTGGGCAAAGTCCTGATAAAGAGTTTGTTCCTCTATTAATTTTGTCTGATCAAAAATGTATAATGACGTGAGGAGGTTAAAGATTAAAATTGTTGCAATAAACGCATATCCGAAACCATACCCCAGATTACCAAATATTTTCTTTTCCCCAGATTTTGAAGAGCTAATTCTTTCTATAACTTTGTTGTAAAGAAGCGGATCGGCTTCAACGGGCCTGATTTCCTTCAGCAGGTCTAGAGTCTTTTCAACCTCTTTTTCGATGTGTTTATTAGTCTCTTTCATTGTTCTGCCAGTCTGTCTAAATTAATTATATACACCGAGTTTCATAAAGCCTGAGTTTCATAAAGATCGTGCAGTTGCTTCCTTAAATTTTGCTTTGCTCTAAATATTAACGATTCAACCGACGACAAACTCGTCTCCATAATAGATGATATCTCCTTATAACTTAGCCCCTCAATCTCGTATAATGTAAAGGCTGTTCTTTGTTGTTCCGTCAGGTTTCCGATTGCCTGAAACAGTATTTCTGCCCTCTCCTTATTTTCTAATTCCACTCCGGGGTGATCAAAAGTTACGCTTTCATCCGCCTCGGCACTCTTGCCAAATCCCGTTAACTCTACTAAAAAACCAAATCTTTTTTTGCGCCTTTGTTTCCTTATATGCTCAAGTGATTTATTGACCGCTATCTTATATATCCATGTAGATAATGAGGACTCGCCTCTGAACTTCATAATTGATCTGTGCACTTCAATAAAAACATCCTGCGTTAAGTCTTCTGAGTCCTGCTTGTTCTGTACAAAATTCAGACACGTATTGAATACCTTGTTTTTAAAAGAGTCAACCAAATATCTAAAGGCGTCGTCACTTTGATTTCTAAGTTCCTTAACTAATTGATCTTCTTGCAATCTTATCCGCTTGGGTCTAATTCTATATCAAAGTTAATTGATAAAACTACTGCCCGAGGGTTAAGGATAACACCTCTTAACCCCCGGGTAAATTTAGCGGTGAAGATTATCCTTTCTTATGTTTAGGGCCGTGAAGAGGGCGTGAGTCAAAATATTCACGCTGCT
>JAJCZT010000115.1 GCA_029262255.1 Deltaproteobacteria bacterium
ACCCTCCTAGAGGCGACAGCCGATACACCTCCGAACCTCATTATTGATACTCAACTGGGCGCCACTCTTAACTCGGAGATAAATGCAGCGGGCAGCTGGGAAGAGTTCTCAGACCTTAATGTCAAAACGGACATTAAGGAATTTGAAATCAAAGGAGAGGACGCCGGCAATTTAGAATTCACCGGGTCAGCGGATTATTCTAGCACTGGAGCGGGCGTTGATATCAATCTGAAACTGGAGGAAGTAAATCTGGGCTCGATACTTGCCGATCAAAATTACTTTAGCAAGATAACATCACAATTTAACATAAAAGCTCAGATACCTCTTGAAGGAGACCTTCTGGAAAACCTCTCTGCAGATATTGAGGGCAATATAAGCCCTTCAAGCATTTTGGGGATTAACCTAACGGAGGGAAGCATAGACGTTTCATATGAGAGCCAGATACTGGACATAAAGTCACTTTCGCTTATTTCTGACAAAAACAAATTAATTGCTTCCGGTAAAAGTCCTGAAAGGATGGGTGCGGATTTCAAATATGAAATAGAGGTCGAGAATCTAAGTTTTCTTTCAGAGATGTCCCCGGATCTTGCGCTATCGGGAAGCCTAAAAGCAAGTGGAGGGGTGACGGGAAGTCTTAAAAACCCAAGAATTACTATTGACGGAGAAGCTCTGGATCTCGCTATGGATGAGAAATTCAGCGCAAAATCAATAAAGATTGAAGGATCAGGGACAATTGATACCGAAGACCCCGGACTAAATGCTAAAGTGAATATCAGTACCGCCGCGATGAATAAAAAGGAATTTCAAGAAATCGCACTCGAGGTAACAAGCCAAGGAACGGCCATAAACGCAGATATTAAAATTACCGAAGATGATCAATTTCAGTATGAAATGAAAGCGTCTCTTCTTGATTTGAGCAGTACTCAAAAAGATATAGAAATCAGTGAGTTGATATTAAAACTTGAAGATACAACACTTGATAACAGAGATAACATACTTATAACAATCGCGCCTGAGAACTTTGTACTTAAAAATTTCAACCTCTACTATAACGACAATTCCGCACTTGCAAATGCAAATATATATTACAACGGCAACATTGATGCAGACGTAAAATTAAAGAATCTAGACTTAGATGATATAACAAAAGCCCTTGAGTTTCAGACCCCGGTACAGGGGACTATAAACGCCAGTATTGACCTGCAAGGCACGATGGAAAAGCCTATTATTAACACAAATATCAGAACTCAGAATCTGGAGTATAACGATTTTCAAAATGATGACGTTCTTTTTGACCTTAACTATCTCAATCAAAATCTGGATCTAAATTTTGTGATATCAAATGATTCAACTGACATTTTGAGTGTCAAAGGAAACTCAACCATTGATCTTAACTTCAACAAACCCGGTGAGAACATTGAAAAAGCGACAATTAATCTGAGTGTAAACTCAAGCGGTTTTAATCTAAGTTCTATTTCAAGCCTGTCCGAAGAAATCACTGAATC
Organism: Deltaproteobacteria bacterium; assembly: GCA_029262255.1. Taxonomy (GTDB): domain Bacteria; phylum Desulfobacterota_D; class UBA1144; order Nemesobacterales; family UBA2774; genus CR02bin9. The sequence continues at coordinate 1,506 of JAJCZT010000115.1, forward strand.
GGAAGGGAATCTGATTATCGATCTTCAGGCATCGGGAAAGCTTGTAAGCCCTACACTAATCGGACGGATAGAACTTCAGGAAGCTATTTTCCAAACTCAATCACTCAGAAATGATATCGGCATCCCAAGTGCTGTCATTGAAATGAGCGGGCAAAAAGCAGTATTGCAAGATCTGCAAATAAACTCAGGCAACGGCACCGCTACATTTAAGGGGGAAGTAGACATCCCAACGCTCTCCTACACTTTAAGCGGTAATATGGAAAACCTTTTAATAAAGCCTAAGAGTATCTCCGCACAGCTGACGGGCGATCTTAACATAAAAGGTGAAGGGGAAAAAGTAGATGTTGCTGGAAAAATTGCTGTAGCAAAAACCAGGATTACTATTCCGGATGAAGAACAAAAAGAAATACCGGAAATTCAATTTGCGGATGCTGAAGAGGATGAATTTGTAATAGGAAGCAGTGAAGAAGAAAACTACTTTGATAAAAATGTCGCTCTCGATATGCAGGTTAAGATGAGAAAGAATAATTGGGTAAAGGGCCAAGGGGCAAACATTGAGCTGCGTGGAGATCTGGATATAAAGAAAAAATACGATCAATCTGTAAGAATAATTGGGGATATCAGTGTTGTGAGGGGCACTTATGAAAACCTCGGAAAACTTTTTAGAATTGAAAAAGGAACTGTCAGTTTTTCAGGATCAGAAGATATAAACCCGTTTCTTGATATAACAGCGCTCTACAGAGTATCAAATGTAAATGTGTACATCAACATTGGAGGAAGAGCAACGTCACCCAAGATTACGTTTACAAGCACCCCTTCGATGTCAGAAACTGATATAGTGTCTTATCTGGTCTTTGGAGCATCCTCTTCTAATATAGGCTCTGGAGAAAGATCAGCTGCACAAGGTATAGCAACAGGATTAGCAGGTGGAATTGCCGCGGCACAGTTGGAAAGAATGCTGGGTAGCACCGTATCATTTGATGTGTTAAGCATATCGGGTACAGATATTGAAGTAGGTAAATACCTGACCCAGGACCTCTATATAGCGTATGAGAGAGGCACATCCGAGTCCATATTGGATTCTACCAATATCACATATAATAGAGTTCTTGTTGAATATCAGATTTTTAAGAATATTACAATTGACGCCAACGTAGGCGGAGAAAACCCCGGGGCTGATCTATTTTACAATTTTAATTTCTAGCATATAACTATCTATCTTTATTGTAATATATCATTTGATATTACTTCCCGTCTCGGAGCCGGGATTGGGGAAGCATGGTGCAATACTAAAAACCAGCTTGATCCATCTAACTTGAAAATGTTTGTTGCTTGAGCAAATCCAAACTGTATTTCATCCTCTACTTTATAGCTAACCTTCTCAATACAAATTACCCAGGCTATATCACCTAAAATCTGAGCGCTTGTATCCCCAAGCTCAATGTCGAGCGGCCCACCGTTGCCAAAGATGTTTTTCCAGCTCTGACTGATGGCTTCCCATCCATAGAGCATCGGCCAGCCCGGATGTACGCATTTTACACTTTCATCTTTTATCCAAACACTCTCCATCTGAGTGACATCCCCTCTCTTGAGGGCAAGGTAGAAGTTTTCATTCGCTTTTAGAACTTCATCTCTTTGTTTTTCCGTCATATGCCCCTTGAGTTCTCCATTGAGAGATATTATATATCGCCCGTTAGCTTAACAAGACTTAATTGACTACCGGCAATATGAATAAGAACATTAATCTGTATTCAAGAGTAAATCAATTTCCTCATTTACCATATCATCAGTCTCTACACTTCTACGGCTTATGAGAATTTCTTTTGAGCCGGGGCCGTCTATTTTCCACAAAGCCCAAGCGGCATGAGCCCTGACAAGTGGTTCTTCATCATTTAGGCATTCTTTAATATGCGGGATAAAATCTTTGCCGCCTGAGTTCCCCATAGCAATCATTACATTTCTCAAAAGACCCCGCCTCTTGGTCCTTTTTATCGGGCTTGCTCTAAACACCTCTCTAAAATCCTCAACACTTAACCCAGACAGGGATGATAAATCCGGGTTGTATAAATCATCTCTAGGTTGAAACTCAGGCTCATCTGTGATCTGAGCCCTTCTATTCCAGGGACATACATCCTGACAGATATCGCACCCGTATATATTGTTATTGATCCCCTCTCTAAGCTCAGCGGGTATTTTATCTTTAAGCTCAATTGTCAGATACGAGATACAAAGCCTTGAATCAAGCACATAAGGCTCTAAAATCGCATTAGTAGGGCACGCATCTATACATCTTGTACAGCTCCCGCACCTGTCGGGGACAGGATTGTCATAGTCAAGCTCTAAACTGGTTATTATCTCCCCTACAAAAATCCAAGAACCAATCTCCTGGTTTATAAGACAGGTGTTTTTCCCAACCCACCCTACCCCCGCGTATTTGCCATAGACCCTTTCAAGTACCGGGCCGGTATCAACGTACAATTTGCTACTTACTTCCTCGGAAGCCTCCTCTTTTATATGGCTCATAAGAATCCTGAGCTTATCTTCTATAATTTTGTGGTAATCATCCCCCCAGGCATAACGAGAGATCCAGCCCTTTGATTTATCTTTTTCATCTACTGAATATGGATAATCGGTATTGTAATTAAGTGCGCAGGATATGACTGATTTAGCGTCAGGAAGGACATGTCTTAGGTGCTCCCTCTTTTGAGGATCCCTGTCTAGGTATTTCATTTCACCCGAGAACCCTTTTTTAAGCCATTCTTTATAATATTGATTTTCAGGAAAGGAATCTACAGGAGAGACACCTACCAGATCAAACCCTAAGCCCAGAGCTTTATCTTTTATAGACTTGGTAAAACTAAGTGTATCCATCAAAGCCTATTTTATCACATAAATGAAGAAGGTTAGGAAAATCTGGAAAGCAAGATTATTCAGACCATCCGTTTGGATATCTTTTGGACTTTATTATCAAACTCGCAATCTCTCTTACAGCATGGCCTCCGCTACCATAGGCGGCATAGTATGACTCCGATTTAACTTCAAGAGGAGCATCGGGCGTAACAGCCGTAAAAGAAACATTTTTCATTACTGGGAGATCAGCATGGTCTCTGCAAATAAAAGCAATTTCATGATCCAGGAGAGAGAATTCTGACTTCATCTTGAAATAGAACTGTGTTGTTTCCGATTCCGCCTCGTGCAGCTCTATTCCCAAATTCTCCGCAACCGTTGAAATGTCTTCAGACCGAGTTTGTGAAAAGGCTATGCATTCTACGCCCACGTCTCTTAAAAGCTCAATCTGATTCCCGTTAAGTCCAAAACTTAATGAAGGATTGACACCATTTGAAGAGAATCCCCCCGCATTGACTAATAGGAGTCTGATAGGACTGAGTTCTCTAAGAATGTCTGAACGAAGTTTCTGAAACATATTATTAGACCTATGGAACAGCCTAGGAGTTTAAGTGTAAATACCGCTTAATTCAAGCAGGCCATTTCTAACTCACCGTTTCCTATAGCTTCTTGTGATAAAGGTTCCATAGATAAAGAAAAAACTTTAAAGAAACTAGTGGGAATGTATAATCTTAGCAAGTAATGTCAAAACTAAGCACCCGCCGAAGTCTATCTTCTTTCCCCATTGTCAATATTACGCTTATAGCATTAAATATTCTTGTCTTTTTACATGAAAAATCTCTTGGAGAATCTATATATTACTTTATAAATACGTTTGGACTAATCCCGGCTAAAGTTTTCTCGTTTTCATCTGATGTCGGTCTTTCGGAGCGGTTTTTTCCATTTTTATCCTCAATGTTCATCCATGGCGATTGGGTACATATAATCGGCAATATGATTTTTTTGTATATATTCGGAAGTAATGTTGAGATAAAGATGGGGCATCTCAAATACTTGGTTTTTTATATCTTATGCGGATTGGCCGCCGCTTTATTCCATGTATTGACCAACCTTGGAGCACTCATACCTATGATAGGCGCAAGCGGTGCAATCTCAGGAGTGCTCGGAGCTTATATAACATTATTCCCGATTTCCCAATTCCAAAACCCGGTCCCTATCTTTTTTCTTAAAGATATTAAATTTGTCCCGGCGGCAGCTATAATATTCTTATGGCTTGTGATTCAATTCCTAAATGGCATAGGCACCATTGATAAATCCGTGGATACCGGAGGAGTTGCTTTCTGGGCTCATATCGGCGGCTTTGTCGCTGGACTAATTTTTGTACGATTCTTCTACAAACAAAAACATGAGTTTGAAGGAAGACCCGGCAGACACTATCATTAGAAAAAATCCTTTTTATAAGAAGAGTGAATAATTATGGTTAAGTCAAAAACTAATAAGAGAAATCGTACCATCGCAATCCTGACAGGTGGAGGAGACGTGCCGGGACTGAACCCGGCAATAAGAGCTGTCACCATTAGAGCAACCAGGGAAGGCTACAAGGTAATCGGCATTCGCCGGGGCTGGGCCGGTGCAATGGAGTTGATACGAGATAAAAAAGCCGACAATAGTAACAATTATCAAGTCCTTACGGAAGAAATCGTCCATAAGGTGGGTAGGACTGGCGGGACTTTCCTGCACAGCGCCCGTACTCATCCCGGCCATGTTCAAAAAGCGGATGTCCCCGAGCACCTGCGGAATATTTACACGGACGAGATCAACGATCTCACGCCCGAGGTGTTGAAAAATCTGGATTACATGGGTGTCGATTACCTTATTCCCATAGGGGGGGACGATACCCTAAGCTATGGAGCCCGTTTGCAGCAGGAAGGAGTCAAGGTCGTTGCAATCCCGAAAACTATGGATAATGATGTCCCCGGTACCGACTACTGCATAGGATTCAGCACATGTATATCGAGGACCATCATGATGATAAACAGCCTGCGGACATCTGCGGGCTCGCATGAAAGATTCCTTGTGCTCGAGATTTTCGGGCGCTATGCAGGTTTTACGGCCATGTTGCCGACAATAGCGGGTGCGGCAAACCGCTGCGTTATTCCCGAATGCAAGTTCGATATGGAAAGACTCACGGAGCTGCTGGTAGAAGACCGTCACAGAAACCCGAGCAAGTACTCGGTCGTCCTCATCTCTGAAGGGGCCATGTTTGAAGGCGAGGAAATGGTTTTTCAGGAGGGATCCAAAGACGCTTTCGGACATGCAAAACTCGGCGGAATCGGCAACTTGGTGGCGGCGAAATTAAAAGCTCTTTCTTCCAAGTATAACAAAGGCAAGACTATAGAGGTCATTGATCAAAAGCTGGGCTACCTGGTGCGCTGCGGCGATCCAGACGCCATCGATTCGATTGTGCCGATGGCGTACGGAAATTTGGCGCTTGATTTGATCCTCGACGGAACGCACGGACGACTGGTGGTGCTCAAAAACGGACGGTACGACAACATGCCAATCGAGGTGGTCACGAGTTCAAAGAAAATTGTCAATGTGGAGAAATATTACGATAAGGAGCGGCTGCGCCCTCACTTTAAGAGCTTCGAAATGCAGCCCCTGTTCTTAATGACAAGCGAGTGAGTGCTTGAGGGGATAGCTGCTGGAGGGCTCCTGGGGAGAACACTGCTTTGATATGATCTTTCACTTTCACCCTCCCACCCTTAATCAAAAATCCTTTCCATTGTGTTTTTATATAAATTTTACTATCTTCTATCTATAAAATTTTTAATGGGGAGCGATATACGCGATATAAAATCAGGTAAAATAATACTCAAACATGCCAGCTACTCTAAAAACAAACAAAAATAAGCTTGCTATTCTGGTAGGGGGAGGACCGGCGCCCGGTATTAACGGGGTAATTAGCGCAGCTACTATTGAGGCAATAAATCAGGGAGTAGAGGTGGTTGGAATAAGGGACGGTTTTAAGTGGATATCAGAGGGAAACACCAAGCATATAGATAAACTTACAAGAGAAAACACATCTCGAATTCGCAACACCGGTGGATCAATAATCGGAATTTCTAGAGTAAGCCCGCTTTCAAGCGCCAAGGGTATGAAAAATACGATTGACTGCTTAAAGAAACTGAAAGTCAAATATCTTATAACTATTGGAGGGGATGGAACTCTTTATCTGGCAAGCAGGCTGGAAAAAGAATCAAAAGGCCTCATCAAAGTAGCCCATGTTCCCAAGACAATAGACAATAACATGCCTCTTCCCGGATACATACCGACATTCGGTTTTGAGACTGCTCGTCATATAGGCACAGAGCTTGTCCATCACCTGATAGAAGATTCGAGAACTACAAACCGGTGGTATTTCGTGGTGACTATGGGGAGAAGAACCGGCCACCTTGCTCTTGGAATAGGCAAAGCCTCCGGTGCAACTTTGACATTAATCCCGGAGGAATTCCAAGAGAAGAAAATATCCCTTAAAAAAATCATAACCATACTTGAAGGCGCCATACTAAAGAGAATGCTAATGGGAAGGGAAGACGGAATTGCAATCATAGCCGAAGGTATTACCGAGAAACTGGATGAAGAGGAACTCAAGAATTTAAAAGATGTAAGCATCGATGAACAGGGAAGAATTAGGCTATCAGAAGTCGATCTAGGGCAGTTACTAAAGCAGCAGACTATAAAGTCCCTGAGTGAAAAAGGAGTTCATACAAGAATAGTCGATAAAAGAATCGGGTATGAGCTCAGATCCGCCCCGCCAATACCCTTTGATGCCAGCTATACTAAAAACTTGGGATATAGCGTTGTAAAGTTTTTGCTCGGCGGCGGTACAGGAGCCTTAATCACTATTCAAAGGGGCAAGAAAGTCCCTATACCTTTTGATAAGGTCATAGACTCTAAAACTCAAAAGACTAAGGTCAGGTTTGTGGATATAAATACGGAATCTTATGAAGTTGCTCAGAGATACATGATAAAGCTTAGCAAAGAAGATCTTGCAAACCGGGGAGAGCTTACAAAACTGGCAAAATTAACAAACATGAAGCCAAATGAATTTAAAGCATACTTTAGTGTAATATGATACAAAGATTGCGTTTTAAAGCCAAATACTTAATTTGGGACCCTAAATAATTGACATCTATGCTTATTTGTGATAAAAAAAGGTCAATGATTTATAGGTATTTTCTAATTCCAACAACCCTTTTGCTGCTATTCATAATAGGATGCGGCAACAAATATCAATCCCAAAAAACATCCCAAACTATTGCGGGCATACACATTGGTGACAGCAATACAAATCCCGAAATCAAAATTGTTGACGGTGATACTGACTACTACTCCAGAGACTACCGATCTCAAGAGAATATAAAGCCTAGCTTCTTTTTCCTAAACCCGAATATCCAGGCTTGGAAAACTTATTATCATTTTGAAAACCTTTTTATAGAACTTCCCGACATTGCCCCAGATTATGAAAATGAAATCCCCGTTGTATTAAACGACAGGGTTATGCATTACATGAATTATTTCCAGACTCGAGGACGAAGATCCTTTAGCATTTGGCTTGCTCGCTCAGGCAAATATATCCCGAACATGAAAACAATCTTGCAGCAGCGCGGGATGCCCACGGATTTAGTCTATCTTGCCATGATAGAGAGCGGATTTAACGTTAAAGCACGCTCTCATGCCGCAGCAGTAGGCCCGTGGCAGTTCATTAAACCCACCGCAAAACGTTACGGTCTCAGAGTGGATTCGTGGGTAGATGAAAGAATGGATCCAAAGAAATCTACAGAAGCGGCAGCCAGTTATCTAGGCGACTTATATGCAATGTTTCAGTCATGGGAACTAGCGGCTGCAGGTTACAACTGTGGGGAAGACAGGGTACAAAATGCAATAGATAAATATCAGATTAATGATTTTTGGCAGATTTCAGAATTCACGCTTCCCAGAGAAACTAAAAACTACGTCCCTAAACTCATGGCCGCGCTTATAATAGCCAGAGATCCCGCAAAATATGGGTTTGTAGGAATTAGCTACCATGAGCCTGTACCTTACGAAACAATAAGAGTAGCTCCTCAGAAAAACTTGCGTGATATAGCAAAAACTATAGGTGTTAGTCCAACAAAACTGATCGAATTAAATCCGGCTTTGATACATGATGCAACCCCTCCCGGAAACCCCTACCCCATACATGTACCCCCGGGCTATGGCCCAATAGTCACCCAAAAATGGCAACAAATTGCATCTCTTAAAAATGTAAACCCACGGATTGCACAAAGGAGCACCACATATAGGCATAAAGTAAAACGGGGGGATACGCTAGGTAAAATAGCCGGGAAATATAGAACAAGCGTCTCTAAAATAAAAAGGGCTAATGGCCTTAAAAGCTCAACCATAAGAATAGGACAGAGGCTGAAAATACCGGGCCGCTCGGCTCCAACATATTCATCATCTAAAAACGCTACCTATACCGCCAAGTATAAAGTTAAATCAGGCGATACCATAGGTGCAATTGCAGCCAGACACAGGGTGAGTAGCTCATCTATAAGAAAAGCAAATGGGATTAAGGGCTCACTAATACGAACAGGACAAGTGTTAACCATTCCTGGATCTTCAGGCAGGTATTCCGGCGACGATACAGGTCCTACAAAAAGTACTAAAGTTGCAAAATACAAAGTTAAATCAGGTGAGACTCTAGGAGGCATTGCGGCAAAACATAGAGTCAGCATCACAACTATAAAAAGGGCAAACGGATTAAAAGGATCAAATATAAGAGCCGGCCAAATACTCAGCATTCCCTACATAACAAATGGAACCTCTACCAGTTCAAGCACCAAAACAGCAAGTGCTAAAAGTTCTAAGTACAAAGTCAAATCAGGCGATACCCTCGGCGGTATTGCCCAGAAACATGGGGTCAGGCTTGCATCCATTAAAAGTGCAAATAATATAAAAAGTTCTACAATTAGAGTCGGCCAGACGCTCACGATACCTGGATCAAACGGTTCATATACCAGTTCAAACAGTTCTTCCAGCAATGGTCAACCTAGCAAATATAAAGTCAGATCAGGTGAGACTCTAGGCGGTATCGCCCAGAAACACGGAGTCGCGCTTGCGTCACTAAAAAGTGCAAATAACATTTCCGGGTCTTCAATAAGAGTTGGACAAACTCTGGTCATACCCAATGGACACTCTGGCTCCAACAAATCCTCAGGCAGCGGCCCCGTAAATTATAAAGTAAAGTCAGGCGATACTTTATGGCACATTGCCAGTAAGCATAATGTTACCGTGGCTGATATAAAGAAATGGAACAATCTAAACTCGAACAAGCTATCCCCGGGTAAAAAATTAACAATTTACAAATAATTACTGCCTTATCCCCCTAAAATAAGTACTTTATAGTAAATGAAACAGAATTCACACAACCTCAAGCAGGCCTACATACAAAAGAAGAAACTAATCAGAGCGAGATTAAGTGATTTTAAGAGAATCATAAGAGACGCGGACGACAACAGATTATTTGAAGAGCTTGCGTTTTGTATTTGCACTGCAGGAGCAAGCGCAAAGATGGGTCTTAGATCCGTTGATGCAGTAAGGGATATCCTTGCTGACGGCAGCTTAAACAAGCTCCGCAAAAGACTTGACGGTGTACATAGATATCCAAATGCCAGACCAGTCTACATAGTACACACAAGAGAGTATTTAAAGAGTGAACACAATTTTAAGATTAAGGATTTACTCAAATCATTTCAAGATCCTCTCCAAAGAAGAGACTTCTTTGCTAAGAACAAAAACATCAAGGGTATCGGGTATAAAGAGTCGAGCCACTTTCTAAGAAATATAGGATTCTCCGGTTACGCTATTCTTGACAAGCACATTCTGACCACACTCTACGAACTGGAGATCATTAAAAGCCCAAAACCACCTACTACAAGAGATAAGTATTTAGAAACTGAGAATAAGCTAAAAGAATTTGCAGACAACTTAGGTATCCCTATAGATGAGCTGGACCTTCTTCTCTGGAGCGAAAAAACAGGGGAGATACTTAAGTAGGAAACAAGATGCAGGATATATATTTTGACCCGTTCGTTCTGAGTTCAATCCAAGGACGGAGCCTTTAGGACTTCACCCTTCGAGAACCTCAGGGTGCGCGGGGTTTTTCATCCCGGCGGGACATTTCCGTCACCCTGGACCAAGTCCCGGATACTGAATCAAGTTCAGCACAGGCTTGATACGGAATCTATTGAGGGTCTCGTCTTTTTCCTTTGCAATAAATAATAAGAAGCTAAAACAAAAGAAGATTCTGAATCAAGTTCAGAATGACGGATTAAAAGATGAGATTTCTCGCCCTCCGGCTCGAAATGACACTTCCCCGTCTGGAGAGTGAATGCATTGGTTTGAGCCATTTAAAATCTCAGACAGTAACGGCAAATAATTAACGATTTACAACTTACCCTTTATTAGACATAAATCACTGCTCAATATTTAGGCTGTAGACTTTGTCCCTCGTTCCCTAAGATTTTCAATAATCACATAGAACACAGGAACAACAATTAAACTGAGCATTGTAGAAAGTATCATCCCGCCAAACACCGCGGTACCGAGAGAATGTCTACTTTGGGCCCCCGCGCCGCTTGCTATTACGAGCGGGAATACTCCAAGGATAAAGGCAAATGCCGTCATTAAAATAGGCCTCAATCTTATCATAGCGGCCTGCATCGCAGCCTCGGTAACCGAGAGCCCCTCCTCTCTTCGCTGTTTAGCAAATTCCACTATCAAAATTGCGTTCTTACTCGCAAGCCCTATAAGCATAACCAGGCCGATCTGGCAATATACGTCATTAGTTAGGCCTCTTAAGTACTGGGCCGACATAGCCCCGAGTAGTGCAAGCGGTACTGCAAGCATTACCATAAACGGCATTGCCCAGCTCTCATAAAGAGCGGCCAAAAACAAAAATACAAATACAATAGAAAGTGCGAAAATTAATGGAGCCAGGTTCCCCGCCTTAATTTCCTGATATGAAGTACCGGACCACTCATATCCCATACCTTCAGGAAGGATTTCTTCAGCAAGCTTCTCCATAGCCTGAATTGCCTGCCCGGAGCTGTATCCGGGCGCCGAATCTCCGTCGATCTCGGTAGACCGGTAGAGATTATAGTGAGTAACTGTTTCGGGTCCTACAATCTCTTTTACCTCAATCAGTGTGCTCAGAGGAACCATATTGCCCGTATCTGTACGGACATAGAGCCTGGATATGTCAGCTACTTCGGCACGGTAGCGGTCTTCGGCCTGCATAAAGACTCTATACACACGTCCGAATTTGTTAAAATCATTAACATACAGAGCCCCCAGATAAGCCTGCAGCGTATCGAATACATCAGAGATTGCTATACCCTGAGTTTTAGCCTTAGTTCTATCAAGCTCAATGTAAATCCCGGGAACATCAGCAGTAAAAGAACTGAACAGACCAACTAGCCCGGGGGTTTGATTTCCCTTTTCAATCATCTCTTTTGTAACACTTGCCAAGGTCTCTATGCCGAGGCTGCCTCTGTCTTCTAACTCGAACTGAAATCCGCCCGTTGAACTCAACCCTTGTATAGCAGGAGCGTTGAACGCGACTACAACAGCGCCTTGAATGCCGGCAAACTTTTCCCTAACGCTATCTATAATGCCAAATACGCTGAGCGCATAGGATTTTCTCTTGCCCCACGGCTCTAAAACGGCAAACATCGCTCCGGTGTTGGAATCAGAGCTTGAGGTTAAGAAATTAAGTCCCGCAATCGCAACCACATGAGCGACCCCTGGAGTGCTGACAAGAATCTCGTAAACCTCTTGCATAGTCTCCGTGGTACGCTCGAGTGACGAGCCTTCAGGCCCTTGAACGTTAATTATGAAATACCCCTGGTCTTCTTCGGGAACAAACCCGGTGGGAACTATAGTAAACATGAAATACGTAACCACCATAAGCACCGCGAAAACTCCCACGACAATTTTCCACCTGGCTGTAAGGGCGACAACCCAGCCGTGATATGTCTTTTTGAACCAGTCAAATCCCTCGTCGAACTTTCTGAAAAACCAGAATTGTTTCCCGGTTTCCTTTCTCAAAAATAGTGCACAAAGCGCCGGGCTAAGCGTAAGAGCATTAATGGCAGATATTGCTACTGAGCAGGCTATAGTCAGGGCGAACTGCCTGTAGAGCTGACCGGTGATGCCAGGCATAAAGGATACCGGGACAAAAACCGCCATCAGCACAAGAGATGTAGCTACTATCGGCCCTGTTACCTCTTTCATCGCTTCACTGGTTGCCTCACGGGAAGAAACCCCTTTCTCCTGAATTAATCGCGATGCGTTTTCCACAACAACAATTGCATCGTCCACCACAAGACCTATAGCGAGAACCAGACCGAATAGAGTAAGCGTATTGATTGAGAAACCCAGAGCATTCATTAACGCAAAGCTACCGATTAGTGAAACCGGGATGGTAATTGCCGGAATAAGTGTTGCCCTAAAATTCTGGAGAAAGATAAAGACCACGATAAATACCAATATGAATGCTTCAAATAGGGTAATCACAACTTCCTTTATTGATTCTGTAACAAAAGTGGTCGTATCATAAATAATCGCGTAATCAACGCCTGAGGGAAAATCTTCTTTAAGAATCTCCATAGCGGCTCGTATTTCTTTAGCCAGGTCAAGGGCATTGGCACCGGGAAGCTGATATGTACCTATACCAATAGTCTCACCGCCATCCAAAGTAGCTTTAGTAGTGTAAGTTTCCGCTCCGAGATCAACAGTAGCTACATCCTTTATGCGAACTACTGAGCCGTCCGGGTTAGCCCGTATAATAATCTCTTCAAACTCTTCGACGGTTTCTAATCTGCCCAGCGTTGTAACTGTAAATTGAAACTGCTGTCCTTTGGGAATTGGCGGTTGTCCGATAGAGCCTGCCGCTACCTGAACATTTTGCTCTTCTATAGCATCAGCTACATCGGTGGTCGTAATACCTAGGCTTGCCAGCTTATCGGGGTTGAGCCAAATTCGCATGGAGTATTCCCTCTCACCCCAAATGGTGAGGTTTCCTACCCCTGGTATACGTTTAAGCACGTCTGCTATATGAATATCTATATAATTGCTTAGAAAAAGGTCATCTCTGCTTCCGTCCGGAGAAATGAGGTTGACCGCCAGAACAAGACTTGTGGACTGTTTATTAACAGATATTCCGTATTTACTAACTTCTTCAGGAACCCTTGGGGTTGCAAGCTGGACTCTATTCTGCACATCAACGGCCGCGATATCGAGATCATATCCTATCTCAAAAGTTACGTTAATCGACATAGTGCCGTCGTTTGAGCTGTCTGAAGATATATAGGTCATGCCCTCGACACCGTTGATCTGCTCTTCAATAGGAGTTGTTACTGTTTCTTCTACAACCTCAGAGCTCGCACCGGTAAAGGTTGCAGCGACGTTTACGGTAGGCGGACTAATCTCAGGAAACTGTGCAATAGGCAGTATTGGAATTGATATTCCACCTATCAAAGTTATCAGTATCGCAAGAACCGTAGCTAAAACAGGACGGTTTATAAAAAAATCAACCAATCTTTATTTCTCCTCTATTCGTTAAAAGAGTTTACTTATCGTTCTTGCCTGTCGGTTTGGGCGAAGCCGTCGCTTTTTTCTTGGCCTCTGCCTCCGCTTGTGTCTCGGTCTTTACAGTCACGCCGGGTTTAATCTTTTGAAGCCCGTTTATAACGACCTTCTCCCCCGCACTTACACCCTTTTCAACAACTCTCATTTCCCCGTAATTGCTTCCCGCGGTTACATTCCTGAATTCCACTTTATTATCACTCCCAACTACATATACGTAAGTATCCCCTTGCTGCTCCCCTATAGCCTGCTGCGGAACAACAAGAGTGTCCGGCTGCTCTTCTAAAAGTAGCTGTACCTTCACATATTGGCCTGGAATTACGGTTTTTGATGTATTGGAAACAATACCTCTTAGGGTTATTGTTCCGGTTGTTACATCGACTTGATTGTTTACAAAATCAATTGTTCCATCCTGAGGATGTTTGCTTTCATCGGGGAGAACCATGCTAAATGTCAAAGGCTTTATATTTTGCTGCTTCAGTATCTGAGGAATGTCTCGCTCAGCTACATTGAAGTAAACGTAAATAGGATCGAGCTGAACAATAGTCGCAAGCAGAGTAGCTTCACCGCCCGCTCCTACCAGGTTTCCCACATCGACTAGTCTTCTGCCGATACGTCCGTCAAAAGGAGCAAACATAGTACAATAGCTCAAATCGAGCTCCGCCTGCACCACATTGGCGCGGTCGGCTTCAACCACCGCCTGAGCTTCAGCAACCTGCGTTAGATACTCATCATAGGCGTCCCTTGTAATATAGTCTTTTTCTACAAGCGGTTTGTAGCGACTCACCTGCTCTCTCGCGTAAGCAAGCGCGGCCAGATCTTCAGCTAATTGCGCCTGGGCTGCTATAAGCGCTGCTTCAAAAGGTCTCGGGTCTATTACGAAGAGCAAATCCCCCTGTGCAACATCCGCCCCGTCTTTAAATGCCCTCTCAACCAAAAACCCCTCGACCCTGGCATTAATATCTACCGATTCAATAGATTGAAGTGTCCCAACATAGTCCAGATATAATGGGACTGTCTCCGATTTCACCTCGGCTATTGTAACAGTCATTTCCGGGGCGGTTTTGTCTTTATCACTCTTACCGCAGCTTGCTATAATAACTAGAAGCAGAGCTATAACGGTGATGGCAAGCACTGATCTTTTTGAAGAGTTTTTAGAATTAATTTTCATCGTTTATGTCCTTTTCTCCTCCAGTTTCCGAATCGATAATTATTTTCTCTTCTGGAGATGGAATTTCAGTACCCATCGCGTTTATCAGATCGGCGTAGGATGTAAATACATCTGTGGTAGTTTGTACCTGCTCCGCCCGGGCCTCAGCAAGTGTAGTCTGTGCGGTCAGCAGCTCAATTATATCACCAACACCTGAGCGGTAACGGGCAAGAGATGCATCATAAGATTCCAATGAACTTTGGAGTAGTACACCTGCCGCCTCTAGTGATTGAACTGCGGTTCTGAACATGTAATATGCCTCCCAAACATCATCTATAACGATCTGCTCTTGCAGTCTCAGAGCCGCTTTAGCGGACTCGAGCCCCGCACTTGCCTGGCGAACTGCGTTTATAAGAGTAAAACCTTGGAAAATCGGGACTTGAAGCTGTACCCCTATTAAGTAATTTGTAAAGAATTCATTTTCCTGTCCATCGGGCCTTACCCAGAATCTTAATACTTGTCCTGTTGCGGAAATTTCAGGAAAAAATTCAGACTTTGCTTCTCTGAGTTCTGCCTGCTTTTCTCTGACATTCGCTTGTACTGCCGCTAAATCCGGTCGATTATTCATGGCCACTTCGATAAGATCATTTACATTATCGGCAAGTGCGCCTATGGGAAGTTCTTCTATCGGATCAGATACATCAAATTCAGTGTTCGCCGGCCAGCCAACGGAGGTCGCCAGATTTCCGCGGAAGATTTCCACAGCCCCCCGATCTTCGACAAAGTTAAGCTGAACTTGAGCTAAAGTAGCCCTTGCCTGCAGTACGTCCGGGAGGGTTCCAACTCCGGCTTCTAATCTTAGATCTGCGGCCTCAAGACTGGTCTGCGCTTCTTCAAGATTTATCTCATCCGCTATTACCAGAGCCTTGCTTCCAATGTAGGTATAAAAGTTAACCGCTACCTCGTTTAAAACATTTTGTATTGCCTGATTCTGATTCCAATTAGCATTTAGTAGGGCCAGTCTTGCTGCGTCTATTTGTGCTTCCCGACCGCCAAAATCAAGTAAAAGATAATCAAGAGAAAGTCCGATATCCCCGTATTGATCTTGAAATGGGTCACTACCCGCTGATGATCCCCCGGCTTTTGCATAAAAATATTCGGCAGTTCCGGAGACCTGAGGATAATACAATCCCCGAGCTTCCGCCCAGGCTGCCGCCGCTGCTCTTGCATCTTGCCATGCTATCTGGGTTGTTGGATTATTTGCGAGCGCAATATCCACCAGCTGCGGAAGTGTCAAGCTCTCAGCATCTGCCTCAAGCTCCTGTGGCAACGTAGGCAATGCTTCAAGTTCAAAAGCCTTTTCACGTTCTTTTTCAGTCGGCTCCCACTCTTGTCCCGGAGCGGGGGAGGCTTCTTTGTAAGGATCTAATTCCGGAAGACCGTGAGAACATGATACCAAAAAGAAAGCAAATAAGATTGCGCAGTATTGGTAAACAGATTTTGATCTAAACAAATCGAATCTCCGCCATATGCAGGAAGGGGAAGAAATCATCAAATGTTGCGCTTCCGCCCTATTTTGTAAAATATAATAATAACAGGAAATAATAATATCCTACTCAAACTATTGCAAGATAACTAGTTTAATTTAAATCTATATCAAGACTAACTTTCAAGTTCAAATCAGGAATTATTGTAAGTGCTGGATTGGATGAGGTCTTTTAGTTTTTGTCCGGGATCAGGAGCCTTCATAAACGTCTCGCCTATTAGAAAAACGTGTACTCCCTCACCCCTTAATCTATCTATATCTTTTATTGAGCTTATCCCGCTTTCGGCAATAACGATCTTGTCCGCAGGCACCTTTTTGGAAAGACTAACCGATACATTAAGATCTACATCAAAAGTTCTCAAGTCTCTGTTATTAATACCTATTATTCTCCCTCCGGCGTCAAGAGCCCTCTCTAACTCCTCCTCGTCATGAACCTCAATAATAGCGTTCATATTAAGCAGGTGAGTAAGCTCAAGAAGCTCAGTTAGAATTGGCTGGTCCAATGCGGCTACTATAAGCAGGATCGCGTCAGCTCCGAAAAGCCTGGCTTCATAGACCTGATACGGATCAATAATGAAATCCTTTCTAAGCAGGGGGGTATCGACCTGCGCTCTGATATCCCTAAGATATAACAAGCTGCCTTTGAAATATTTCTTATCGGTCAGCACGGATATTGCCGACGCACCACCACGGCTATAACTCTTAGCTATCTGAACGGGGTCAAAGTCATCGCGAAAAACACCTTTTGAAGGGGAGGCGTGTTTAACCTCTGAAATTATTTTTAGATCACCATCAGGTTTTATTGCATTAAAGAAATCTCTTGAAGGAAGGGCATGTTCAATTTGCTCTTGTATAAGTTCTAAAGGAAGGGAGTTTTTTGACTCTCTAACTTCAATAGCTTTGTTCTCAATAATTTCATCAAGAATCATTAATATGGATTATCCCTAGTAATGTGCTTTTTATTGTTTAGTAAACTTTATAAATTCATTTAATTTAGCGAGCGCTTTACCTGAGTCCAAAGACTCTACCGCCTGCTCATAGGCTTGATTCATATCGGAGTCCGCCAGGGAGACATAAATAGCCGCTGCCGCATTAAGAAGCGCAACATCTCTCTTGGCTTCTTTCTCCTCACCTTTAAATATTGATAACAGAATTTGGGCGTTTTCTTCGGAATTCCCGCCGCCTTTTAACTCCTCCATCTGCCTCTTCTTAAGTCCAAGCTCGGAGGGATCAAACTGATACTTCTTCACCATGCCGTCTCTAAGCTCTGCTACCACCGTTTTCCCAGTTACAGTAAACTCATCCATCGAATCAGAGCCATGAACGACCATAGCGCTAGTATGTCCCAGATTTCTTAAAACCTTTACGAGTGGATCCAATAGAACTTCTGAGTAAACACCTATTACTTGATGTTTAACCCCAGCGGGGTTGGTAAGTGGGCCTAATATATTAAAAATGGTCCTAATTCCGATTTCTTTTCTTGGTATGGCCACATTTTTCATTGCGGGATGATATACAGGGGCAAAAAGAAAAACGATCCCGATTTCAGCCAGGCAGCTCTGCGCTACATCCGGAGAATAATCAATATTAGCTCCAAGCGCCTCAAGCACATCAGCACTGCCAACAGGACTTGATACCGAACGGTTGCCGTGTTTTGCTACACAGACACCTGCTCCCGCCACAATAAAAGATGCCGCGGTCGACACATTGAATGTTCCATGATGATCTCCTCCGGTTCCACAGAGATCAACCACAACCTCATCAGGAGACTTAATCTTATTTGCTTTATCAAGCATTACTTTAGCAGCGCCCGTAATCTCCGACACTGCCTCACCCTTCATCCTGAGAGCAGTTAAGAATGAAGCTATCTGGCTATGCGTTGCCCTACCCTCCATTATCTGCTCGATAACTTCGGCCATTTCCTCTTCTTCCAAATCTATACGTTCCACCACTTTATTGATTGCTTCATTTATCATTTGAGAAGTCCCCTTTCTCCTGAGCCGCTCTTATCTTATCTAATATACCGTTAACAAACGATCCGGATTCTTCAGCACCAAATTTCTTCCCCAACTCCACGGCCTCATCTATGGTAACAGGAGGAGGAATGTTGCTCAAGTAAAGTATTTCATAGATTGCAAGTCTTAATATATTTCTATCAATCGTCGACATTCTTGTTAATCGCCAATGCTCCGAATAACTACTTATGATACTGTCAATATAATTCAAGTTTGAGCATGATCCTCTGATAAGGGCTGAAGTAAATTCCCTAGTATCATTATCAGCAGAAAGCCCGTTACTATCCCAAAAAAGCGGCAATAGCTCCTCTACATCTTCTGAATCAGCAGAAGATTCTTTTAATGAATCGTATTGATAAAGAAATTGGAGCGCAAGCTCCCTGGCCCGTCTCCGTATACCCATATGGAAGGATTTTACCTTTTTCGAGAAAGAATTTTGGCAAGATTTGACATCTCAATTGCTGAGAATGCGGCCTCTCCGCCACGATTTCCGGCTTTAGATCCTGCTCTTTCTATAGCCTGCTCAAGTGTTTCTGTCGTTATTACGCCAGAAGAAACAGGGATACCCTGTTCAAGTCCAATAGAAGCCAGTTGTCCGGTAACCGTAGAAGCCAAAAATTCGAAATGAGAAGTTTGACCTCTAATAATAGCACCAAGAGCAATTATGGCATTATATTTTTTTGATTCTGCCGCTTTTTTGACACCAAACAACAACTCGTACGACCCCGGAACTTTAATAATATCAATATCTTTGTCGGAAGCATTGTGCCTCAAGAGCACATCAATCGCTCCGCTCAGAAGCCTTTCTGTTATAAAATCATTAAATCTGCTTACCACTACAGCAAATTTAAGACCCTTGGCATCAAGTTTACCTTCATATATCTGAGGCATAAAAACCTCCTTCTCAGTCAACCATTGAAAGAAGATGACCGAGCTTATCTTTCTTAACCTTTAAATACTTAGAATTCCTTACATTTGGAAGAATTTCAATAGGTACCCTCTCTACTATCTGAAGCCCAAAACCTTCAAGTCCTTTTATCTTTTTAGGGTTATTGGTAAGGAGCCTCATCTTCCTGACACCTAAATCACTTAGTATCTGAGCGCCTATTCCATAATCCCTCAGGTCAGGTTTAAATCCAAGCATTTCATTAGCCTCAACTGTATCTAAACCGTCATCCTGAAGTGCATAGGCTTTAATTTTGTTCACAAGCCCAATACCTCTTCCCTCTTGTCTCATATATAGAATAACCCCTGAGCCTTCTTCCTCTATAATCTTCATAGCCTGTTTGACCTGAGGCCCGCAATCACAGCGAAGCGATCCAAATACATCGCTGGTAAGGCATTCAGAATGTACTCTTACAAGGACGCCGTCTTCAGAGGATATCTCCCCTTTCACAAATGCTACATGATGTTGAGGATCTATATCACTTTCATAGACAATAGTTTTAAATTCGCCGTATTCTGTTGGAATAACCGCTGAAGCCGCCCTTCTTACAAAGCTTTCAGCTCTAAGCCTATAGCTAATTAAATCCGCGATAGAAGCGATCTTGATATTATGAGTATCGGCAAATTTTTCTAAATCAGGAAGCCTTGCCATATCTCCGTCATCATTCATTATCTCACAAATTACAGCGGCTGGCCTTAGGCCCGCTAGCCGTGAAATATCGACAGAGCCTTCGGTATGTCCCGCCCTGACTAGCACTCCCCCGGTTCTTGCTATCAGAGGGAAGACATGCCCGGGACGTATGAAATCTTCGGGTTTCGCATCTTCAGATATTGCCAAGTTTATAGTAGAAGCTCGGTCAAAGGCTGATATGCCGGTAGTAACTCCTCCCTGAACCGCGTCTATGGATATTGTAAAAGCAGTATGTTGAGGAACGGAATTATATTCAGGTTTAATAGGCTGAAGCCCTATCTGGTCTGCATTTTCCTTTGTTAAAGCCAAGCATACCAAACCCCTGCCATGTGTGGCCATGAAATTTATGGTCTCGGCATTAGCAAATTCACCAGCAACAACTAAATCACCTTCGTTTTCTCTGTCCTTGTCATCAACAAGGATCACCATTTTCCCGTTTTGTATATCGGAGATGGCTTCTTCAATAGTACATATGGGCATTATATGTTTTTCACCCCTTAAATTATTACATTTTCCCTTCTAAAAGGGTTATCCAACGTACAATATAAGCAACACACTAATTTTGTCAAATAAAGGGGGGGCTCATTCTTTAGCCAAAAATATGGCCTGTAATCTTGAGAATTAATTATAATCCAAGCTCAACTTTAAACTATTTAGCCCAATTCAGTCTATTTGAAGATTGCCCACTAGGTCTATAAAAGTTTGGTTATAGTAAATACTTCTATCAGGAAAAGCAATAAATACCCCTATTTCACTGTGGCTGTTTATAAATTCAAGAGCGGCATCTTTGCCCATTATAAATAGCGCTGTAGCATAGCCGTCAGCCAACGTACTGCTTCCCTCCATAACTACAGTTAAGCTTATAAAATCACTTCCCGGCTTCCCGCTCTCAGGAACAAGCAGATGGTGGTAAACCTCTCCTTCTATATCCACAGATCGCTCATAACTGCCGCTGGTAGAAATTGCCGTATTACTAGCCCCTGTCGTAAAAGTGGCTATCGCCCCGGGGGCCCCGGGATTTTTAATTGCTATCTCCAATTCCCTCCCAAATACCCTCAAGTCGCCCGAGAGAGACACTAACCCATGCTTAATCCCCCTCTCTTTTAGAACGGTTACCGCTTTCTCTACAGCATACCCTTTCCCAATAGCGCCCAAATCTATCATCATTCCCTCTCTTTTAAGATATACATAGTCACCGTCTATTATAAGATCTTTGTAGTTAACCAGGGATTTTGCTTTATCTATATTTTCTATGTTGGGCTCGGTATCGCTTTCTCTGCCAAATCTATAAACGCCAATAGTTAATGCCCCAATTGTAGGATCAAAAGCCCCGTCAGTCTGAGACGCTATATTCTTGGCTATTTCGAGTACCTCTATAACTTGAGGGTTAACTTTAACAGCTTTCTCTCCGGCCATATTATTAATTTCTGAGATTTCGCTATTAGGGTTATAGTCGGACAGCAAATTATCAAGCTTCTTGATCTCTGCAAATGCGGCATCGACATCCTTGTTATTTCCATCGTAAATAAGCACTCGGGCATAAGTTCCCATCTGCAGCTGAACTCTTTGAATTGGTTCTGGATTACGCGGCGAGTGCGCACAGGAAAGACAAATAAAGATTAAAACTAAAATACTCTGAATTCCCGGATCTCTCATATTACAATATCTCATGGTGTTTTCTAAATTATATTTGATTTACTGGAAATTGTAATTTTTATTCCCTGAAAACCCAAGTAATATCAATATCAATTCCAGCTATAATAAGAGATATCTGAGATTAATTTCACGAAACTTCATCACAATTTAAACGTATAAATAGAAATAGAACAATAACGAACGAGATTATGCCGTAAACACTTTAATTAGTATTGACTTAGCAATAAGAAAGCATTAGTTTTTTCAATAACGGGATTGTCGTAATGAGTTTTTATCATTATTAATTTCCCTTGGGATAAAAATATAGAAATGGTTATACAGTGTGAGAATTGCAAGCGTAATTTTAGACTGGATGATGCCAGAATTCAGCCGCCCGGGAGCAGTGTAAGATGCTCTAAATGCGGGCATATATTTTTTGTATCGAAAACAGAAGATTTTAGTGATGAAGGCAAGTTGGAGATATCTTCAGAGACCCCTTTGTTTGAGGACTTGAAAAAAGAAATTGTTACGGAACAAAGCGCTGATGAGCACCCTGAAAAAGAAACCCCTCTTTCCGACAGTTCATCTGATTTAACTCAATCCGAATTGAAGATAAGAGAAGATACCCAAGTGGTAGATAGCGACATTGTTAATCTGCCAACGGAACACGATGAGAGCCTCGAAGAGCTAATAGACAAAGAAGTAAGTGAAGTTAATAAAGCTAACCTTCAAACAAATAAACCTCAGACTTTAGAAAGACAGGAAACAGATCCCCACATAAATGATATAAATACTGGTCAACAACCCGAAGATCCTACACCGGCGTCACCTGAATTATTTGAATCTGATGATAGCCAAGAGGGCAATATAGTTAGTGATGAATCTTATGCGGAAAACAAGTTGGAACAAGAGGATACTCCGACATTAGCGATAGAGAATCTTGAGGGTATAACTATAGATGAGGATCCTCATAATATTACTAATAATAAGGAAGAAGATTTTGAGCAGTTACAGAATAAAGAGGGGTCCGAAACTCCCTCAAAAACTCATATATCAAAATCCGGAGCCGGAATTTTCGCCAAGATAATTTACACTCTTATAACGATAACTGCTTTATTTGTGATATTTATTGCCAGCCTCGTTATATTGATTGACGCGGACATTCTTCCAAAAGGAACTCTTTCCAATTTAACAACACTTGTAGAATCCATTCTCCCTGTAGAGTTTAATAATACGGAAACAAAAGAAGTAACTATCACAGAGCATAGAGGAAGATGGATGAATACCGTAAATGGACCGATATATATAGTTTCCGGTCTTATAACAAACGAGTCTCAAGTTCCAGTGCATTATGTTAAATTAAAAAGCGAATATATTGCAGCTGAGAAAATACAGTTTGAAGATATTTTCTATGCCGGTAATACGTTTACGGATAACGAGCTTAAAGCCTCTCCTATTGGGAATATCCTCTCAAAATTAAAGCAGAAAAACGGCGACATTGATGTAAACAACTCCAAAAAACTTGCCGGTCTCAACTATAATATCCAACCCGGTGAATCCATACCTTTTTTTACGGTATTACCCGCAGACGGCAGAATACTCGGCTTAAAATACAATATAGAAGTTGTAGATTATAAGGATTCTTCCTCAAATTGAATCTAGCCGTAATCTCAATACATTAACTGAACGATATTAAGCAGATTTAGCTTGCTATGTCATGATGACTCAAGTAGAATAGGTTAGATAATACTAGATATTGTGATGTTGCCACTCGCTCTGATTTCTAAATTTTATTAAAATTTTATGTTAGTAGAATCTGTATTATTAGTAAAATTTGTATTAGTAGAGAGGGTAGTTCATTTAAATATCTGAGAGATATCTTCTATTTAAAATAGGTGAGGGAAAATATGAAATCCACCCGTCTTAAAATCAGCGTAAGCCAAGATGGTCTCCTTCCGCAGGAAACGGCTGAAATAGCAACTATAGAGTTTCCAACTCTACCCAAGAAACTGCTTAAGGCACTTGGTTTTGAACGTGTTGATACCAAAACCTATGTAGGGGTACTACCGGTATTTATTAATTTGGGAGAGAAGGAACAAGAAATAGAAATTGAACTGGGTGTAACTCTTCCGGAGATGAGAAAGAAAATAATAGATATTGTTAAAACTCCAGCAAGATTAATAGCAGCGGCTGAAAGCAAGAAAAAACCCGCACCTAAAACTGCTAAGAAGAAAGAGCCTATAGAAGAAGCGGCTGCAACAGCAGATAAAGCTGCTCCGGCTAAAAAATCCGCATCAGCCCAGAAAAAACCTGCTATAAAGGCAACAAGTAAAACCAAGGCAAGCACTGCAAAAACGAAAACAAGTACGGCAAAACCAAGCACCACAAAAACACAAGCAACCGCTAAAACAAAAAAAGCAAAATAAGGATAATACGGAATGAGCAATGAAAAGGTTCTAGAATGCCTAACATTCGATGATGTTCTTTTAGTACCTGCGTATTCCGAGATTTTGCCCAACGAAGTTGATATTTCCACACAGTTAACACCACAAATAAGACTTAATATCCCTATCGTAAGTGCGGCTATGGATACCGTAACAGAATCCAAAACTGCAATCGCGCTTGCCCAGGAAGGCGGGATTGGAATTATTCACAGGAATCTGGAGATTGCCGAACAGACAGCAGAAGTGAAGAAGGTAAAGAAGTATGAAAGTGGAATGATAGTTAACCCACTTACCGTCCGGCCCAATCACACGGTTAAAGAAGCCCTGGATATAATGTTAAGCCAGAATATTACAGGTCTCCCGGTTACCAAGGAAGATGAAACTCTACTTGGGATCGTAACCTTCAGAGACCTAAGATTCGAAAAGAACCTGGATTTTAAAGTAAAACAAATTATGACCCCAAAAAAGAAGTTAGTAACTGTAAGAGAGGGGACAAACCTGGAAGAGGCAAAAGAATTACTCCATAAATTCAGAATAGAGAAACTTCCTGTAGTCAACAAAGAATTTAGGCTCCGTGGCCTGATTACAATGAAAGATATCGAGAAAATTGAAAAATACCCTACTGCATGTAAGGACAGCTTGGGAAGACTCAGATGCGGGGCAGCGGTAGGAGTGGGTACCGATAGGGAGGAAAGAATTGAATCCCTCTTAAAAGTAGGCTGTGATGTCGTTGTAATTGATACCGCGCACGGCCATTCAAAAAAAGTCATAGATACCGTGGCTTCGACAAAATCCAACTTTCCGGGGATTGAAATAATTGCGGGGAATATTGGAACGGGAGAAGGTGCCGAGGCTGTGATAAAAGCAGGCGCTGATGCTGTTAAGGTCGGGGTTGGTCCAGGATCAATATGCACAACAAGAGTTATTGCGGGTATCGGAGTTCCTCAAATATCTGCAATACAGGATGTTACGAAAATAGCGGTTAAACATGATAAACCTGTGATTGCCGATGGTGGCATAAAATTCTCAGGAGACGTTGCTAAAGCAATAGCCGCCGGAGCAAACTCTGTTATGATCGGAAACCTGTTCGCCGGAACAGAAGAGGCGCCGGGGGAAGTAATACTTTTTCAGGGCAGAACCTACAAAGTTTACAGGGGCATGGGATCAATAGAGGCCATGAAGAAGGGAAGCAGAGACAGATACGCACAAAACATAGGCGATGAAATGATAGACGCCAAATTAGTCCCCGAAGGGATTGAGGGAAGAATACCCTTTAGAGGACCTATTGGCGGCATGATATATCAGCTTATTGGTGGCCTCAGAGCAGGTATGGGATACACAGGATGCAAAACAATTAACGAGTTACGTACCAAGGCTAAATTCATTAAAATTACAAACGCAGGGCTTAGAGAAGGCCACGTACACGATGTGATCATAACGAAAGAAGCACCAAATTACAGAATTGAATGATCGGCAGCATTCCTTATATTTCACTGCTCTCATTTTTACTATAACTTTTTTACAACTAAACATAGAAAATGCATGATAAAATATTAGTCCTTGATTTCGGCTCTCAGTATACACAGCTTATCGCTAGGAGAATACGTGAGCTTGGTGTTTACTCTGAGATAAAGCCCTTTAATATTTCACTTAACGATATTAAAGAAGCTCCTCCCAAAGCAATTATATTCTCGGGCGGCCCGGCCAGTGTATGGGACGAGGATTCCCCTTCTATAGATCCGGAAATCTTCAACCTGAATATTCCAATATTAGGCATTTGTTACGGAATGCAGATCACTGTTCATTTACTTGGAGGAAAAGTAGAACGCTCGAACAGGCGTGAATTTGGACCCGCAAAACTTAAGATAATCGACAATTCTGACCTGCTAGACGGGATAGAGGATTGTAGTGATATATGGATGTCACACGGAGACCGTGTTCTGGAGCTCCCCGAGGGATTTACCGCTATAGCCCAAAGCGACAACTCGCCTGTTGCAGCGGTTAAAAACGAAAACCTTAAAATGTACTGTACCCAGTTCCACCCAGAGGTGGTTCATACAAAGTTCGGAAAAGAAATATTGTCCAATTTTATATTTAATATTGCCGGATGTAAGAATACGTGGACATCTAAATCGTTCGCCGAGACTTCAATTGAGGGTATTAGAAAGAAAGTGGGCTCCTCAAAAGTAATATGCGGGCTCTCAGGCGGTGTTGATTCAGCAGTTGCAGCGGTGATTATACAACATGCGATTATGGAAAAT
>JAJCZT010000116.1 GCA_029262255.1 Deltaproteobacteria bacterium
TATGAATATCTAAGAGCCGGAAAGCCGATTGTGGCAACAAATATTAGTACACACACACAAATTATAAACGAAGATATAGCAGTCATGGTCGATCTTACTCTTGAATCTATTGCTGAAGGAATTCTTTCTTTGCTGAATAATCCTTCTTATGCAAAATCTCTGGGTCAAAAGTCTAGACAATTTTTTGAGAATAATTTTAGCCTTCAGAAAAAAATAGAGAAGACTAAGCAAATTCTCAATGCAGTAATGCAAGAGACTCTTTGATGAGCAGAAGAACATGGGCAATCATTAGGTTTGCGGTTGCAATTGCAATCATTTTCTTTCTAGTTACGAAAATCAACGTAACAGATGTCGTTAACTCAATTCTCTCTGCTAAACTTCATTATGTTATTCCTTCGATTATTCTGAATTTGCTTGCTTGGTATATAGCTTCCTACATGCTTAAGTTCATTTCAGACATAGAAAAGTTATCCATATCTACTTTTCAAGCTGTTGAGATTACGCTTAGCACACTTTTTTACAGCCTTTTTCTCCCTGCCGGAAACCTTGCAGGAGGACTTATAAAATTCTATAAACTTTCTAGGAACGAAAATAAACTCACAGGGGCTTTTGTTACTGTGGCTCTGGATCGTGTGTTTGGGACAGTAGGTCTTTGTATTGTAGGTCTATTCTTCTGGATGATTAGTTTCCCGGATGATACAAGCCTTTTTGTTCTGAGTATGGTAATACTCCTTCTGGGACTTAGTTGTTTTTGTGCTTTGATATTTTTTAACAGAGGGCAAAGAATAACAAATTGGTTATTAGGCTTGGCAAATAAAGTTTATTTTTCTCCCAAACTAAATAAATTTATTTCGAGTTTGTCTGAACTTGGAAAGGTTCCATTTAGTTCTTTAATCTTATTGGTAGTAGCTTCAATTGTAATGCATCTGATTAATGTCGTGGTTTTCTATAGTCTTTTACTTTCTCTGGATTTGGATGTTTCTTTTGTTACTGTTGGTTGGATCAGGTCCGTAGTTATAATGATTACGATTATTCCTATAACTATATCCGGTCTGGGTTTAAGAGAAGGAGCCTTTATTCTCCTGCTCGGCGCTTTTGGAGTTAGCGATAGTAATGCATTTGCGTATTCATTACTGATATTTGCAGTAACACAGGTTCTCCCAGGTCTTTTGGGCGGGTTATTTGAGGCGAGAACACTTATAGCTAAGGGGTATACTCAGTGAAGCTTCTTGGCGAATTAAATTTATTATACAAGGGTAAAGATAGTGTCTCTTGCCTATTAATTCCTATTGTAGTCTTAGTTTTTATCTTAAGAATGTGTAGTCTTGGTGATGAGAGTTCTTTGTCTGATGAATCAAATGATGAACCCTCTTGTGTGATAAAAAAAATCATAGACTCTAAAGTTAAAAAGTAGACCCCAATGCCTGATTTCAATACTAATCGTGGTTTGAAAATATTGATGTTGGCGACTTTCCCGTTCTTCTCATATCGCGGGACTCCTATTGCAGTTAAATCCAGGCTAGATGCTTTGTCTAAGCTCGGACATCAGGTAGATGTAATAACATATCATGTAGGGAGTGACTTCGATTTGCCCGGAATCAAGATACATCGAACAATAAATATACCGTTTATAAAAGAAGTGCCCATCGGACCTTCATTGAAAAAAATCTTTCTTGATACATTGGTTTGTTTTAAAACAGTTCATTTTTTGGTAAATAGGAGATATGACCTTATATACACACATGAAGAAGCAAATTACTTCGGATCTATATTTTCTAAAGTATTTAAGATCAGGCATCTTCTCGATTTTCATGGGTCAATTCCCCAGATAATGATAAACTTAGGATATGGTCGATTGAGGCCTCTGATATACGTGCTTGAGAAAGCTGAAAGGTGGGTCATCAATTCGAGCCACGGCTTAATACCGAATTCTCCCGATTTATATGCATATGTAAGGAAGATAAACGACAAAATTCCGACAGTAATAATAGAGGATTCTCAGAATTATGATTTTAGTTCTATTGATCAGGAGCGTTTGGACTCATTTAAGCTCTCTCACCCTGAGCTAGACGGCAAAAATATTGTTTTATACACGGGAACTTTTGAGCTCTATCAGGGCCTGGAACTTCTTTTGGCTTCCGCGGAATTAGTCTTAAAAAAAGGACAGGATATAATATTTGTTTTGGTCGGCGGGAGGCAAGATCAGGTTGATGCTTTAAAAGAATCGGCCGAAAAACGCGGAATTGCTTCTCGCATCCATTTTATCAGCGGCAATTTTCCAATGGACGAGATCGCCCTCTACATGAGTATTTCGAATGTATTAATATCAGCACGAACGGTTGGTAATAATCCACCTCTAAAAATTTATGATTATCTTAGAGCAGGAAAGCCTATTGTCGCCACAAATGTTAATGCTCATACTCAGATTTTAAATGATGATATAGCTGTTCTTGTTGATCCCGACCCTGAATTCATAGCCAAGGGGATTGTTTCGGTTATAGAAAATCCTGAATATGCAAAAACACTGGGTCAAAGGTCCAGGGAATTTTTTGAAAATAACTACAGCATTGAAAAAAAAATAGAAAAGACCAGACAGATTCTCGATGCGGTTATGCGTGAGAAGATATAATGAGCAACACTTCTACAAATTTGAGTTCGAAAGAACTGACACAAAGAGAGCTTATACGTGAATATTGGAATAAAAAACCATTCGAGTATCAACTTTCTACAAGCCCTCCCGGAACAATTGATTATTTTCGTGATGTTGAATCGTATTATTCTAAAAAGTATGGTTATCTGAAAAAATATATTAAATACAATAGCTTAAGCGGGAAGACAGGCTTAGACATTGGCTGCGGTGTTGGTAACGACTTGGTCGAATTAGCTAATTCAGGAGCAATTGTTACTGGTGTAGACGTATCGGATTTCGCTGTTGAGATGTCAAAAAAAAATCTGGAAGTCCGCAACTTGAATGCAGAAGTCCTTCGAGGAGACGGGGAGAACTTGCAATATAAGGATAACAGTTTTGATTTCATTTTTGCCATTGCAACAGTGTCCTATACTTCAAATCCCCAAAGAATGGTTCAAGAGATACATCGCATGCTCAAGGAAGGATCAGAGGCCTATTTGACTGTGTATAATACCAATTCTTGGCTTAATATTTTGTTTAAGGCCCTTAACAAAAAACCGCCAAGAAAAGATGCGCCGGCTTTCAATCAGTTTTCAGAAAATGAATTTGAAGGACTATTAAAACCTTTCTCAAAAGTAGAAATTACAACTGACCGATTTCCCTTTAAAACTGACCGGGGTAATGATATTCAAACAATTTTATATGATAATCTATTTGTTCCTGTATTTGGTCTAATCCCCAAAAAATTATTAAAGTCTTACGGCCATCATATAGTAGCGAAAGCGGTTAAATAAGAAATGAAGAGTCAATTAGAACAGCTAAGTGATAACGAGTATTACGTTCTGCTTATTGGTTGGGGTAATTTTCGGATTCTTTACCGTCTAGGCAGTAGCGCCTAGGGGGAAGCTTTTTGGAAATTCGGTTACTATCATGACAATAAGAATAATTATAGATGAAATTACTTTTAGAGAGAAAATATAATGATTGAAAAATTAATGGTTCTATATTTGCCTGCTCTTGATCAAAGAAGAATAGATCAAAAGCACACGCCTTATTTAAGGGGTCTTTCAGAAAATTATCCTTGCACAACAATTAATAGCATTCCTGAAGTGGATTTGATTCCAACTTTTATGACAGGCTTATATCCTCACGAGCATAAAATGTGGCAAGTGCGGCTTAAGTTAGACGATAGTTTTAATAGAAGCTCCGCTCTTGATTATCTGCCTGACATAATTACAACCACCTCTCAATGTTTCATTCATATGTTTACAGGATATTTCAACTTGGCTTCAGTTCCTTACTGGAGACGAAGGCGCTTTGAAATTTTTAAGACGAGATATTTTAAGAGAGAGTTGAAGAGTCATCTTAAAATAAACGGATTTGATACATTTTTTAACATAGTTGGGGAAAGCAATTGTAATTATGTCTTTGAGGCTGAGCTAAATAAACTAGATCATCTGCCACCACGTTTATTTCTCAAGGATCTTAGATTTGAGTTTGCTGAAACACATGGCCTTGATACATTAGAGCACTGGTTTTTGGACAATGAAGAGAAAATGATCGATTCATACAATAAGGTAGATAAATTTGTTAAATTTTTGCATTCGGAATGCGAAAAGAGAGGGATCACATTAATGATCTTCTCTGACCATGGTCAGGAATTGGTAAAAAATAGTGTCGATATAATTCAAAAAATTGACGAGCTGGGAATAAAGAACAATGAAATTACTTATTACGTTGAAGCCTCTAAGGCAAGATTTTGGTTTCACTCAGAAAGTGCGAGGGAAAAGATGTTAAATTATCTTGCAGGAAACCCTGCGGGAGTTTTGCTAAGCCGCCAGGATATGCACAAATTCAATGTTAAATTTGAGGATGACAGTTACGGCGAATACTACTTTGTTTTAAACCCTGGGACTATCTTCTTTCCTAACGATTTTTATCAGCTCTTTGGAAACTTATACCTCGGGCTTACAAACAAACAGATGAGGAGCAGGCTGCATAGCCCTATATACCGAGGATATCATGGTTACATGCCGCATAACGAATCAGAGAAGGGGACGTTTATGCTTTTAGATGACAACTATAAAACCGACAAAAAAGAAATCGAAATAATAGATGTCGCGCCCACAATAATCAATCTTTTAGGCTATGAGCAGCCCGTTTCTCTAAAGGGAAGCAGCGCGTTTCATCTTTAATACAAAAAGAATATACCAAACAGCACTTTGTTTTATTAGAAAAGGGACAATTTGAAACCTGCAGAAAATCATCAGCTGTTTCAGACACTTAAAAGGTGGCTTGACATTTCATGAGTAAGAGAAGGTGGACAATCTTAAGATTTGCGATTGCAATCGCAATAATTGTTTTCCTTTTTACGAAAATTAACATCCCAGATGTTATTAGCTCCATCCTTTCCGTAAAACTGTATTATGTGATTCCTGCCATTATTCTTAATCTCCTCGCTTGGTATTTAGCATCCTACAGACTTAAGTTCTTTTCAGATCTAGAGGGCTTCGCCATATCAACATTTCGAGCCTTAGAGATTACGCTTGGGGCTGTGTTCTACGGTCTCTTTCTCCCCGGAGGAAATCTTGCGGTCGGAGTTGTAAAATTCTACAAGCTTTCAAGTAAAAACAAGAAACTAACGGAGGCTTTTATTGCATTGGCTCTTGACCGCGTATTTGCGACAATAACTCTTTGTCTTGTCGGTATATTCTTTTGGATGATTAGTATTCCGGAAGATTCAAAAGAATTTGTGCTAAGCATGATATTTGTTTTGCTGGCACTAACTGGTTTTTGTTATTTTGTCTTTTTTGACAGAGATCACAGATTAATAAAGTGGTTATTGAGTCTGGTCAATAAATTTTATATCTCTCCTAAGCTAAATAATTTTATTGAGCATTTGTCAGATCTGGGAAAAATCCCGTTAAATTCTCACATATTAATGGGTGTAGTCTCAATAGGTTCGCAACTCTTGGATGTCATCGTTTTTTATATCCTTTTGCTTTCGCTGGATTTGGATGTTTCCTTCGTTTCAATCGGATGGATCAGGGCGGTAGTCGTATTAGTAACTATGATCCCGATCTCAATATCGGGTATAGGTTTGAGGGAAGGATCTTTTATTCTCCTCCTCGGTGCTCTTGGAGTTAGTGAAAATAGTGCTTTTGCATATTCGATTATAGTCTTCGCGGTAACGCGCATTATCCCAGGTCTTCTGGGCGGATTGTTTGAGGCGAGAACACTTATTACAGACGGAAGAACCCGGTGAAAATTATCAGCTCCATAATTTCTTTTTTCCATATTGATAATAAAACCTTCTACATGTTAGCCGCTATCATGGTTTTGGCTTTTATATTAAGAATTTATGGCCTCGGTGAACAGAGTTACTGGTTCGATGAGTTTATAACACTCCGCGTTGCCCAAGGGAGCCTGGATTCGATAATCACGGGTAGTAGACCCCCTTTATATCTTATACTTGCACACTTCTGGATTGATATCTTCGGAACTTCTGAGAACGTAACCAGACTCCTATCTGTCTTTTTTGGTACAG
Organism: Deltaproteobacteria bacterium; assembly: GCA_029262255.1. Lineage (GTDB taxonomy): Bacteria > Desulfobacterota_D > UBA1144 > Nemesobacterales > UBA2774 > CR02bin9. Next base: position 6,177 of record JAJCZT010000116.1, read on the forward strand.
CCTCAATATTGCTAATTTACAGTATCGGGAAATCCTTATTAGGGGAAAAAGTGGGTATTTTGAGTGCCTTCTTTATGTCCGTATCTCAGTATCAAATATACTACTCTCAGGAAATCCGGTATTACAGCCTTTTCTTGTTACTGACGTTGGTTTCCTTCTTTTTTTATATTCGCATGCTAAAAGCAAAGAGATTTATACATACCTTTCTTTATGTGCTATCTACGATATTGCTATATTACACTCATGATTTTGGAATCTTTATAATAGCTGCGCAGGGCCTTTACTTTATAATAAATTTTAAATCGCTGAGAGGCATTATTCCTACATGGCTTCTCAGTCAAATAATTATCTTACTTGGCATTCTCCCCGGATTAATATCTGCTTTTAATTATAAAGTTATAGGGTCGGGTGGTCCAAACTGGTTAGAGGCTCCGGAGATTTGGACTCCGTTTGTAACGCTTTATTATTATCTGGGGGCCGGGTTCGATTACCCACCTATAAAAGTTATAACTGCAGCTTTTATTTTTTTGTTAGCAGGGATTATTCTTTATTTTTATATTATTGGAAAACAGAGGTGGTTGGAGTCACTTAGGAGCTCTACCGAAGCTCTTAAGGGCCTAAAGAATAAAAAAAGCGAAATCTTATTAGTCGGACTCTGGTTTATAGTTCCCATATTTATGGTCCTTGTGTTATCGGAGATAACAAAGCCTATGTATCATCATAGATATTTGATCTGTTCAGCGCCGGCATTTTACATTTTGGTTGCATTAGTTTTAACAAAGATTAAGAAAATCATTCCTACCGGTATAATCCTAATCGCCTATGCTATTGTGATTTCCCCCGGTCTATATGATTACTATTCAAAACCCGTTCGGGAACAATGGAAACAGGTTGCGGCTTATGTTGCTCAGCAGGAAAGACCGGAAGATTTAATTTTGTTTGCTAGTTCCTCTACCTCTACAAATTTTAAATGGTACTACAGAGGAAACTCAAAAGATTGCACTATATATAGTACAAATGACAGTATCTTGGAAGTATTAGATACCTGCAAACTGGATACTGATCGTTTTTGGGTAGTGGTCAGAAATGAACCTGGTGAAAAAGCTCTGAAGGCTGTTTTAAATTTGAAGAAAAGTCCCTTTAGGATTGTTGAAGAAAAAGAATTTGCTATTCGACTGGAATCACAGAAAATACCTCGCAGTTATATGGTCGGCCGATTAACTTTATTCTTATTTGAGAAGGGGGGTGAGGGGTCAGATTAATACTTCATTCAGGACATAAATATAGCAGAGATTCAGGCGGAAGAGGGGCATTTCCAGAATGGAGGCAGGAATCTGCCGGAGCCATTTTCCCCTGTAATTTTTATGAGTTTCTAAAGAACCTGTTTACGACACTATTTTGTTGGTGAAAATTTTGCTTTAAATTCGTCCATTATCTTTTTAACAGCCTGACCAATTGCACGATAATCATATTCGGTCAAATTAGCCAAAGAAACGCGGGCGGAAGGGTGATCCACCTCAAATCCTTTCCCCGGCAGCAAAACCACTCCGGTTTCATCCGCCAGGCGCATGATAAACTCGGCGCCTGAGTACTTTTTCATCAGCCATTTAGAGAACTTGCCGCCATATAGATTAATCGCCAGTTGCTCGAGGTCTATAATTGCGTAATAATCAACGCTGTTTTGATCAGGATCCGGCAAGAATCCAATAGCTTCGTATAAAATAGCATGGCGTCTTCGTATCAATCGCTTTGCTTCAGCTTTATAGTTTTGACTTTCGTCCAGAATGTTTGCTAATGCAAACAAAGTCATTTGTAATTGCTGAGGCGTAGATAAACCGGCGGTATGATTTAAGGCTACAGAGCGGCTGTCAGCCACCAGGCGGTCTATGAAGGTGAGCTGCTCCGGTGTATCCGTTAATGAAGCATAGCGCTTGCTCAGCCGTTTTTTGACAGAAGAAGATAATTTGCTGATAAGACTGTCAAAAATATTGTCTTTATGCAGTAGCATAGTGCCTAATCGCCAGCCGGTCGCACCAAAATATTTTGAAAACGAATAAACACAAAGCGTGTTATAAGGACATACTGAGAAGATAGAGCGGAAATCATTGGCAAATGTGGCATAGACATCATCTGTTACAATCATCAAATCATTTCTCTTTTTAGAAACGAGCTCGGAGAGTTGTTGCAGAAAAGCATCATTCATCTTTACGGAAGGCGGATTTGATGGATTGACCATGAAAAGTAGTTTTATTTCCGGGTCAAGCAATTTTTCTAATTCTTTTTTAGGCACCTGCCAGGATTGAGATTCATCGGCTTTAATATACGTAATATTCAAGTCGTAAGCAGGCACGCGTGGAATTTCTAAATAAGGTGAAAAAATAGGCGTAACAAGTGCTATTTTATCACCTTTGCTCAAAAGACCATTGTACTGGAGCGATTCAAATAAATAGGTCATTGCCGCGGTGCCGCCTTCTGTGGCAAAAATATCAAATTGATCTATTTGGACTTGAGTTGCGCAAAGTTGATTAGATAAATAAACTTTAACAATATTTTGGCAAAGTGGAAGCATTTTGGGTGGAACAGGATAGTTGCAGCCTAAAAACGCTTCTGACATTTCATGCAGCAATTCGGCTTTCTTAATACCAAGATGGTCATCAGCAAAGGATAAAACCGATCTGACAAAATCAATTCCGGGCAAGCCTTCATTGAGTAGCGCATAGGCATCAAAACGGTCAACAATACCTGTTATTTCAGGCATTCCGCCAAAACCGGCGCTCAGATAGGAATATGAGCGTTCGGATTCTTTTAATGAAAAATCACCAATACGTAAAAAAGCATGGCGGGCATGGGTGGCTAAGAAGTTTGGATTGCCGCGTCCGGCATTTAACATCATTATATCTTTATGTGAAGTTGCCATCCCAATCAGTAAATCTTTAAATTCAAATGGACTTAAATTCCTTAGTTTTTCCGGTAACATCATAGCACCTCTCTGATTTTAGTTTGCATTTTTGCTAACCAGCGCCACAACAACCGGCCCCCACAGGGTAAGCCAGATATTGGCAATGGCATAGGTTGCCGTAAAAGCGACAACTGGTGTTGAATTACCGGCTTTTTCCAATAAGGCCGCAAAACCGGGGTTAGCGCTGCGACCGCCGGCAATAGTAGCCAACAGCTCAATCGGATTTTTTATCCTTAATAAATAGTAGGAAATGAAAAACGTAATCACCTGCGGGATGATCGTGACTCCAACCCCGAGCAGGAATAGTTCCAGGCCGTATTCCTTGATCGCCACAACAGCTTGTGGTCCGGCCGTAATACCAACGGTTGCCACAAAGACCGCCAAACCGAAATCACGTAGAAAATTAGAAGCGCCGGACGGTAGCGCCCCGAATTGCGGATGACGTGAACGCAGCAAGCCAAAAACCAAACCGGACAAAAGACAGCCGCCGCCTGTTCCTATCGACATAGAAACCCCAAAGATATTAATTGTCACCATCCCTATCAGAATCCCCAGGGACATACCTATGCCGAAACTGATAAAATCAGTAAGCCTGGCCGATGAAATAACCAGGCCGAGCTTTGACGATACTCTATCCAGATCAGCAGGACGACCAATAAGCTTGATTTCGTCACCGCGCCTCAATACTAAGTTACTATCAGGCTTGAGTTCCTCCCCTAGCCTTGATACACCAACAACAAATAATCCGCAGTGATCTTTATCAGCAGTTTTATCATAAAACTCTTCAACCGTTTTTCCATCTAAATCTGGATTGTGTAGAATGATGTCCCTGACCTCTTCAGTCAGCTCGAGCAGTCCAGGTTTTGCAATTTCCTTTTCAAATAAATCATATTTTTTCGAAAAATTTCCGGTCCTAGTTGTCACGGCAACAATATCATCAGCCTTTAAGACAGTATCGAGCTGTACGTCTATTAACTCGTTATTTCTAATCAATCCTTCAATTGCGATGTGATCTTCACTGTCAAAGAGAGTAGCTGTTGTTTGACCAATTACCTTGGAATCCGGCAGAATTTGATAGACTCGTGTGTCGATATCGGAGATAGCCTGAAATTGACCCGGCTCTAATTCTATTGATCGACTGCCCGCCATTTTTTTTGCAAGATCCTTGGCTTCTTGGCGAAGATCCCATTTCATAATTGCAGGAATAATAGTAGCCAAAATGATAATTGGTCCGAATGAGCCGAAGATATAACACACGGCATAGCCAACTGCGATATTGGCTTGCATAACTTGGGTAGCTTGAGCGGAGAGGCCAAGCTTTGCAATTGCGTCACTTGCGGTGCCGATTATGGCGGATTGTGTCAAGCCGCCGGCAGCTAAACCCGCAGCGGTACCACGATCAAGGTGATACATCCAAGCAGCGATCAATACGCAAAGCAGACCGAGTATACATGTAATAGTTGCGGAAATTAGCTGAACGCCTGTTTCTCTATTCAAAGAGCGAAAAAACTGTGGACCGCCCTGATAACCCACCGCATAGATAAAGAGTGCAAAGAAAATGGTGCCGATACCTGAAGGCATCTTGATACCAAACTGACCAATTAGTACTCCCATAATTAGGGAGCCGGCAATTCCGCCTAAAACAAATGTCTTAAAACGAAACTTACCAATGAAATAGCCCAGCGATATAGTTATAAATAAAATAAAAAGAGGAGATTCAATCAAAAGATGATACAGGTCATCAAACATATAATTGCCCCTATGTTTTCGTTAACTAGTGCAAAGATATCTAATGAGTACTTTCATCAATATTTCTTCATCCGGCTTGAGTTTCTTGTATCTTAGTTTCTCATATATAACAATATATTAACCATAGTAATAAATATGTAAAAATTTGTCAAAGAAATTCTTATTATAAAACTGAGCATGTTTAACCTAGCCTGAATATAGATTTAAACTAAGCTTTAAGTAGCTTGTTTGAGTTCGCATATTTATAACTCCATTTCAAACTTAAATCCCAGTACCAGCGCATCGTCTATATCCTCATTACCACTTGGATGAACCACGTACTGCGTTTGAGGCTGCACAACCAGCCATTTCAGCGCCTGAATCCTGTATGTCAGCTCTATGACCATTTCAAAGTCCTGGTCGGGAAGGTCATCGCTAAATTCACCGACAAGTAAACCAAATGCGGTTTTGTCATGATTTCGGTTTTGTATTAAACCGATGTAAGCAAGACCGCCGGCATAGTAAAACGGAAATGTATTAATCTCCTCCTGGGGTGAATATGTAAATACAGAAAAGAATATTAGTCCCTGACCATCTATATTGTTTTCCTTATACAACATCTGATCCATAAAGAAATAAAAACCGTAGTTGTTTGATTTTGTCCGGTTGGGTTCATTAAAAACATTGAATTCACTGCTATCAACATAAAATCCAAGCTTATAATTGCCGGGTAAGCTATGAGGAGAAAAATTTAATTCCGGGCTAAAACCGATTTCACTAATATATATAGCCCCGCCGTCAAATGAGAAATCAAGACCGTTGTTGCCAGCATTCTTATTGTCGCTGTTTGAAGTGAATATGCCAGACATCAAATAAAACTTATCGTTTGGTTCTAGTCTCATCCTCACGCCCCAGGCAGAAAAGGGGCCAATAGTAATTGTCGGGATATTTACTTTTATGCTCCCCGCATTTGCATTAAGTGCGGTGTTAACATAAAAGCCAAGAACCTCCAGGGTCGCAAATTCATTTAGCGTGGACATCCTTCCTGCTGCAATATTGATTTTATCTTCAAATAAAGATTGCTCAATCATTAACTGATACAATCTGTATGAATCAGAACCGAATGTGAAACCTATATCCAAGTCAAATACTTCGGAAACATCGAATATATTACCAATATGGTCCGCACTAAGGCTTCGGCCCGTAATCCATGTACCGGATACTATAAATTTTAAGCCGCTTATTCCTGCTATTTTTTCCAGATCAATCTCGGTACCGACAATAAGCTGACCCGCATAGTCAAACCCCTTGCTCTTTCCTCCCACGGGGTTGCCTAGAAGTGTAGTATGGAAGTTGCCAAAAAACATAACACCTTTATCTACGAGCTCTTTACGCTTGCCGCCCCAACTGCCCGTCATATACTCGCCGTCTAACCATTTATCAAAGGAACTTTGCCCGTAAGCTTGGGAAGATACATTGCTAACCGGGATACAAAAAAAGAGAATGGATGAAAGAATTAATAATATTCTCATATTAAGATTTTGTATTAAGCAGATAAGTTATAATAACAGCTTTTGGGTATGGTTCAAAGGTGCAAATATTTAACTTAAAAGGTGGGTCGGTTTTCGGGGGCTGGACAAGGCAAATAATTGTATGAAAAATAAATCAATGCCGATCCATATTATAAAAATAAAAGTTCCTTTTATTTTAAGATTATTCTCAATTGGAGGACTTGTGATAGCTCGTCTCTTACAGATACAAACTTTATAGTCTTACTCGTATTGGAAAAGAAAAAGTTTAGGTATTGCTGGAGACCTTTGTAGAAATCCCTGATATCTGGATGGAAGTATTCTCTATTTGGCGAGTTTGTCTCAATCTTGTGATTAATACACTGGATGCTATGGAGGGTGTAGAGGAGAAAAAATACAGATACGTTTCGGCGTTGAGGGGGAATTTGTTCAAACATCTGTTCCCGATAGTGGCTGTGGGATTCCTGAAGGGGCACTTGTAAATATTTTTGATTTGTTTTACACTATTAAACAAGTAGGGAAGGGCGTAGCGCTTGGTATGTCTCGTGATATGGTGTTGAAATATTGATAGAGATATGCCTACATCATCACGGCCTTTCACGAAGAATTTTTTATCAACTCAAGACAGCAGTAGACAAAGATTCTCAATTTAAAATTGCCGAGGAGCCACGGGGGATAAAATGAAGTGCTATAAACTATACATTTCATGGTTAGATGAAAAAGCAATAAAAATCATCGGAGATCTAAGGGAAATATTGAATAATGAGGTTGAAGGTGATTTCCATCTTGAGATAATAGATATATTAAAAAGTCCTGATCAGATAGCTGATGAAGACGAAATCATGGCTACTCCAACATTGGTTAAATCTTTCCCCCTTCCAAGGAGAAAAACCCTTGGGTATATCGCAAACAAAAATACTATTCTGAAATTATCTGCGTGATTCACATAGATCGCCCCTTATTTACTAGTCCATACCATCTGGTATAATCCCCATTCTTAAATCCCTAATATGGAAAGAGGCTATGATGGAAAATAAGAGTCTTATGGAGATAATGACTAAGGATGTATTGACTGTCCATACAAAACAAAAGTTGAGCGATGTGACCAGCATTTTCAGAGAAAATTCGATACACCATCTCCCGGTGCTCAACGGGAAAAAGCCGGTAGGAATGATTTCTTCTCAGGATGTGTTTAAGCTCGTATTTAATGTTGATGCCACTGACCAGAGAATGCTAGATTCCATATTGGACGGCAATTATAGTATCGAGGATGTGATGACAAAAAAACTGGTCATCTTCGATGACGCTTCGACTATAAAGGACGCAACCAAGATCCTCGGCGAAGGTTCGTTTCATTCCGTAATTGTGGTAGATAACAAGGGAGATCTAAACGGTATAGTTACTACTACAGACCTTATCCGATATCTGCATAATAATATCACGTCCTAAATTATACTGCGCATACAGCTGATAATAGGACTATAGGTAAAGATAGGCGAGACTGATAGAGGTAGATAGCTCATTAGCACAAATTCTAACTCTTTATACTGTCTTAAGTCTTGAGGTTTAAGAGCATCAAACAGGTTCTAACCTCGTCCAGCCAGGGATCTCCATGTTCTCTTGATATTTACAATATGTTGCAAAAAGTATTTAGAAAATCGTAGGGTTGAAATAAATATTTTGCGATGATTTTACGATAACTATTTAAATTAAACAACCGATTTGTTCTCCCCCCTTTCTTAGCTGCATTAAACATATTGCACAGACATCCTATTTCTTTATTATTGTGGCTGTTTTTACTGATGTGGTTCGGTGAGATTTAAGAAAATGGATGCTTCATTAATTGTAATTGACAAGAAAGCAGAGACTGCATTATAATGAGTAGTGGGAGGGTATTTTGGGGATATCGGTTTATAATGGCTGATCTGGAGAAACAACACCGCGAACGGATGGTTGTGGAGCAAATTTTTGCACGCGGCGTGCGCGACAAGCGGGTATTGGATGCCATGAACAAGGTGCGTCGTGAGGCCTTTATGCCTGAAAATGTACGCAACCTTGCATATGAAGACAGGCCGTTGCCGATTGCGGCCGGCCAAACGATCTCACAGCCCTACATTGTCGCCTATATGATCGAAGCGCTGGTGCTGAAAGGCGGCGAGAAAGTGCTTGAAATTGGCGCAGGATCCGGTTACGCAGCAGCTGTTCTCGCCGAGATTGCCGGTGAGGTTTATACCATAGAGCGCATCGAGCAGCTGGCGGAAAAAGCGGCTTCTAACCTTATGGATGAAGGCTATGAAAATGTTCATGTCCTTCATGCTGATGGAACAATAGGCTGGAGAGATGAGTCCCCGTTTGATGTAATTCTCGTTTCCGCTGGAGCACCCGAGATTCCGCTAGCTTTGAAACAACAGCTTGCCATTGGTGGTAGGATGGTCATTCCGGTCGGGGCCGATCTCAAGGCACAAGAGCTCATACGTATCACACGCGTGGATGAAAATGTATATGACCGCGAAGATCTGGCAGACGTGCGCTTCGTGCCGCTAATCGGTAAGGAAGGCTGGGAGCTTGAAGAAGCCGAGAGTGAAATCACGCGGCCGCGCGTCATTCAGACACTGCCCAGAGCCAGCGAGTCACTGCCTTCTCTTATTTCGTCCAACTCTGAAGCTTTTTTCACACTAGAGGAAGCATCATTGGATCCACTTCTGAAGCGTATTGGCAAGGCCCGTGTCGTTCTCATCGGCGAGGCCAGTCATGGTACTTCGGAATTCTACCGAATGCGGGCGCTCATTACCAAGCGACTTATTGAAGAGAAAAATTTCAATATAGTTGCTGCTGAGGCCGACTGGCCGGATGCAGCACGGATTGATCACTATGTACGGCACCGCGATACTCCGCCATCTGAATGGACGGCATTTGCCCGGTTTCCGACTTGGATGTGGCGCAATACAGAAGTCAGGGATTTCATCGATTGGCTACATGATCACAATAAGGCCCTGCCGTATGATGACAGAGCAGGTTTTTACGGTCTTGATCTCTACAGCCTTTATAATTCTGCTCGTGCTGTCGTAGACTATCTCGAGGAGGTTGATCCTGATCTCGCCATAGTAGCACGGCGGCGTTATGGTTGCCTGAGTCCTTGGGAGGCGGATCCGGCGGAATATGGTCACGCGGCGCTCACAGGTGCTTATCACGACTGCGAGCAGGGTGTTGCGCGCATGCTTGCCGAGCTTCATAAAAAACAGCAAGAATATGCATGTCACGATGGTGAGCGCTTTCTTGATGCGACGCAAAACGCCCAGCTGGTCGCAAATGCCGAGCGCTATTATCGCGTTATGTATTATGGCTCCCGTGCCTCCTGGAATCTGCGTGACAGCCACATGTTCGATGCGCTGCTGAACGTTATGACCTTTCATGGAGAAAGCGCGAAGGCTGTCATTTGGGCCCATAACTCACATATTGGTGATGCCTCGGCAACGGAAATGTCGGCGCGTGGTGAGCACAATATCGGCCAGCTTTGCCGCAAAAAATTTGGGAAAGAATCCTATAGCATAGGCTTTGGCACCGATCACGGCACAGTTGCAGCGGCTTCAGACTGGGATGGTCCTATGGAGGTCAAGCAGGTCCGCCCATCCCATCCGCAAAGCTATGAGCGCCTTTTCCATTTGACGAACGAGCCGGGACTCATACTTCCTCTGCATATCGAACAGAAGGGAGAGCTCTATACTCAGTTGAGCAAGCCGAAGCTGGAGCGGGCTATTGGCGTGATCTACCGGCCCGAGACGGAGCTTGCAAGCCACTATTTCGAGGCAGTTCTGCCCCGTCAGTTTGATGAGTATATCTGGATTGATCAAACAAGTGCCATAACGCCGCTATCAACAGCA
>JAJCZT010000117.1 GCA_029262255.1 Deltaproteobacteria bacterium
TATTCTCAGATTGCAATCCAGGGTCCCGACTCTACAGCCATACTTAGTCAGGCCATCGGGGCGGGTCTGGATAGTATAAAGAAATTTCGTTTTGAGATTATTAATTGGGATGGGAGCGATTTGGTAGTTGCCAGGACGGGTTATACGGGGGAAGAAGGATTTGAGATTTTTTTACCCTGGGATCAGGCTCCCTTACTATGGAACGCGCTAATGGAAGCTGGTAAAAAATATAGTATAAAACCCTGTGGGCTAGGTGCTAGAGACACACTTAGAATTGACATGGGTTATTCTCTTTATGGACATGAGATCGATGAAGATATTAACCCTCTCCAAGCGGGGCTCAGCGGATATGTGAAGATGGATACCGACTTTATCGGTAAAGATGCCTTATCCAAAGTTTTAGATGAAGGGCTTTCTCAAAAGCTCATGGGATTTGAGATGACAGAGCGGGGAATTGCAAGACAGGGGTATAAAATATTTAAAAACGGTACTTTTCTTGGTAATGTTACAAGTGGGACTTTATCCCCAAGTCTTGAAAAATCCATCGGCTTGGGTTATCTAAATAGTAGTGTCAAAAATGATGGTAGGATACAAATACAAATTCGGGACACCCTCAGGGAAGCAAAGATAGTCAGCATCCCTTTTTATATTAAGGAGATTAATTAAGGAGATAGAATTATGGTGCAGGTACTTGAAGAGCTCAAATTTACCAATGATCACGAATGGGCACACGAAGAAGGCGACGTGCTTATAATCGGTATTACTGAGTATGCTCAAGATACTCTTGGTGAAATTGTATATATTGAGCTTCCAAGCGAAGGTGATGAAATCACAAAAGGCGACCCCTTTGGCGCAGTTGAGTCAACTAAAGCAGTCTCTGATCTCTATGCTCCGGTGAGCGGTGATGTTGTGGAAGTAAACGAAGCCCTTCTTGATTCGCCCGAGATGATTAACGCGGATCCTTATGGTGAAGGGTGGATGATCAAAGTAAAAGTCTATGATCACGGAGAGCTCGACGATTTAATGAATTTCGAGGATTATTCTAATTTTATTGAGAAAGAGGTAGAAGAATAGAGGGTCTCAACCAATTTCTTATTCTCTTTTGAATGTGCTTGATAGTATTCTACTTACATTATCATCTTTGTCTCTTAGTTGCGCATAGTAAAATTTCTTAAAATTCAAAGATCTCACGAATATCTCATGAATATCTCATGAATAAAAAAATTGATAAAAATAGTTTATTTGCTTCAAGGCATATAGGGCCGGATAAATCTGAATCGGAGTCTATGCTTGAGCAAATTAGAGCAAGTTCACTTGATGAGCTGATTGATAGTATTGTTCCTTCATCAATAAGGATGAAGAGTTCTTTGAACCTCCCGGATCCTCTTGGTGAGTTTGAACTATTAAATGAATTAAAGGACACGGCAAAGCTAAATAAAGTTTATAAGTCATACATTGGCATGGGCTATTATGATTGTGTCACGCCGGGCGTCATTCAGCGCAATATCCTGGAGAACCCAGGCTGGTACACACAGTACACACCCTATCAGGCTGAGATCTCACAAGGGCGTCTTGAAGCGCTTATTAATTTTCAGACTATGGTGAGTGATTTGACTGGAATGGAGATTGCCAATGCTTCCCTTTTGGATGAGGCCACGGCAGCGGCTGAGGTTATGACAATGCTTCACCGGGTCAAAGATAAAAAGATAAAAGGTAAAGATGCAAACACCTTTTTTGTATCCGATCGATGTTTTCCCCAGACAATTGATCTTCTCCGCACCAGGGCGGAGCCGCTAGGTATTAGTCTTGTTACCGGAGATCATCAGGAATTTGATTTTGATGATGCAGTGTTTGGAGCTCTCCTGCAATATCCTGGTGGAGGGGGTGAGGTAGATGATTATTCTTACTTTACAGAAACCGCACATGACGCCGGAATATTAGTTGCAGTGGCTGCTGATTTGCTTAGTTTGACGATTCTTGCACCGCCTGGGGAATTTGGCGCGGATGCGGTTGTTGGCTCTACTCAACGCTTTGGTGTGCCTCTTGGTTACGGAGGACCTCATGCCGCGTATTTCGCAACGTTTGAAAAATTTGCGAGGCAGGTTCCCGGCAGAATTATAGGAGTCTCTATTGACTCAAAAGGTGATCCTGCTTACAGGATGGCTCTGCAAACACGAGAGCAGCACATTAGGCGAGAAAAAGCTACTTCCAATATTTGCACCGCTCAGGCGCTACTTGCCATTATGGCAGGAATGTACGCTGTGTATCACGGCCCTGAGGGATTAAAAGCCATTGCTAAGAGAATTCACAACAAGACCAGTTTCCTTGATTCCGAACTTCGCAAATTGGGTTTCAACCAGACTAATGATTATTATTTTGACACCTTAAAGGTTGACCTCGGGGATACATCGGGTGAGCGAATTCAAACTTTAAAATCAATCGCGGAAAAAGAAAAAATCAATTTTAGATATATAGATGAAAGACATGTGGGGATATCGCTTGATGAAACAACGGAGCTGGTTGACATTGGAGAAATAATTAAGGTTTTTGCTGAGTTAGACGACAAAAACTATGATATGCCGGTTCATGGAAAAGAATTAAGTGATATGGAAGTACGGTTTCCAAAAGAGTTGCTTCGCAAAAGCGAATTTCTCGCTCACCAGGTTTATAACAAATACCATACTGAAACCAAGATGGTCAGATATATAAAAAAGCTTGAGAATAAGGACCTCTCTCTTACTTCATCCATGATCCCCCTTGGTTCCTGTACTATGAAATTAAACGCTACTACTGAGATGGTGCCGGTTACCTGGCCTGAGTTCTCAAGGCTCCACCCGTTTGTCCCTAAAGACCAGGCCAATGGGTATGAACGTATATTTAATGAACTCGAGGGCTATCTTGCCGAAATCACCGGTTTGCCGGCTGTTTCACTTCAGCCCAATTCCGGAGCTCAGGGTGAATATGCCGGTCTTATGGTCATAAGGGCGTATCACGCCGACAAAGGCGATGGACATAGAGATGTGGCGTTAATTCCCTCCTCTGCTCACGGAACTAATCCTGCGAGTGCCGCTATGGCTGGCATGAAAGTCGTTGTAGTTAACTGTGATGACCGGGGTAATATCGACGTCGAGTCATTAAGAGAGAAGGCTGAGCAATATAAAGACACGCTTTGTGCAATAATGGTTACATATCCTTCAACTCACGGAGTATTTGAGGAAGGGATTAAAGAGATTTGTTCAATTGTTCATGATAATGGCGGCCAGGTTTATATGGACGGCGCAAATATGAATGCGCAAGTGGGTCTTACGAGCCCTTCAATAATAGGTGCGGATGTGTGTCATATAAATCTACACAAGACTTTCAGCATTCCACACGGAGGAGGAGGCCCCGGAATGGGCCCTATTTGTGTAGCGGAGCACCTCTCACCTTATCTTCCGGGACATTCCGTAGTTGATCTGGGGGGTGAGAAATCAATCTCCTCAGTATCGGCCACACCGTGGGGCAGCTCTAGCATAATGCTCGTGTCTTATCTCTATATTAGATTGCTCGGGAGCACGGGCGTAACTGATGCAACTAAATACGCGATATTAAACGCCAATTACTTGAAGTCGAAATTAGAAAAATTTTATAGTGTTCTTTATACGGGAACTAGCGGCAGAGTTGCGCATGAATTCATCTTGGATTTAAGAACTTTTAAAAAGGAAGCTGGAATAGAGGTAGAAGATGTGGCAAAAAGGCTTATGGATTACGGTTTTCATGCTCCGACTATCTCGTGGCCGGTTGCCGGAACAATGATGATAGAGCCTACCGAGAGCGAGGCAAAAGATGAATTGGACCGTTTTTGTGAGGCTCTAAATTATATTTACAAAGAAATGAAAGAAGTTGCGGATGGAACAGCAGACCGGGAAAATAATGTTCTTAAATGCGCTCCCCATACAGCAAAAGAAATTGCAAGTGATAAATGGAATCATCCCTACTCCAGAAAAAAAGCCGCCTATCCCCTTCCATATTTAAAAGAGAACAAATTCTGGCCGCCAGTTAGCAGAATCGATAATCCCTATGGCGACAGAAACCTTGTATGTTCCTGCCCCCCTGTAGAATCTTACGAAGATTTACCTTTATTTATTCCGGCAAAATAACAGAAATTTATTTTTTGTCTCCCATCACAGTGTCGATGTTTATGAGCGGAACACCATCCCCTCCGGTAAATCTGGGCAATGTGCCGTCCCATTTTTCTGCCAGACGGAGCTGTATCAGCTCGGGATTGTTCTTGAGCGCTTTTGCTTCTCTTGCTATTGCGTCTGCTTTTGCTTTGGAAGAAGCTTCAATTTCATAGGCTTCACCATCGGCGGAGAGCTTACGCTCCTGATAACCTGCCTCAGCTTGGGTAACTCTTCTTGTTTTCTCGTTTATCGCCTGAAGCGCTTCCTGTTCGGCCTTTACTTTAAGCTCAATCGCTTTGTTAAACCCTTCTGAGAATTCAAAATCCGTAATAGCAACGTTTGCTATTTTGAGTGCCGTGGGGACCTGTTTATCCATAAGTGTCACGTTTATAAAGCTTTCAATTGCTTTTTGGATCTGCTGTTTTACCTCGGCTCTTTTGGTGACAAGCTGCTCAGCTGTGTACTGGGCTGTAACCGCCTTTACCGATTCCTGAATTGCGGGCTCAATTACTGTTGCGGCTACAACTTCGCGTTGTCCGATTCTTTGATAGGTTTGTGGAGCCACAGGTCCCAAGATCGAATATTGAACGGTAACCTGAGTTTCCACTGTCTGAAGGTCCTTGGAGGCTGCTGCCGATTTGGATTTAGCTTTCGTAAGCCTTATGTCAATCTGTTCTACCTTATCTATAAAAGGCTTTTTGAAATGAAACCCTTCAGGTAAAGGTTCGGGTTGGACAGCTCCCAGAGTTCTTATAACTCCCACATGTCCGCTGTCGACAATTACAAATGCGCTTGTAGCAAGCACAATTACTAAAATAATAATTATTGGGTATAAAAAATTTAAATTTTCAAGCTTAGGTCTTGAAGCCATGATTATAAAACCCCCGTCTGTTTTTTAGAATTTTCTGATACAATATACCGGATTCAATACTTTTATAGAGTATATCAAATTCGTTTAATTACCAGCTAACATCTCTAACTCTTAGTCTTATTTCTTTGTTTCCGTTCCATTGATTAAATTCAGGTATAAAAACCATATCTACTTTATCAGGCAAAGTTGATGGCTCTTTCATATTAAACCATATTGCCTCAAAGAGTTTAGTTCCCTTCCTTACTTTAAAACCCAAATGTTTGTCTTTAAATATGCGCTGAGAAACTACCTCGACCTTCTCGGATAGCAACACAGGTTCGGGGTTCCCAATTCCAAAAGGCGCTAGCATCTCAAACTCTGAGATTAGGCTGTCTGTAACGCTATCGAGCTCGACAGAGCAATCTATCCTTAGTTTCTTCTCATATTGTTCCTCAGGGTTCTCAAGTGCTTTATCAAACATCCCTCTAAATTTCTCAATGTCCTCCTCTCTTATGGATAAACCCGCAGCCAGTTCGTGTCCGCCAAACTGTAAAAAAAGTTCTCTGCATTCAGATAGCGCGGCATAAATATTAACTCCTTCAAGACTCCTTCCGGATCCTTTGCCTACCCCGTTCTCCCCAATTGCAATTAACATTGTCGGCTTTTCATATCTTTCAACAATTCTTGATGCTACAATTCCTATAATTCCCGGATGCCAGCTGCGCGATGCAAGTACTATAGAATTTGTGCCTATAAGAGCTGGGTTCGATTCTAGTAGTGAAATTGCCTCTTTTATAATTTCGGCCTCTGTACCCTGTCTGTTAGCGTTTTCCTTGTTCAGTCCTTTCGCGAGTTCTCTTGCGTGTTCTAAATTATCGGAAATAAAAAGCTTTACAGCGTTATCAGCCGTGCTCATTCTTCCCGAGGCATTTATTCTAGGTCCCAACTTAAAGCCTAAGTCATATGACGTTACTTCTCCCTTAATACTGCTTGCCTCTTTTAAGGCTTGAACGCCCAGGCGTTTGGGGCTTTGCATCCTTTTAATTCCCTCTTTTACCAATATTCGGTTTACATCCAATAACGGAGCACAATCAGCTACGGTTCCCAGCGCTACCAGGTCGAGATAATCGCCCAGATTGGGCTCCCCATTTTTAAAGAACCCCTCATCTCTAAGCGCTCGTCTTAGAGCAATTACCAGATTAAAAATTACCCCCACTCCAACTATTTCTTTCCCGGGGTATTTGCAGTCAGAAAGTTTAGGGTTTAATACTGAGACAGCCTCAGGAAGCTCCTGGGGAGGCTTGTGATGGTCAGTGACTATGAAGTCGACACCAAGCTCTTTGGCCTGCTCCACCTCTCTAACTGCCGTAATACCGCAATCCCCTGAGATAATAAGACTTACTTTTTCCCCAGCCAGTTTTTTTACAGCGTCTATATTTATACCGTATCCCTCTTTTAGTCTGTCGGGGTTGTAGTAGGTAACGTTTGCTTCTAAAGTTTTCATGAAATTATATAGAAGTGCAGTTGAGGTAACTCCGTCAACATCATAATCACCGTAAATAGCGATTCTTTCATTATTCTCAAGGGCTTTTTTTATTCTCTCTATGGCCTTGTCCATTCCCTTCATAAGGTATGGCGAAGGTAGATCGAATAGAGTGCAATTTAAGAAAAGATTAGCTTCAGTCTCGTTTTCTATACCGCGGTTTATCAGCACTTGAGCTGTAACAGGAGAAATTTGCAGGCTCTTTGCCAGCTTGTCTCTTAGTTTGAGGTTCTCTTTTTCTAATATCCAATTATTTTTCATTTATTAAAAGCCGGTAATTGTAAAATTCTGAATCTGGAAAAGGTAAATATTCTTATTGGTAAAAATTATAGACACTTGAAAACTAAAGAAAAGAATAGATCGTCAATTATTCTTATTATCATTAAGGTGATCAATGAGCCCGCTCAGCCCGAGGGAATAGCTGTTGACTCCAAAGCCGGATATAACACCCTGAGCCACGCCTGAAACAAATGATTGTTGTCTGAAATCCTCACGCTTATAAATGTTTGATATATGTACTTCAACAACCGGTAGTCCGGAAGATAGAATCGCGTCCCTAATAGCAACACTGGTATGCGTATAGGCTCCCGGGTTAATTACAATGCCGTCAACTTTTGACATTGAATCTTGAATGCTACTTACAATCTCCCCTTCAGAATTAGATTGGAAGAATGTCACTTCCGCACCAAGTTCTTTTGCCTTAGTAGTTAAAGCGGCATTTATTTCCTCAAGCGTAGTAGCACCGTAAATTTCAGGCTCACGTTTTCCGAGCATGTTAAGATTTGGTCCGTGAATTATTAATATCTTCATTTTTGTCTCATTCCTTTGAACTAAGTCCGGCTGTAAGGTTCATTTTATTTAACTTAGTTTTCTCTAATTTTTCAATCGCCAGGTTTCTTTCAGTTTCATTAATATAGATTCTTTCTATAATTTTTCTAGCCTTATTGTAAAGACCCTGCTCTATATAGAGATTTGCCATGGTTTCCGTATAGACTTCATTGTCTTTAGATGATACATCAATTTCAATGTTATTAGCCTTTCTTGAGCCAAGGGGCGTTTCAAATACTTGTTTAGATGAAATAGCTTCCGTTTTTAAGATTTCTTTTTTGATCTCTTCTATCTCACCAAGAACGCTCTCCTCAGTGCCGTGAAATGAATAAGCTATATTAAGGGTTTCAAGAGCCTCCTCCCATTTGTCCTCGCTCTTGTATATTTGAGATAGCAATTTTGCGGCTTCCAAGTTGTCGGGGGTATTTTCTAATACTTTCTCCATCTCTTTTCTGGCCTGGTCAATCATCCACCTTTCATAGTAAATCTTCCCTAGCAGAAATCTGGCTGTAACGTTGTTCTTATTATATCCTAAACCTCTTATCAATACACCTATGGCTTTATCCGCTTCTCCCTGCCTGTATAGAACGTTTGCAAGTAGGCTAAAGGCGTTAGACTCCGGCTGCCGGGAGAGAATCTCTGCATACTTTTTTTCTAACTCTTTAAGTTCGTGATCACTGGTATTCTCGTTTCCGGACATATTCTCTTGATAATATTTATATTTAAATTGAGAGTCAAGAATTATTCTCAAACTGTATGAATATACACAATCTAGTAGTGTTCTTTTACACAGTAAATACCGCAATAATCTGAACGTTCGTTTCTTGGGCCTTATTTAACTGCCTTTGAACATTGAGTATTTCTATCAGTATTTTTTTGGCACCATAGTTGCACCTATTTACATTTAACCTCTCTATAATTAAAGTAGGTTGGTAGGGATGGGTATGTAGTTAAAGTAGATTGGTAGGTCTGGGTATGTATGGATCCAGAAACTAAACAACTGTTTCTAAATACAAAAGGAGGAAGAGCTATGCGCAAGTTACTAGCAGTATTCTCAATCTGTTTTCTCATGTCGGTGCCCGCTTGGAGCTACTATGTCGAAGGTGGAAAAGTGCATAGCGAAAGTGCGCAGGAGATTAATTTATACGGAGTTAGCTGGTTTGGTTTTGAGACAAACAATCATGTAGTTCACGGACTGTGGGCCAGAAACTGGAAAGACATGATTGAGCAGATTAAAGGGCTCGGGTTTACGGCAATAAGGCTCCCGTTTTGCCCTGATACTTTAACTAATACCGGTGTTACAAGCATCGATTATTCACTTAATCCGGATTTGCAGGGTCTTAACTCTCTTGAAATAATGGACAAGGTTATAGAAGAGCTTGACCGCCAGGGGTTGTATATACTTCTGGATCATCACACATCGGATTGTCAAACAATAGAAGAGCTTTGGTATACGGATAATTATTCTGAGCAGCAGTGGATTGACGATCTTGTTTTTGTTTCCGATAGATACAAAAATGTAGAGCGCTTTTTTGGAATCGATATTAAAAACGAGCCTCACGGGCCTGCTACATGGGGTACGGGTAATTCTCTTACCGATTGGAACACGGCCGCAGAAATAGCGGCATCAGAGGTGCTACAAACAAATCCTGAATTGGTCGTGTTCGTTCAGGGAGTTCAAAGTAACCCCACGTGCTCAAGCTCAATTGATCACTGGTGGGGTGGAAACCTTGAGCCGTTTGATTGTTTCCCGCTTAGTATTCCGGCTGACAAACTGGTTCTGAGCCCTCATGTTTACGGGCCCGATGTTTTCGTCCAGCCTTATTTTAATGATCCCAGTTTTCCCAATAACATGCCCGATATTTGGGAGGCACATTTCGGATATCTTGTGGACAGGGGTTATGCGGTAATAATCGGCGAGTTTGGAGGCAGGTATGGAAACGGCGGTGATTCAAGGGACAGAGCATGGCAAGACGCACTAATTAATTACATGGATGGGAAGGGAATGACCGATTTCTTTTACTGGTCATGGAACCCAAATAGCGGTGATACCGGAGGGATTCTGCAAGACAACTGGCAGGACGTGTGGGGAGATAAAATCACACTACTTGCTCAGTTGATGGATGGGTCTACTAATCCTCCCCCAACTCCTGATTGTTCAGACGGAATAGATAACGACGGCGATGGTTTCATAGATTTTCCCGACGACCCGGGATGTGACAACGCTGATGATACTGACGAGTTTGACCAGCCCTCAGGAGGGGACGTTACGGCCAGCGTTACGATAAACGACGATTGGGGCACAGGTTATTGTGCGGAAGTAACTGTTACGAATAATACACAGAGTGATTCTGATTGGGCTGTGACTTTTCCAATCGAGGGAACAGTGGTGGACATGTGGAACGCTACTTACACTCAGAATGTTGACGAGGTTACCGCAGAGGGCGTCTCATGGAATAATATCGTAAATCCGGGACAGTCAGTAGGATTTGGATTCTGTGCTGAGAGAGGTGCAGAGCCGCCACCCCCTCCACCTACATTTGCTTGCTCGGACGGGGTTGATAATGACGGGGACGGGTTAACTGACTTCCCAAGTGATCCGGGATGCGACAGCGACAGCGACGACGATGAGTTTAACGAGTCAGGCGGAGGCGGGGGTGTTAGCGCGAACGTTACGATAAACGACGATTGGGGAGCCGGGTACTGCGCCCAGGTAGATGTTACAAACACTACTTCGTCAACTGTGGACTGGGTTGTTTCGTTCACAATCGAAGGCTCAATTAAAGATCTTTGGAACGCTATATATCAGCAAAACGGGAGCACGGTTACTGCAGAAGGTGTTTCCTGGAACAATACAGTTCAGCCGGGAGGCACTATTAATTTCGGCTTCTGTGCGGATAGATAGATTACGCTTTAAGAGAGGTGGATATTTCCTTTTTACTAACTTATTCACCTCTCTTTATTTTTATTAAGAAGGTTTTTAAATGAAGGATGTGTCCTGAATATACTGCCCCCATTTAAACCTAGCTTGACAAAAGGGGTGCAGTGCACCAGCTACAATAATCCAAAAGGAAACGCAGATACAGAGAGAATGATAAGAACAATGAAAGAGGAGCTCTTTTGGTTACAGGAATGGGAGAATGAAAGAGAGCTTAGTCATGAACTGGACAAGGCGGAAGAGGAATATCACAGGAATCATACTTCAAGTCTATACGATGCTTGATTGAAGGAGAGCAGTACATCCTTTATAATACAATAATAATAATAAAAAAAGGAGAAAAGAAAAATGAAAAAGGCAGTTTTTATAACAGCAGTTTTTTGTCTAATGCTACTCATACCCACATTTATGACCTCCTGTTCTAAGGGTGATGACAAGGAAGATGAAATAGCTAGTGTTAAGAATGAAGAAATTGATATTATAGAAGAAATAAGGCCCAATGAGACCATACAAAATGAAGTGGAAGGAGATAGTGATGAAGATTTTGCAAAAGGCACTCCGGCCAAGGGTAAAGAAATATTCGCTATGAATTGTACGCCTTGTCACGGACAGGACGGAACGGGAGGCGGTCCTACAGCAGCAGCACTAGTTCCTAAACCTAGAAATTTAACGGATGAGTCCTATGTATCAACCTTGAGTAATGAGCACCTGTTTAAAGTTATTAGTGGTGGGGGCTTGGCAGTAGGTAAATCTGCAGCAATGCCCGCATGGTCAACTAGTCTATCAGACGAAGATATAAGAGATGTGGTTTCTTACATAAGGGTGGACTTATGCAACTGTGAGTTTGATGGTGGGAACTGATGTACTGCTCCCATTTAAACGCAGCTTGACATAAGGGTAGCAATACAGGAGGTTCCATATGCGTAATCTATTAGTTGGTATTGTTATTGGAATAATATTAGGACTGATTATAGCTATCTATTTTATCAAATAACTTGGATTTCGTATCTATATAATCACGATTATAATTATCAGGGTGTGGGCAAGACAAACCAACTAGAAGCATCCGAATAAGAGATGGGTTCAACACCATAGGTAACGCTTCTTAAACCCGGAAGATAAGTTATGCATGATTCAGGTTAATCACACAAGCAAGAGAAATACTACACTTTTCAAAATTCCAATTAAACCTAGCTTGACAAAAGGGGTGCAGTACATGAATTCTGCCTTGGGATTCTATAGACGAGCTTAAAAAGCTTCTGATCTAGAATCTTTTTCTAATCATCTTTACAAGAAAATCGGCTTCTTCTATTTTTAGTATTTTGGCAAGCGAGAAATAAATTACTGCTGCAATTACAATTGATGCCGCCAAAACCCCAATCTTTTCTATAGAAAAAGCGGATTCCGACCAGTAAGTTAATTTTGATACTTGCCAAACGGCTACTCCCATAACTGCAGAAATGGCGGTTAGTTTTACAAGGAGTACAATAATTGATTTTATGTTTATGTCT
>JAJCZT010000118.1 GCA_029262255.1 Deltaproteobacteria bacterium
AGAGAGCGGCAAATGAGAGGGGCACGGTTGCATCGGGATTTAACAGGTATATGCTTAATAATTAAATTTGTAGTTGTCTCCATGCTGAGATTTATTTATACTTTCAGAGATAATGAGCGTGGCCGCTCATATTTGAAATTCCCAAGAGGTTCTACAAATCAGGAGGTTTTATAAATAATGATTTACCAATCACATGTGAAAGTGGTTTTAGTTCTCTTATTTCTTGTTCTAGGTGTTGTTGGATTCAACCAAGAGTCACAGAGTGCGACCGAGCCGCAGGATACAACCGGGTCACAGAGTACAACCGAGCCGCAGGATGCAACCAAGCCGCAGAGTGTAACCGAGCCACAGAGCCTATCCTTACCAATGAAAGCAGGGTTGTATGAACTTAACATTACTAGAACTTTTAAGGATAAAAGAGATCCTCTAAAAGTCAGTAGAAAAAGATGCCTCGCAGAGCCTAATTTCCTCCCCCTCAAATCATTTCAGCAGAGTGGAAATTGCAAAACAACGAATATAAGTAAGGGGGCCGACAAGGCGAGCTTCGATATTGACTGCAAAAACCAAGAGGGGACTTCTGCCAAAGCAAGCGTCGTGTATAGCGTTGTAGGGGAGAAGCTGGACTGGTCAATAAAGTTCATAGATAGCGAAGTTATAGGTACTGGGAAGTATATTGGTGAGTGTAAATGATCTCTGGACTATGAGTGTGGATAAGAAAATTTCCGAATTGCCTTGAAGATTAACAGGACCTGAAAATCACAAGAAACCCGGCGGTATCTTAGAACTAGTTTGAAGGCGGATATTGTACCCATGAGGGTACGCTCATAAATCTTCTCTGTAACTACAGCGGATAATGAGAACTGAAGAACCTTAAGAAACCCGGCAGTATCTTAGAACTAGTCTGGAGGCGGACATTGTACCCATGAGGGTACGCTCATAAATCTTCTATGTAACTACTGCGGATAATGAGAACTGAAGAACCTTAAGAAACCCGGCAGTATCTTAGAACTAGTTTGGAGGCGGACATTGTCCGCCTAGTATTTCTCCGGGACGAAGGTTTTATCTAAAATTCCGGATCTTTTATAATTTTTCTTCTGAAGGGAAGGGAGCTTGAGCTTCTTTGTGGGGACTTCCTCATAGGGTATAAGGCTCAGTAGATGGCTTATACAGTTGAGCCTTGCGCGTTTCTTATCGTTTGCGTTTACTACATACCATGGGGATATTGTGGTGTCGGTTTCTTCAAACATATCGTCTTTCGCTTTCGTATAGTCATACCACTTGGTACGTGCTTTTATATCCATAGGACTTATCTTCCACCGCTTCATCGGGTTATCTATCCTTTCCTGAAATCTCTCCTCCTGCTCCTGGGCGGTTATATGAAGCCAGTATTTAAAAAGCATTACTCCTGAGTGGATAAGAGCCTTCTCGAATCCGGGACATATGCGGAGGAATTCTTTGTATTCATCTTTAGTGCAAAAACCCATAACCCTCTCAACACCGGCGCGGTTGTACCAGCTGCGGTCAAAAAGGACTATCTCTCCAGCACAAGGCAGTTGTGTGATGTAACGCTGGAAGTACCATTGGGTCTTCTCTTTCTCAGTAGGAATTCCCAGAGCAACAACCCGGCAGATACGGTGATTCAAGGGCTCGGTAATGCGTTTAATCGTGCCCCCTTTGCCAGCGGCGTCTCTTCCTTCAAAGAGGACGACAATCTTCTTCCCCTCTTGAGTGACCCAACCCTGAAGCTTCACCAGTTCTATCTGAAGTTTGCGAAGCTCTTTTTCATAAGTCTTGTCATCTAATTTTTCGTGATTTTTTTTGTTATCTTTTTCGTTTCCCATTGGTGGATTCGCTCCGGAATTTTTTTTGTAAAACTATTATAATCAGTTCTTCCTTTTTCGTCCAAGTACTCGCGGCTGGATTGTCAACGGGGATTTAGATATCCATGGAGGAAAACTATGAATATTAAACCCTGTCGCTTCACTTCCTCAGAATGACAAAGACTGGATTGCCGATTAAGACGTTCGGGAATGACGGATAAGGGCGGGAGTCTGCGAAGCTCGGAAATAACGACCATCGACTGCATACTTTATGTGTGCTCAATGTCTACCAGAATTGAGCTCTCCGGCATATTTACCGCAAAATCGTGTAAAATAGTTACGCTCCGTTTAATTTGCGGGGCAAAGCTAAAACAATCGGAGTTGAATCAACCTATGACTAACTTAGATGCTGTCGAACGCCTGGACCGACATATAAAGGAAAACACTGCAAATGGAAATATGCATCCCGGAGAGAACTGGTACGAGAAGGACTACCGTGAAGCCGAGGATATTATATGGGCATTTACCGATCTTAACTTTCACAGCCTTAAGAAAATATTTGAAGAGCGCTCTCAAGTCTGGCAGGAAGCCTGCGTTTTTGTGTTGGGGGAATCTAGTACAACGGGTTCCGTAAAAATGTTGAGTGATATTTTTATAGACGCTGGTGGCAAGATAGCCTGTTATGCGGCTGTATTTCTTTCCGGTGAGAATCTCTCAGAGTTGCCAGAGGAGGAAAAGACCAAGATTTCGAGCAGGCTCGGGGAGCTCCTGGAGGACGAAAAATACAAACAGTTCGGCGATCATTACCAGATTAGTCTTGAGAAGATACGGGAGCGGCTAGAATAAGGGTTGAAATAATTTCCTGCTTTCTTACAAGATATAGTTGTAAAATATAGACCTTATAAAGAACTGATTTCTGGTCAGTCCGGTAAATTTTTACGTTTTCAGCGCTAACTTTGACCCATTGGGAGGGTTAGTTGAATCTATTTGAAGTTGTCTCCCTGGAAGTGCCAATGTTCTTTTCTCTGGCTTTAAACCGTAATAGCTGATGTGAAATAAATGGCTGTTGTTTTTTAAGGTATCGCATGTAGCATTAATATTGTAACGATATAAAAATATCAAATTTTTGAAGTGAAATAATCTATAAAAAAAGGTTGATATATGTTTGTTCTGTGATAGAATAAATCATAAGAGATAAAACAGTACCGGACTTGAAGGTCTCTTTGTCCTCTTTGGAGGAATGATAGGTTTTAAAATAGCAATTCGGAGTCGAGAAATTAAAATGAAAACTTGAATCACATTTTGACTACCTAATCCAACATTCCTATCCTTGGTCCGTTCCCTCCACCTACCGCCATCTTGGATTCAGGGATAGGATGTTGGTATTTATATCTGATTGATCCTCTACTTACATTCATACTTCAGCTTAATATCCTTATCTTATCCGACACCATATTAATCCCCATATTTGTGCGATTTTTGCGTGCTAGTTAAAGAAAATTGTAAATTTTGGAGTGATATTCCGTATACTAAAGCTGTAATATTATGTAAAATCATTGGTCTCAAATTAATATGATAGAATTGCTTCTTGTATGATTTGAAAATTGCCATTAGAAGGAGAATATTTTATGAAATACCTAGTAACGGGAAATGAAGGACCGGGGTTCTTTTCTTCGGAGGAAGCTGCTGAGATGTTAGAAAATGTAGTCCTTCCTGCATTTAGTGACCTTGAAGAATTAGAAAGCGACGGAGCTATTGTTGGGGGAGTACCAATAGGTGAGCGCGCATTTGTATTCATTATTGAGGCTGAGTCTCACGATGATGTCGACCGTACGCTGCGTACGCTCCCTGTGTGGGGCGCAATGGAGTGGGAGGTAACGCCCCTTCAGGATTTTGAATCAAGATCGGCTCAGGAAAAGGAAATTCTACAAGATTTAAAAAAGAGTAACTAAATTGATTCTATAGATATGCCATTTGTTCTACACGCGTGTGAACACTAATTGGCGCATTATCTCTATTCCGTATTGATTGAAAAAGATATGGAGAATAGGGTCAGTTAAGATTATTTTTGCTTTTTTTCTATTTTCACATCCAATCTCGAACTTGTACACGTATTATTCAACGGTGAGGGAACACCACTGCGGTTTTCCCTCGTCGCTACCTATAGAACTGCCTATCGGTTCTCAATAGCGGCGGGGGTACCGCGTTTTTTTTTCTGCGGAATATTACGGTGATATAATTGTGAATATTAATCGGTAATCTTAAAGGGGATACTTTCTAGAGTTAATTCTGTAGTTTTATGAGCTTCAGTTTTATGAACTTTTTTCTTTACTCTTCTCAATAAATCTAAGCCAGCTTGAGGGTAGCTCACTCTCATCAAGCGCAGCGTCGTGCTCACAATGATCACACATGCCGCACTCTGCGCAATTCTCTAGCCCGATCGGGCATTCAACACAGTGCTCATCTTTTTTAGATTCCAGACTATCTTTTGTGTCAGCCATGATTCTATATTTATTTTAACATAATTTCTCTCTAAATTTTTTGTGCTTATATGAAAAAAGAAGC
>JAJCZT010000119.1 GCA_029262255.1 Deltaproteobacteria bacterium
GCAAAGCTCGCATTGGAAAAGTACGGTGCGGGCTCGGGCGGATCACGTCTTGTAAGCGGAAGCTCCGATTTGCATAGAATGCTTGAGGAAAAAATTGCGCAGTTTAAGAACACCGAGGCTTCGATCCTCTTTAGCTCAGGGTATCTGGCCAATATTGGAACCATCTCAGCCCTGGTCGGCAGCGAAGACATAATCTACAGTGATGAGCTTAACCACGCCTCTATTATTGACGGCGCCAGGCTCTCTCGCTCTATTGTAAGAATATATAAACACCTCGACCTCAATCATCTACAAGAACTTTTGGAAAAAGATAAGAATAAAAAATGTAGGAAGCTTATAGTTACCGACACCGTTTTCAGCATGGACGGGGATCTTGTCCCACTGCCCGGGCTGGTTGAGATATCGGAAAGGTATGGCTGCATGCTGATGATCGATGAGGCGCACGCAACAGGGGTACTCGGGAAAAGGGGTAGCGGCGCTACGGAGCACTTCGGCGTTGAAGACCGTGTGCCGGTTGTAATGGGTACACTTTCAAAGGCTGTCGGTTCTCTGGGAGGCTATATTGCAGGAAGTAAGGAATTGATTGATTTTATCAGAAACCGCGTCAGGAGTTATATCTTTGATACATCACTACCGCCGGCCTCGTTAGCTGCCTCAATTACTGCGATCGATATAATAGAAAATGAACCTGAGAGAAGAGAGCACTTATGGAATATGGTAGAGCAATTTAAAACCGGTATTGAGAATACGGGGCTTAAGATTCTGCCTTCTCATTCCGCTATCATCCCTGTTCTAATCGGAGATGCGGAACCCGCTCTTAATTTTGCCAAAATACTGAGAGAAAATGGGGTTTTTACACCTGCCGTAAGGCCTCCCTCTGTACCGCACGGCATGTGCAGAATAAGGGCTACTTTAATGGCTCAACATACCCAGGAACACGTCAATACGGCGCTTAAAGCATTTAGAACGGCGTATGAGTCTGTCAGATAATATCCCCCATCTGCATTCATTGACTTTTACCACCGATTACTATAAATTTTGACTGAAATAATCCTAACAATAGAGAGGTGTTATGAATATGGACTGGGGTATGAAAAATAGAATGTCGAGAATTATTAGCCCTAAGACAGGCAGAACTGTTATGTTAGCGTTTGACCACGGATATTTCCTGGGCCCAACACACAGACTCGAAGAGCCGCGTAAAACTATTGAACCTTTACTCCCATATGCGGACACTATAATGCTCACCAGGGGCGTGCTTCGTACATCAGTAGACCCTGATTCGGGGGCAAACGTAGTTCTAAGGGTCTCAGGCGGCTCCAGCATCGTAGGCGCTGATCTCTCAGATGAAGGGATTACTACTTCATTTAAAGAAGCTATTAAATTAAATGTAGCCGGAGTTGGGATATCTGTTTTCGTAGGAAGTGCGCATGAGAGCCAAACTCTTCTTAATCTGGCTGAGCTTGTAAACCAGGGTGAAGAGTATGGAATCCCTGTGCTCGGAATTACAGCGGTTGGTAAAGAACTTGAAAAAAGGGACGCACGTTATCTGTCACTTTGCTGCCGTATATGCGCTGAGCTTGGCACTCATATTGTAAAGACATATTACTGTGATGAGTTTGAGAAGGTAACCACAAGCTGCCCGGCTCCGATAGTAATTGCCGGAGGCCCCAAACTAGAGACCGAGATGGACGTTTTTGAAATGACCTATAATGCTCTTCAGCAGGGTGCTATAGGCGTGGATATGGGACGCAACATTTGGCAGAATGATCATCCGGTTGCTGTTATTAGAGCCATAAGGTCAATAGTTCATGAGAATAATAAGCCTAAACAGGCACATGATTTATTTCTCTCTATAAAAGAAGAGGAATCTAAAAAAGCTGCTAACGCCTGAGACCTAAAAGAGGTCTATGCTAAAGTTCTAAGATATTCCAATAGGTAATAATTATGAAAGTAGCAATGTACTATAAAAATGCTGACGTACGGCTCGAAGAAATTCCGATTCCAAAGATAGGTTCGGAAGAAATTTTGATACGTGTCTATGCAAGCGGGATTTGCGGCAGCGATCTGATGGAATGGTATAGACTTCCGAAAGCGCCTCTAGTGTTGGGTCACGAGATAGCGGGTCAAATTGTAGAAATAGGTGATAAAGTATCTAATTTCAAAGTTGGAGACCGCGTTATTGCTACCCATCATGTGCCGTGCAACACTTGCTATCATTGCCTGAGAGAAAACCACTCTTCCTGCCAGACTCTAAGATCGACTCACTTTGATCCGGGAGGGTTTTCGGAATATATCCGCATACCTGAAATTAACGTAGACCGCGGAGTACTCAAGCTTCCCGATGAAGTTACATATGAAGAGGCTTCCTTTGTAGAGCCCCTTGGCTGTGTTGTAAGAGGGCAGAGGCTTGCCGGGTTTCAGATGACCGACAGTGTTTTGGTTATGGGAAGCGGGATGACCGGGCTTTTACATATACAGCTCGCAAAAGCTCAAGGAGCGGGCCGGATAACAGCAACCGATGTTAATGACTACAAGATCAATACAGCCAGGGATTTCGGTGCTGATTATGCGATTCACGCTGATCAGGATATTGCCTCTCATCTTAGAGAGGTTAATGAGGGACGATTAGCCGATTTTGTTGTTGTATGCGTTGGCGCCAAGTCCGCAATCGAGCAGGCTTTTGATCTTGTTGAACCCGGAGGAACAATACTATTTTTTGCCCCTTCAGGTCCTGATACCAAGGTCGAGATTCCGTTTAACGATTTCTGGTGGTCGGGGATAAAAACCCTGAGCTCCTATGCGGCTTCTCCTTCGGATTTAGCTATAGCGCTTGAGTTAATCAGATCAAAACGGGTGAATGTAGGGGATATGGTTACACACCGTTTGCCGCTCTCTGAAACAGGAACCGGGTTTCGTATGGTTGAAGAGGGTGGAGACTCGATTAAAATTATTGTAGAGCCTCATAAATAAGTTTTATTCGCTACCCGTTAAGCTTCTTATAAGCATATTCACAACCGCAAGCACTATCGCACCGAAAAAAGCGGCCCAAAAGCCCGTGACCGTAAATCCTTCGAGCAATGAAGATGCGAACATCAGCATCAGCGCGTTAATAACCAGAAGGAATATGCCAAATGTAAGAATTGATAGCGGGATTGTAATGATTTTTAAAAACAGTCCTATCGTGGCGTTTATGAGTCCTATAACGGCTGCCGCTATTAAAGCAGACCCGAAGCTTTGAACCTCAAACCCCGGTATGATATGCCCTACAATCAATAAGCTCACAGCGCTTATAAGCCATGCAATAATCAGAATTTTCATCTATTCACCTCACCATCAATAATCCGATTATATTTTTTTTAGCCGCATAAGTCAATGAATTGTAATAATTTTTGACACCCATCCGTTTTTCCTTTGTTGTCATTCTGATCAATGGAATGACGAAGAATCTCTCTTTTGTCTTTTTTTGATCTCCTCCCCCTTGAGGGGGGGAGGAGTAAAGGTGGGGGTGATTAAATAAACCGCGCCACCGAGCTTGTTGCTAGCCGCGGCAAAGTTTCAGCGAAGCCGGGAATCTATTTTTGACACCTATACATTAAAAACCTAAACTGTACTGTTATGGAAAAACCAGTTTTATATCTAATCGACGGAAGCTCTTATATATTTCGCGCCTACTATGCCATAAGACACCTTAGTAATTCTAGCGGATTTCCCACGAACGCTGTTTATGGATTTACCGCGATGCTCTTTAAGTTTCTAAGAGACTACGAGCCCACCCATCTGGGGATCGTTTTTGACTCTAAAGGCCCTACTTTTCGTGACGATATATACCCTCTTTATAAAGCAAACAGGAGCGCACCGCCTGAAGATCTTGTTTGCCAGTTCTCCAAGATATTCGAGATGGTAGATGCCTTTAATATCCCTCAGCTGCAATTAGAGGGATTTGAAGCCGATGATCTAATAGGCACGATCTCAAAAAACGTCGAGAAAGAAGATGCGAAAGTAGTGTTGGTTACTGGGGATAAAGATTTCTGCCAGCTTGTCTCGGATAAAGTCACGCTCCTTGATACTATGAAAAATAAGGTCACAGGGACCAAAGAAGTCAAAGAGAAATATGGAGTTGATCCAGACCGGGTGATTGATGTCTTTGCCCTTGCCGGGGATGCGGTGGATAACATCCCGGGAATAAAAGGTATTGGCGAGAAGACAGCGGTAAGTCTGATTTCTAAATTCGGTTCACTGGACGAGCTTTTTAAAAATCTAGACGATGTTTCAAAAAGGCAAAAAACTTTAATAGAAGAAAAGAAGGAAGACGCGGTACTGAGTAAAGAGCTTGTTACGATTAAAACCGATGTCGATATCGAGACAAGCCTTGAGAAATTTAAATATAATGGATTCGATAACGATAAGCTTAGAGAGTTATTTCAAGAACTCGATTTTAAAAACCTGCTCCGGGAGCTGGGCGATGAGGATGGTTCCGGCGATGTCAATGCAGGAGAAGGCACGGTTTCATACGATAACTATCATCTAGTTCTAGCCGAGGCGGATTTGGATAAAGTGATTGCCAGAATAAATGATACGGGAGAGCTTTCTATCGACTTAGAGACCACGTCCCCAAGTCCTATGCTTGCCGACATTGTGGGTATAGTACTCTGCCCCGCTTCCCATGAATCTTATTATGTCCCGGTTGCGCATAGGGCGCTCACCGATTCTTCTTCTCCTCAGCTCGATCTTTCCTTGGTACTCGACAAATTAAGGCCAATTATAGAGAGCGAAGAAATCAAGAAAATTGGTCAAAATCTTAAATATGAAATAGTTGTGCTTGAAAAATACGGCCTCAGTTTAAACGGTATCGCGTTCGACACCATGATCGCGGCGCACATGCTCGATTCCTCCAGGAACAGCTACAGTCTTGATGAGCTTTCGAGATTGTATCTTGGGCACCAGATGATTTCTTATAAAGACGTGACCGGTACCGGCAAATCTAAGATCGGCTTTGACGAGGTAGAGCTTGCTGTAGCCAGGGACTACGCCTGTGAAGATGCCGATGTTGCAATGCTGCTCAGTAAACTCCTTGCCCCTGAGTTAGAGGAAATCAAACTAACGGATGTATTTAGAGATATTGAGCTTAAATTTATTAGAGTTTTGGCAAAAATAGAGATGAACGGCGTTAAAGTTGACGGCGCTAAGCTTAAGGATCTGTCCAAGGAGTTTGATCAGGGGCTTAAGGAGATTGAAAAGGAAATTTTCACAGAAGTAGGTTACGAGTTCAATCTAAACTCCCCTCTTCAGTTAAGGGAGGTTTTATTTAAGACACTCGACCTTCCTCAGAAAAAACTTACTAAGACTGGGGAGCCCTCTACAGATGTGGAAGTTCTCACTGACCTGAGCAAGTTTCATAAGGTCCCTGAAAAAGTCCTTGAGCACAGGACACTGTCAAAACTTAAATCTACTTATGTCGATGCTCTTCCCAAGCTTATTAACCCTGATACCGGGAGAATACACACTTCATTTAACCCCGTAGGCTCCTCAACCGGCAGGCTTAGCTCAAGTGATCCCAACCTTCAGAATATTCCTGTAAAGACCGCCCGGGGGAGGCGTATAAGAGAGGCTTTCGTTCCCGAAGAAGGATTTGTTCTGCTTTCCTCGGATTACTCTCAAATTGAGCTCAGATTACTTGCTCATTTCTCCGGGGATGACAGTCTGATAGAGGCGTTCTTAAACGACAGCGACATACATAACAGGACCGCTTCAGAAATATTCGGTGTAACAGAGGATCTTGTAACGCCTGATATGAGAAGGCTGTCAAAAAACATCAACTTTGGCATTATCTACGGTATTAGCGCATTTGGGCTGGCTAAACAGCTGGGTACGTCTATTTCAATCTCAAAGAGCTATATTGATGAGTATTTCAAGCGCTATGGGAAGGTAAAAGAGTATATTGAGAAATCAATATCAGATGCGGCGACCAAGGGATATGCGGAAACAATACTCGGGCGGAGACGACCAATACCCGAGCTTGGGTCTAACAACAGAGGACTTAGAGGATTCGGAGAACGCACCGCCATGAACACGCCCATACAAGGCTCTGCCGCCGACATTATAAACATAGCTATGATCAGGATCAATGATAAGTTAGAGGGCTATGAATCCCACATGATACTGCAAGTCCATGATGAGCTTCTTTTTGAAGTAAAAAAAGATGAATTGGACAAGCTTTCCAAAATGGTTAAAGAGGAGATGGAAGGCGCTTGGAGTCTAATTGTTCCAATCAAAGTGGATATTGGAGTAGGGGAAAGCTGGGCAAAAGCCCACTGAGCTTTTCCTCATAAAACCTAGAACTAATTAAAAGCACCCTGCTTCTTAATTTCCTACAAGCGTGCAGCCGTCAGGATCAACCGTAGATGATCCGCTTTGGCTAATGGCGTTTTTTGCGCCGGTAATAGTGCAGTTGAATTGGGGATCTACAATCACTACAGAAGATCCTGATGCCCTAATACCGTTTTCCTTATCGGATGTTATAAAAATGTTGTTTGCGACAGGGGTATTTGTCATAGAAAGCGTGACAGTGGAGTTGTCCTGTGATTTTATTCCATCTTTCTTTGCTGTCACATTAATATCCTCATCAGCCTGAAGATCAACTAGAGCAAAACTTGATGTGGTAATTCCCTCAGAACAGTTTATAAGTGATACGCTTTGAGCTGTAATCTCAACTCTACTTTCCCCTTTGGCCCGTATACAGTTGCTATTCTTGCCGTCAATCCTGAAAGTAGCTTCCGTATCGTTAAAAATTACTTGCTCAAAACTGGAAAGTGTTAATCGTCTCTGGTCTACTGTCCACTCTGTAAATATAATTTCCGGAGTTATTGTATCAATTATTTCGTTTAGAGTTACGTCGCTTCCCCTGGTTACGCTAATAAATCTTGATAATGTGAAATCTGAACCCTCGAATTCAATCTCGGCGAGATCGTTGTCGGGTGTATATTTAAGCTTATATTCTCCAGATTGGTTTGTGCGGTCAGAAGCTCGTCGTTTATTGTTTTCAAATATGCTTACTCTTATACCCGATACATCTCCCGTTCCCCCTATAACTTCTTCAATTACACCCTGTATTTTAGTTTTGTTATTACCGCCGCCCCCACTGGTACTATCACATCCGACAATTCCAGTTGCAATGTATGAGGTCGTTATTAGCAGGATTAAAAAGAATGTATTTAGGTTGAAGATTTTCGCCATCGTTATATCCTCCGAATAGTTGGTAATATTAATCAGGATAAATCATTAATACTTACAATAATAACTGACAATTATAGATTTATACATAGACTGTATGCTTCCAAGAGAGCATACAGTCTATGTAGGTTTTTAGTAACTAATAAGCGGCAAACGCATACTGCCATCCGAGTGTGAGAACCCAGTCCGTCTCAAGCTGAGGGCCGTCTAAGTCCTGATAAATAGGGAATCCGAATTCGACAGCCAGCCTTTGGCCTTTTATGAGAGTAGGGCCTTGGGAGGCATAAAAATTGACTCCGAACAGCAGATCCAGCCTATTTCCTCCTCTCAAGTTAGGATCAGCGGTTGGAACGAGCGCCGGGTCTAGAGCAGAATCGGCCCCGTCTATATTTCCCCAGGATTGCCAATCTAATCTGGCGGAGGAGCTGACCCAATTGTACCAGTCCCAAGCTCCCCATGCGGTAATGTCAAGCGCATTTCCAAGCGAATAATCCCTATCATTCTCTCCCAGTCTTATAACACCGCTGAGCTGGGAACCCCAAGACAGATCATTGTGTTGACCCAAATACGTGATTCCGGGAAGAAGATCAAAGGTTCCGGAGCCTAGCTGCATTGGATAGGGCAGCTGCTGGTTGGGCCCTGCCGGTGTTTTGTCTTTTTCATCAATTGATCCTGTTGGGAAGCTCATTCCGGCATTTATATGAATTCTCTGGTCGTGGTTATCGAATACTTTTATTAAACCAGTGAATTTAATATCGCCAATTCCATCTGTTTCGGTCTTGAACCGTGATCCCATACGCGTTAGGTGATTCATGGACTTCTTAATATACGGGACCATCCCCATTAGCGTTATATAATCAGTGGGAGAATACATAAGACCGAACATATGCATTTGCATATCCATATCTGTAGGTGCAACCATGAAGTCTTCAAGAACCTTCTGGTTGCTCACTTTGTTCGTCCCCATTCTATTACCGTTCATGCTCATGTACTTGTATCTGTAAGTAAGCATAAACATTCCCTTATGGTGAGTATGGTCACCCATTACTCCTATAGGGGCATTACTATCCGGCCTGTGCCCGTCCCATTTTTGAACGTTAACGCTTCCTGAATGATGGGCATGGTCGTCCATTTGCATAGGCGCTTGGTCGTGGTTGTGCTCGGAATGGGATTGAGCTTCGGTTTTTTGTGTAAAGCTAAGAAATAATAAAACTAAGATCATAGTATTTAATAACACGGACCCGGTTATTACAGGGCTATTGCGTAAATTGTTCATCTTTCTTCTCCTTAAACATTTCGATATAATTCCTTTTGTTTAACGAAGCTAGAGCATATATTCTACATATATGTTATATAAGCATGTTTATTCTTAGCTATAACTATGTAAAATCATATACACATAGTCGGTTAAACATAGATATCTCTAGATAATAGTAAGTCTGTGTGGCTTAGTGCCGTCTTAAGCATTAAGCTAAATAAGCTGGGGGGGAACGAATGGGAAGGTTTTTGTATGAATCCTTAGTATATATAGACTCATTTAAAGTAACTATAAACGTTGAATGTCTTTCAAATGTTAATGAAACTGTAGGCAGTGTAATAACAGAGGATGCTTTGTGAGTACCGCCATCATAGCAAAAACACTCTTTTGCGGAGCCGCCTCCACTTCCTGTTGTTATAAGTTGAACAATATTTGATGTGTCGAGTTGGTTTTTATGTGAGGAGCAATTTACAATTAAATCTGATATGGCCTCAGTCTTAGGAGGGGAATAATCCTTAGACGAATACGGCAAGAAATTAATTGATAATGCTAATAATAATACCGATAAAAGTATTTTTTTTAGTTTTGAAATCATTGCCTTATTAGAAACATTAACTTTTGTAAGATAATGGTACCAGACTTTACCTGTTATCAAAATTTATTAGCGTATCGGAAGAAATATGAGACTAAAAATCGGCGTTCTAGGGGCAACTGGATATACGGGTGCCGAGCTGCTGAGGCTGCTTGTAAATCATCCGGGGGTTGAAGTATCATGGCTTACCTCTGAGAAATTTGCGGGCAAAGATATATCTGAGGTTTTCCCCCACTTAAGAGGTTTTCTCAAAATTGAGTGCCGTAGTGTTCAGAGGTTAAAGGAGTTTGATAAGGTTGATTTAGCTTTTTGCTGCCTTCCCCACGGGACCTCTATGCACTTTGTAAAGAGGTTGCTCGATACCGGCGCTCGGGTGATTGATTTCAGCGCTGATTTCCGGTTTTCTAATGCTGCGGTTTATGAAGACTGGTTTAAATCACAACATAGATACAAGAATTACTTAAAAAAAGCGGTTTATGGTCTTCCTGAAATTTATAAGGAGCAGATAAGGGATGCGGAGCTTATCGCAAATCCCGGATGCTATACAACGAGCGTTATCCTTGGGTTGGCCCCACTTGCTGCCGAGGGATTTTTGAGAGAGGATTCTGTTATAGCGGATATAAAATCTGGGCTCTCAGGCGGGGGGCGCGCGCCCAATCTCGGACACCACTTTCCAGAGTCTAACGAGGGAGTGAATATCGACTCGGTATCGGGGCACAATCAAGGCCCGGAGATGGAGCAGGAACTTTCAAACCTTGCGGATACCAGTGTTAAAGTCACTTTTATTCCTCACACCGTTTCGCTCAATCGCGGCATTCTGGCGACCATTTACTGTCGATTGAAAAAAGAGGTTTCGCCTGATAAAGCCTACGGTATATATGAAAAATTCTATATGCAGGAAAAGTTTATAAGACTATTAGAGAGAGGAAACTACCCCTCTACTAAGAATGTAAGATACTCCAATATGTGTGATATAGGCGTAAGTTTTCAAGACGATGTTTTTGTATCGGTCGTTGCGCTTGATAATTTAGGGAAAG
>JAJCZT010000120.1 GCA_029262255.1 Deltaproteobacteria bacterium
ACAAAAATTTTCATCATTGGTTGTTGAAGGAGCGGATAAGGCTCCTAACCGCTCAATGCTAAGGGCTGTGGGGTTTAAGGATAAAGATTTTAAAAAACCTATAGTTGGAGTAGCTTCTACCTGGAGCATGGTGACCCCGTGTAATATGCATATAGACAAGCTGGCCGTACAGGCCGCAGCGGGGGCTGACAAAGCAGGCGGTAAGTCTATTATCTTTAACACAATTACCGTCTCAGACGGTATTTCAATGGGTACTCCGGGGATGAGATACTCACTTGTTTCCCGTGAGGTGATTGCGGATTCAATAGAGACTGTAGCCGCGGGAGA
This sequence comes from Deltaproteobacteria bacterium, assembly GCA_029262255.1. Lineage (GTDB taxonomy): Bacteria > Desulfobacterota_D > UBA1144 > Nemesobacterales > UBA2774 > CR02bin9. The sequence continues at coordinate 328 of JAJCZT010000120.1, forward strand.
AGGGTTTGACGGAGTTGTCGCCATAGGGGGCTGTGATAAAAATATGCCCGGGTGCTTAATAGCGATGTCCCGTCTTAACCGCCCGTCTGTATTTGTATACGGCGGCACTATTATGCCCGGAAACTATAATGGGCAGCCGGTTGATATTGTCTCTGTTTTTGAGGCCGTTGGAGCCCATGCTAATAAAGACATTTCAGACCGCCAGTTAAAACAAATTGAATCAAGCGCCATTCCGGGACCCGGTTCATGCGGGGGAATGTATACCGCAAACACCATGGCCTCTGCAATAGAGGCTCTTGGGATGAGTCTTCCTAATAGTTCCGCTCAGGCTGCAGTATCAAGTGAGAAGATAAAGGACTGTATTAATGCCGGAGCAGCCGTTGTAAATCTGATTAAAAACAACATACGCCCAAGTGATATAATGACTAAAAAAGCGTTTGAAAATGCGATAACAGTTGTAATAGCATTAGGGGGATCGACTAACTCTGTGTTACATCTACTAGCTATGGCAAACGCAATGAACGTGAAACTTACGATCGATGATTTCACCAGGATTGGCAAAAAGACACCGGTTCTTGCCGATTTAAAGCCAAGCGGGAAATATATGATGGCTGATTTTTGTAAGATCGGCGGGATTATACCTCTTATGAAAACTCTTCTCAACGCGGGGCTCTTGCATGGGGAGTGTCTCACCGTTACGGGGAAAACCGTAAAAGAGAACCTTAAGGGCGCGGGCTCCTATCCTAAAGGTCAGGACATCGTACGTTCTCTTAAAAAGCCTATTAAAGAAGATAGCCACATTGTGATACTTAGAGGTAATCTTGCTTCAGAGGGAGCGGTTGCGAAAATATCGGGCCATGAAGGACTTTCCTTTACAGGAAAAGCGATCGTGTTTAATTCTGAAGAGCAGTGTCTTAAAGCAATATTGGGGGGCAGGGTAAGAAAGGGGCACGTAATAGTTATTCGCTATGAAGGACCACGGGGAGGGCCCGGGATGCGTGAGATGCTTGCGCCTACTTCCGCAATTATGGGTAAGGGGCTTGGTAATGACGTCGCGCTTATTACGGACGGACGGTTCTCCGGGGGTACTCACGGGTTTGTTGTGGGTCACATCACTCCTGAGGCGGTTGACGGAGGGGTGATAGCGATTGTTAAAAATGGGGACGTTATCACCATAGATGCAAAGAGACGTGAGATAAATCTTGAAATTTCAAAGGCTGAGATAAAAAGGAGATTCTCCTCTTGGAGCAAACCTAAACCTAAAGAGAAAAGGGGAGTCCTTTCGAAGTACGCAAAACTTGTTTCCTCCGCGTCTGAAGGGGCAGTGACTGATAATTAAGGGCTTCTAAATGCTGAAATGAAGTTTGGACTTTTTTATCGGAATAGTTTGTCAACATATTCTTTTAAAGCAGCCGCATTGTTGAACTCCTCTTGCTTTGAGGCGAATACGAACGTGATATTTCCTTTTTCGGGGAGATTTGAAATTGGGTCTAGCGCCTTAGGGTTTTTTTCAAGCTCCGAATAATAACGTTTCTTAAACTCTACCCATTTCGAGGGATCGTGGCCAAACCATTTGCGTAATTCTGTGGAAGGGGCGGCATCTTTTAGCCAGATATCGACTCTAGCTTTTTCTTTTGATAAACCCCTTGGCCAGAGTCTTTCGACTAATATGCGAGTACCGTCGGCACTTTCGGGCTTTTCATAAACGCGCTTTAACTGAATAACCATTTATCTGAAACTTATGCCTTTTCTGGTATTTATTCAATAGTTTTTGTGTCAGTCGCGAGCATAAGCTTCCAGTCTTCAATAAAGGTCTCACCATTCTCATCTTTTGCATCAAGAGTGTTTAAATGGCTCGTTAGGTAGTAAAGCCTTTCAATATTGTTTTTTTCAGCGACCCCTATATTCGCATCCGAGAATCTCTGCTGCAAATAAAATGGAGGGATCGACACAGTGTGACCTTCACATTATCTACCGCTGCCATCGTTGCCGGATCAGAAATAATCTCCTCGACTGTTTTATTCACAACTTCGTTTGTGCTTCCCCCCAATATTCGGATCAAAACAGGGATTTTAAGAAGTTGAAATACAGCAAATATTTGCTTCTTGGTTGTTATCACTACAACCACCATATAGTGATAAAATTAAAAATGTGAGTATTAGTAAATATATTTTATTCATTAGTAAAAAATGGACAGATTAATTTGAGAACATAATATCACAAGCAAACTCACCTTCTGCACTATCAACTTGGTATATGCCTATTGGGAAACCCGTTATTTCATCGACTGTTAATTCTGTTAACAAGCCAGGTTGGGCAGGTTCTTCGGTGCCAACTGTAAGAGTTTCACAACTCAATGTTTGACAATCAATTGCTATACAATCATCGAGAAACCCGGTTTGAAAGTTTGGATCAAAACCTCTACAACCTACGTTACTACAACCAAAAAGCAATTCTTCAGCAAGACAATTTGTATTTGCCACATTTTCTAAATATTCCTCAAATGTACATTGTGATCCAGAGTTTCCGCTATCATCACAAGCAATAATATTAAATAAGACAAGAACTGAAAATATGAACAATATAGTTTTCATCTGTTGCTCTCCTATAAAAAGTTTAAAAAAGGGGGTGTATTACTACACCCCGCTTTTAGTAGATTTTGACTTAATGAATCTGATGATCGTTAATGCAATGTCTGATTTGGTCAAGATTATTATCATAGTCCTGCTGTCCAGGTTTATGATTATAGCCATAGGTATGAGCTAATTCATGTTTCATGCTTTTCAACCAGCTACAACTATTTTGCCCATTCAACATTACACTTCCATTTATGCTTCTGCGTGGAGACTCTAAGTTAGGAATACCTGCGCAACCACATAAATTATTAGGGTTTGATGCACAGGCATTTGGGTCATTTACTAAATCTTGGGCATTAAAAAACAGTTCATACCTTAGATCTACTGGCGCTTTAATAAACCCAGGGTATTGGTGAGCTTTAATACAATCTACCCAAGGACACTGGCTACTATTACTGCTAGTATGATTACAAGTTACTGTACTTGTTTCTGCTAAATTCTTGCTAAGATGATCAAAAAGTGAATTAAAGTAACAAGCAAAGGCAGCATAATCTACGCACAGCATAAAACTTGGTGTTTTACCATCACCAAAATCATCATCTATAAATGATTTACTGCTACAAGTGCCCGCGGGGAGAGTGGAACCACCGCAATTAGAACCTTGAACACTATTTGCATACGAAGGGACGCTGAGAAAATCGAAAAACATATCGTCAATAGAAAACAGATTAATTTCTTGTACTGTCTCTAATAGGTCTTCCTTTGTAAACAAAGCGTATTCTTTAAACGATTTTTTCTCATTAATTATAATATATACTTCCTGTTTACCCCTATCTATAGCATATTGCATCTGTTCTTTTATATCATAACGTGGATTTCCCGGTTTAAGAAGAAAAATTGATACTGGGTCATCATCGTCAGTTGCAATAGAATCTACTGGGATAACTGCACCAGCGCTTAGAGAACTATATCCTGTTGGTAAATCGTTTTTCATATATTGTGGCAACTTGTTTATGTCTCCAACTATGGTTACATGTGGCGGGTTCCCAGCACCAACACTTTTACCTTGACTTTGACTCCACAAAGCAAAACCTCCTACACCGAATAAAACTATGCCAACAACTAATACTAACCCATTGAGATTTAATCTCATAGCAAAATCCTCCTTATTTAATATATTTTGTATCCACATCCTCCGAGAATTAAATGCGGTTCCTATATAATTCAATAATAGAATATTTCTATAACTAAAATCTGTAGTTGAAGTTGCCTTTTTTTGTAGATATTTCTCTACAAAATTGAGAGGGGTTTAATCTATAAGATTATTCTTTATTGCATAGCGAATTAACTCTGCGTTTGTTTCTATATTCAATTTTTCAAGAATGCGAGTACCGTCAGCACTTTCGGGTTTTTCATAAATGCGCTTTAACTGAATAACCATTTATCTGAAACTTATGCCTTTTCTAGTGTTTATTCAATAGTTTTTGTGTCAGTCGCGAGCATAAGCTTCCAGTCTTTAATAAAGGCCTCACCATTCTCATCTTTTGCATCAAGAGTGTTTAAATGGCTCGTTAGGTAGTAAAGCCTTTCAATATTGTTTTTTTCAGCGACCCCTATATTCGCATCCGAGAATCTCTGCTGTAAATAAAATGGAGGGATCGACTGGTTGTACGGTGTGACCTTCACATTATCTATCGCTGCCATCGTTGCCGGATCAAGTGAGACTATATATTCAATCTCATCGGCTGCTCGACAACATCTCTAAACGGGCCGTAAATTTCATTGGGCGGTCCTGTTATAAAGTTGCCGTATAAGTCCAGACCTTTTTTGAAAAATTAAAATTTTCAATCGGAAATATGAATTACCCCATTGACCAACTTAGAGTATTAACATTATAGGGATAGTCTGATTATAAGATAAGGGAGTTATGGTTTAAGGTATAGGAGGTTGGGATTTAGTCCTCAATCAGTATATAAATATCGTTGCCTTCAACTTTTACCTCAAAAGTTTCTATTCCATCCACGGCGGGTAGGCAGAGAGCTTCACCCGTTACGATATTAAATTTGGCCCCGTGATATGCGCAGGTAAGGGTTTTTCCTTCAAAGAGGCCGTCTGATAGGGGAAGGGCCTGGTGCGAGCACTCATCCATAAAAGCGTAGAAGGTGCCGTCTGAGTTGCATATGGCAACCATTTCATTTCCTACTACGAATGATTTTATCTCTCCGGGCTTTATATCAGAAACATTTGCCACTTTTTCAAATTCAGCCATGTCTCCGCCTCCTAATGTTTTTGCTGGAATAAAAAATCCAGGGTTAACTTTTCTGAGCCAGCTTTCTTTGGTTAAACCAATCTGTGATAAGATTAGCGCAATAATTCTTTACAGAGTCTACGGTCATACTTTCAAGGGTCTCATTTGTAAAGGCGTTTAGAATAATGTCTCTTGAAGCTTCCTTTGAAATTCCTCTCGAGCGTAAGTAAAAAAGAGCGTTCTCGTCTATTTGTCCGATTGTGGCTCCGTGTGTGCATTTAACGTCGTCGGCGTATATCTCTAGCTGTGGTTTTGTATCAATCTGAGCATGGTCAGAAAGTAGAAGGTTCCTATTTGTCTGTTTTGCGTCCGTTTTTTGAGCATCTTCATGGACTATTATTCGTCCGTGAAATACTCCCCTTGATCTGCCGTCAAGTATTCCGTTATAGAGCTGTCGGCTGTCGCAGTGCGGGCTCGCATGCTCGACTTTCATGTAATTATCCATATGCTGGCGGTGGGTGGACATAAAAAGGCCGTTGATTAACGAATCACATCCCTCGCCTGCCAATACAGGGTGCACGTTATTTCTTACCAAAGATCCCCCAAGTAATACGGAATGGGACCTTATGTTGCTGCTTCTGGCCTGCTGTACTCTTAGTGTTGAGATATTAAAAGCCTTTTTGCTTTCAAGCTCAAGGAGATAATGCCCAAGTGAGCTGTTCTCCCCAACTACCATTTCAGTAACTACGTTTGAGAAATATATGTTTTCGTCCAAAGATACATAATGCTCGATGATGTTAGCCTGACAGTTGTCCTCGGCTATGATTAAGTTTCTTGGATTTGTAATAGAGGGGGTCTCGCCTGAGGTTGAGATATAGAGGAGATGTATCGGCTCTTCTACGACTGTTCCTTTAGGAATGTAAATGAACCCGCCGTCTTCCATAAACGCCGTGTTTAGCGCCGTAAAAGCCTCGTCTTTAAAATCAGCGTATTTTGCCAAGTTTTCTTCCAATATGTCCTGCTCGGAATCAATTGCCTCTGCCAGGTTTAATACGATAACGCCTTTTGGCAGCCTGGCTGTAGTAGATAGTTCGGTTGAATAGCGGCCGTTGATAAAAACAAGCTCGTTTATCTGCTCACCTTCGAACTGATAAGGTTTTAAATCGGATGCAGAAACTTTGCCCTGCCCGTTTTGGAGAATATCAAATGAGCCTCTCGCTATGGGCGCTACGTTGGTAAACCGCCAGTCCTCATCCTGTGGGGTAGGGAATCCCAGCTCCGAAAATTTGGTAATTGCATCTTCACGGATTGATTTTAGCCAACCTAAGCTACCTCCGGGAGCGGTTTTCTCAAATCCTGCAAATCCTTCTATATACCCGTTGTCTTTCTCTGATAATGTAATACTCATTTTCCGCTCTCCCTAACTATTCGCCGCCGTTTTTTCTTCTTCAATCCATCCGTAGCCTCTATCCTCAAGCTCATATGCAAGTTCTTTGCCGCCCGATTTAACTATCTTTCCATCAACGAGAACATGAACAAAGTCGGGAACTATATAATCAAGAAGTCTCTGATAGTGAGTAATTATAAGAAAAGCGCGCTCCGGACTCCTTAGAGCGTTTACTCCGCCCGCTACGACTTTTAGAGCATCAATATCTAGCCCTGAGTCAGTTTCATCCAGGATAGAGAGTTTGGGCTCCAATATCTGCATCTGAAATATTTCGTTTCTTTTCTTCTCGCCGCCTGAAAAACCCTCATTTACCCCCCGCTTTAGCAAGTTGTCTCCAATGTCCATAATTTTCATTTTTTCTTTTGCAAATTTTACAAACTCAATATGTTTAAGAGGTTCTTCCCCACGATACTTGCGTACTGAGTTTAGCGCTTCTCTAAGTAGGTATGTGTTGGCAACACCGGGTATTTCTACAGGGTATTGAAACGCCATGAATATCCCCTCACACGCACGGTCCTCAGGAGATAACTCCAGAAGGTCTTTACCCTCAAATATGATCTCCCCCTCAGTTACCTTATATGATTCGCGTCCAGCAAGAACCTGAGCTAGGGTGCTTTTACCCGAACCGTTTGGCCCCATTATTGAATGTACTTCTCCTTTGTTAACTTTTAGGTTAAGTCCTTTCAGAATTTCCTGATCCTCTACATTTACATGCAGATTCTTTATTTCCAGCATGTTATTTCTCCTTATTAAACCCTATCTAATTTTGATTAAAGAGTAAGTATGCTATCCGACACTACCCTCAAGACTGATGCTCAGGAGCTTTTCAGCCTCTACAGCAAACTCAAACGGGAGTTCCTTAAACACATCCTTGCAAAAACCGTTTACGATCAACGATACCGCGTCCTCCGCTGAGAGGCCCCGCTGTTGGCAATAAAAAATCTGATCTTCACCGATCTTCGAAGTCGATGCTTCGTGCTCCATTTGAGCTGTTGAATTTTTTACTTCGATATAAGGAAATGTATGCGCTCCGCACTTATCCCCAATTAGCATAGAGTCGCACTGAGTATAGTTTCGTGCGCTTGTTGCGTCTTTACCTATTTGAACCAAACCTCTGTATGTGTTTTGTCCGAAACCGGCCGATATTCCTTTAGAGATAATGGTGCTCGATGTGTTTTTGCCAATATGTATCATTTTAGTCCCGGTATCGGCTTGCTGCCTTCTATTTGTAAGCGCTACGGAGTAAAATTCTCCAACCGAATTATCTCCCTCCAGGATACAGCTTGGATATTTCCATGTGATTGCCGAACCTGTTTCTACCTGTGTCCATGAAATATGAGAATTTTGTCCTAAGCACCTTCCGCGCTTTGTTACAAAATTGTATATTCCTCCCTTGCCTTCACTGTCGCCGGGGTACCAGTTCTGAATGGTCGAGTACTTAATCGTAGCATCCTTATGAGCTATGAGCTCTACTACCGCGGCATGCAATTGATTCTCGTCACGCTTGGGAGCGGTACAGCCTTCAAGGTAACTGACGTAACTCCCCTCTTCGGCAATAATGAGGGTTCTTTCAAACTGCCCTGTGTTTTCAGCGTTGATACGGAAATAAGTGGAAAGCTCCATAGGGCAGCGTACACCTTTTGGGATATACACAAACGATCCATCGGTAAAAACCGCGGTGTTTAAAGCTGCATAAAAGTTGTCGTTATGAGGAACTACAGATCCTAGGTATTTTTTGACAAGTTCAGGATGTTCCTGAACCGCCTCAGACATCGAGCAAAATATAACCCCTTCTTCGGCCAGTTTTTCTTTAAATGTTGTTATAACTGAAACGCTATCAAATACAGCGTCTACTGCGACACCCGCAAGCATTTTTTGTTCATCCAGTGGTATGCCAAGCTTGTCATAAGCCTCTTTTATTTCAGGGTCCAAATCATCTAAGCTTTCAAGAGTCTGTTTTTTCTTAGGAGCGGCATAATAGCTTGTAGCCTGATAATCGATAGGAGGATAATGTACATTAGGCCATTTCGGCTCTTTCATCGTAAGCCAGTGTTTATAAGCATTCAGTCTCCACTCCAGTAACCACTCGGGCTCGTTCTTTTTGGCCGATATCATTCGTATTACATCTTCGTTAAGCCCTACAGGAGCAACTTCCTGCTCTACATCGGTCACAAAACCGTATTTGTATTCCTGCTCCGCTAACTTCTCTAAATCGACACTCATTAAAAAGCCTCCTTAATTCACCTGGTTAAAAATTACGGTTTTTCTTTCTTTAAGCATGTCCTCAAGCGTTGTATCCTCAAGGATTTTGACCATGGAGAGTTGTATCCTATCCCAGACGGGCAGCTGAGGGCACGTTTTGTGTAAAAGACAAACAGTCTCTCTGTCCATACAGTCAACCATTCTAATCTCGCCTTCTATTGCTTCATAGATATCTCGTAAATTTATTTCTTTAGGCAGCTTTCTTAAGGTATAGCCCCCGCCCGGGCCCACGGTTGATCTGACAAGCCCTTTTTTAACAAGACGGCGCATAATTTTAGCAAGATAATTTAACGGTATATGCTGCTCATGGGAAATTTCTTTCATACTGTATCTCTCAACAGGCTGATTTCCCATATAAGTTAATGACCTTACTGCATAATCTAAAGTTTTAGTTACCTGCATTATCAACGTCCTATCTTTCTTGAAACTTACCTAGCTAAATTATAATGTAGACTTCGTGACTCCACAATATGCATGTTGCTAGATGCTAAAAAATTACCAGATAGATATAATTTGTCAATTGGGCCCGAAATCAGTGGTTTGTTTTAGACAATTTGAATATAGCTATCTTTGAATTCCTAAATAGTTACTGAGGATAGAATTTGTAGAGGTGGAATGTTAAAATGCAATAATGGCAGCTCGTTATGGTCTTCGTAGATATTTTGGACTCTCCGGAGAATCCCTTTTTCGTAGCCTCCCAAGGTTGTTAGCAGGCTTTGACAGGGCCTGGTTTTAGAGGTAAAATAGTTTGGTTTAGGGAGGCCCGATCAAATATGATTTTGTGTCCTGAATTGCTTGTTAACACGCCTAAAATATCGATACTTTAATCATAAATCACTTTGTAGTAGGAGGGATTTAACATGGCTTATGAACTACCTGCGCTTCCATATGAGTATAATGCTTTAGAGCCTCATATTGATGCCCGTACTATGGAAATTCACCATAGTAGACATCATCAAACTTATGTAAACAACTTAAACGCAGCGTTAAGTAATCACCCGGAACTTGAGGGTAAAAGCATTGAAGAGTTAATACAGGATTTAAGCGCAATCCCTGAGGGCATTAGAACCGCAGTTAGGAATAACGGCGGAGGACATGCGAACCATAGCATGTTTTGGCTATGCATGAGCCCAAGTGGGGGAGAGCCTGAGGGCGAGTTGGCTGAAGCCATTAACTCTACGTTTGGCGGCTTAGAGGGCTTTAAGGAGCAATTTGCAAAAGCAGCTACAACCAGGTTCGGAAGCGGCTGGGCATGGCTTTGCGTAGATGGGGAAGGCAACTTGGTTATAACTTCTACCCCGAATCAAGATAATCCGATCACAGATGGTCTTACCCCGATATTGGGATTAGATGTCTGGGAGCATGCTTATTATCTCAATTATCAGAACAAGAGACCCGCTTATATTGAAGCGTGGTGGAACATTGTAAACTGGGAACAAGTGGCGGCAAATTATTCCGCATCAAAATAGGTTGAATTAATTCAAAGAATTTGATAGAATTGGCGGTAACCGGAAGTTGGAACTTTTTTAGACCTGCTAACCCCAGGTTTATTGCTTACAGTTATGTGGCTTGATGGCCATTTTATAGTTTAATAGCGCGTAAATAGGTACTGGAGAATTATATAAATAGTCTTTCTAGTTATATATTTAGGAGGTTATGTTCTTTCCCTCCCCCAAAGGTTCCTAAAATCAGATTTTTATATTCGTTAGAACACCTATAGATAATTGTATGCCATCGAGTCTAGATTCTTAATAATAATTGAGATAACAAAAGGAAACGGACATGGAAACTAAATACAAGCAATTCGACGATTCTGTATCAGTAAGTGAATTTGGAGAATTTGCTGAAGGCACGGATGATGTGACTTCTTTAAAATTCAAAGAAAGTTCTGTCCAGGGTGATGAATCTGAGAATCATTTCCAGTCGAGAAAGGTAAGGACTAAATCTAAGGGAGATGAAACTCCCGATGAACAACTTCGGTTGTTGTACGTTTATTTTAAAGATATGTCAATTGAGCCGCTTTTTACAGCACAGGAAGAGGTAGAGATTTCGGCTAAAATAAAGAAGTGCGAATCGATGGCTAGAGATCTTATTGTTGTTGTTAGCAAGCTGGGCAGCAAAAGTCTAAAATCTATAACGAACGGCCATAAAAATGGTAGAAATGGCGCCAATGGCGTGATAGTGCAAAAACGGATAAAGAGTCTTAATGCATTTGTAAAAGCTTATTCTGAAAATGCTAAGAGAATGAAGCAGAGGTTTGTGAAAGCGAATCTGAGGTTGGTTATCACTATTTCCAGAAAATACATGGGTCGTGGATTACCCTTATCTGATCTTATTCAAGAGGGTAATATGGGGCTTATGCGCGCTGTGGAAAGATTTGATCACAGAAAGGGGTTTAAGTTTTCAACTTATGCGTCCTGGTGGATACATCAGGCGATATTAAGAGCCCTTCAAGGCCAGACGAGAACAATCAAGGTGCCTGTCTATTTGCTAGAGCAGGCTAACAGAGTCTATAAGGTCAATGCGGTATTGGCCAAAAAATTCGAAAGAAAGCCTACACCTAAAGAAATATCCCGTAAATCAGGAATATCGGTTGAGGTAGTAAAACGGATACTAAGATCCACTAAAGATGCAATTAGTTTAGATACGCCCATATTGGACGGGGAAAAAACAACCCTTCTTGATTCAATTGCTGACAATGAGACTGGAATTCCAGATTCTATGGTAGCCAGATCAGACTTGACGGATAAGTTAAGAGAGGCTCTTACTCTGCTTAACCCTAGAGAAGAAGAAATACTAAGGTTGCGGTTTGGAATAGATCAGCATAGCACTTATACGTTGGACGAGATCGGAAAGAGGTTTAATCTGACTCGTGAAAGAATAAGGCAGATTGAAAAAGCGGCGCTTGGCAAACTTGCCAGCTCCGACATTAAGGACCATCTGGAAAGCTTTCTTAGATAAGATCGCCCTGCCTAAAATATAGCATTGTAATTTTTACGAATACCAGGGTATGGGTGTATTTCTGCTTATATTCAGTCAAGTATTCCGCCTATTATTGCCCCAATTAAAAGCGATCCCACATTAGATATTACAAGAATGAAACTCCCGGCTCCCGCTACAAATCCGATAATCGGAGCTCCAGTAAGTGCGGATGTAAATACAAACAGGCATATACCCAGTACGATAGCCGGCAGAAAGACCGCTATTACTGCGTTTATCAAGCCACCCGCTTTTTTCCCTCCAACAATACCTGCTATGAGTGGTCCGAACCCGGGCAGCCAGAATAGCAGGATAGAGATCAGGAACATCCAGAAGATGCCCGATAATATGCTTCCTTTTTGGGAATTTGCCATTATATTCTCATTGTAACATCATTTGATATTTTGTTCACAACTTTTTTCTTGTCAATAAGCCATAGATGATTTTTCTTGAAAACAAAAAAAGGCCCAAACTCTTTTACGAGATGGGCCCCAAGGTTTATTTGCTACATTCTTTGCTATTAATCACACTTGGAGTATCCACAGCTCCGGCAAGTCATGCAGCCCTGCTCAAAAGCTAAAGCGCGGTCCCCACAGTCAGGGCAGCGCTCCAGATTTAAATCCATGGCTCTTTTTACAGGCTCTTTTGCGGAACCTTCGTTAACCGCAACAAAATGCCTCTTTAGTACCGTAGCTATAGCATCCGGAATTGACATAACTAGCTTGCCCTCTGAAAATACGGGAGAAGAGCCGCCTATTCCCTCAAGCTGCTCAATAACATCCTCAACCGCTATTCTCGATCTTAGCGCTAGAGATACCAACCTTCCGGTTGCCTCTGCATCAGCCATTGTTGAATAGCCTGATTTGCCTATTTGAACAAATACTTCAACCGGCCTTCCTTCAAATGTGTTTACTGTTACGTATAGATTTCCGTACCCGGTTTTTATTACCTCTGTGAAACCCTCAAGGCACTGGGGCCTTTTTATGGGTTTAACCTCTTCTGTAGAGGATGAACGAAGGGATGAGATGGGGTTGGGGTGATGGGTTTTGTTCATCCCTTCGTCCTGGGTCTGGGTCGGAAGCTTTTTTTCGTCTTTATCTTGCTGCTGGGATTTGGCTTCTTCTTCGGTAACCAATATCCCTTCTCTGGATCCCTCTCTGTAAACTGTTATGCCTTTACAGCCGAGTTTCCAAGCAAGGAAATAAATCTTTTCTACTTCTTCTAATGTTATATCGCTAGGTAAATTAACAGTGCTTGAGATGCAGGAATCTATATGTTTTTGAATTGCAGCCTGCATGCGAACCCTCATCTCAGGCTTAATTTGATGAGATGTTACAAAAGTATCGGGCAGCTTACTATCGCTCTCAACATCAAACTTCTCCATATATTCGGTAACAAGCGGGTGGTACACCTTGAATTCCTCTTTTGAGAGGGATTTGGAGCGCCTGAAGTAAGATAGTGCGAATGCGGGTTCAACTCCGCTTGTGGTTCCCGCAAGAACTGATCCGCTTCCTACCGGTGGAACCGTTAGTATGCAGGCATTTCTAAGACCCTGCTTCTTTATTTTCTCTATAATTCGCCCATCAATAGTGTCTAGGAACGGACGTGATAGGTGCGTGTCGAGATCAAACATCGGGAAGCTGCCTTTTTCTGAAGCAAGGTCGGTGCTTGCCTCATAAACCGTGTTCTTTATGTGTTCAAACATCTTATCCGCAAACTCGACACCCTCTTTTGTGTCGTACTTAATGTTGAGTTTTGTTAACATGTCCCCAAATCCTGTAAACCCAACTCCGATTCGCCTTGAGCTTGTGGAGGCTTTTGTTTGGAAGTTGAGGGGATGTTTTTTCATGTTGTAATCAAGCACGTTATCCAAGAAACGCACAGAGTATTGAAATGCTTTTTCCAATTTTTCCCAATCGATCGATGCGTTTTCAGTAAACGCGTTTTTTACAAACGGGGAAAGGTTAATATTTCCAAGACAGCAGTTTCCGTAATCCTCAAGCGCCTGTTCACTGCATGGGTTAACTCCGTTTACTTCCATGCCGTTGTATTCGGTTGGAGAGTATCTCTTTACGGAGTCCCAAAAAATAAGACCCGGCTCTGCGGATGACCATGCTGATTTTACTAGTGTTTCCCAAATGTCTCTTGCTCTAATTGTTTTAGCGAACTTGACTTTTTTGTTCTCGAATTTGAGTTCAAAATCCGTATCGTTTTCTACGGCTTCCATAAACTCGTCAGAAATCTTTATTGATATGTTTGCAAACTGGACTTTTGATCTAGCGGCGTCGTTTTTAATTTCAATGAATTCCTGTATATCCGGGTGGCTAACGTCAAGAGTAATCATAAGAGCGCCGCGTCTTCCCGCTTGCCCGATTGTGCCTGTAGTGGTTGAAAGTAGTTCCATAAAGGACACTGCGCCGGTTGAGTAGATTGCTGAATTATTTACAGGCGCCCCTTTGGGTCTTAGTATAGAGATATCAGTTCCTACTCCTCCGCCGAATGAGTAAGTCCTGGCGGCTTCCTTGCACCATTCGAAAATCCCTTCAATAGAATCCTCTTTGATCGGCATATAATAACAATTCAATAGGGTTGCTCTTCTCTGTTGTCCCGCACCAAAAAGAATTCTTCCACCGGGGATAAATTTGAAGTTAGATAACAGCCAATAGAAATTATCTTCCCATTCGGCTTTGAGCTCTTTAGTTTTTTCCGCAGAGGCCATTTCTCTGGCAACTCTATGCCACATGTCTTCTGGTTTGAGTTCAACAATTTTTCCTGACATATCACGAAGAGCATATTTTTCAAAGAAAACTCTGGCTCGAAGGTCATCTCCGTCAAAAGCGTCTATTGTCTCTTGCGGAATATCCATAACTCCTTCCACTTGCTTGACTAATTCTTCTGATTCCTCAGGGGTAGACTCGCTTTGGCTTAGTTCTTGTTCCAGCTCCGCTGTTAGGTTGTTTTCTTCCAGTTGACTTTTTCCGTTTCCGTTCCCGTTAGTCTCCGTTGGGCCGAGCTTATCTGAAGCCATTGTCTGCCATCCTCCTTTGGTTGTGCACTATCTTGTGCTACGAATCGATTGAACCACAATATGTTGTGGTTGTCAATAGGTTATTTTGGTGTTTTTTTTTCCATCGCAGAAAATTGAATAACTTCAATATATTAGACTACGAAAAATTTTTTATTGGAAATGAAAGCCATACAATAAAGAATGGTTGTAGCACATTCTTAAAGTATAGTTTTAACAAATTTGGTGTTGGTTTTTAGGGAAAGAGAGTTAAAAGACAGATTGTCGGTGGCGATCCTCAATCAGGTTAAAAAATGATAGCACTTTTTGTAATTTTCCACAAGGGGCAAATATAAATTCTCTTAAAAAGTGTTTAATAAGAAAGAATGGTGTCAATGTTAGGGCTATTACATGCCTTGATCCAATCATCTTTCAGTATTTGGGCTTTCTCTTTGGAAATTATCTAATCGTTACCGGATCTGACTTACGCATTATCCGAATTGGCTTGGGATGATTAATAATAAGGGGTAAATCATAGGAATAGATTTACCC
>JAJCZT010000121.1 GCA_029262255.1 Deltaproteobacteria bacterium
TTTTATAACTGCCTTTTGGGAAATTTGAATTGTTGCTGCTACCACATGTAAGAGCTCCATTATCATTTTTTATATCTTTATTGCAATTTTTGTAGTTTATAGAGGTCTTATTCCAGCCGCCGTTTTTCTTCTTGCACTGAGAATAGAGCCTGTTACCCTCGACATAGGAGTCCTTGCATGTTTCTCTGTAACTGCCCTTAGGGATTTTTGAGCCTCCCCCGCCCTTACAAGCCAACTCTCCGTTATCGTTTCTGATATCGCCCGTGCAGTTTTTATAATTGAGCTTTGTATTATTCCAGGAACCGTTTTTCTTCTGGCATTTCGCTCTTAACTTTTTGCCATCCACACTGATATCCTTACATGAATTTTGGTAGCTCCCTTTGGGAGGACGTTTGCCGGGCTTCTTTTTACATGCCAACTGTCCATTGTTATTCGATATATCTCCTTCGCAATCAGCTAATTGCAAGGTTGACTTCTGAAATTTGCCATCCCCTTTTTCACACATTGCCCACAAGACATTACCCACCATAACCTGTATATCCTTACACGATTTCTTATAGCTTCCCGGCGGTATGCCGGTTTGGGCACTTACTGAGGTATTAAATGCGAACAATAGCAGAAAAAACATTACAACAGGAACAATTATGAGATGATTTGAAATTTTTATTTTCATTTTTCCACCCTCCTAAAAATCATACTTTATGATCATTATACATCGTGATGTCACATATTAACAAGAAGAAATTATATTCACAGGTTTTAAAGTGCAAAATTCCTAGAGTGCTTTGGTTTAAGCATAAACAGAGGATATTGACGGCAAAAGCGCATGACTGGGAGAAAACACTCTTTGGTTTGTTTAAACGGCGGCAGTTATTGGTCAGTGCAGATTGCCCAAGCCTTTGCTTGAGCGCTGCCCGCTTCACGGTTCATATTAGTGCACTCCACATTCCACGAAGCTCCTATGGGATCAGGGGCACTTTTAGTAAGCACAACTTTGTGCTCTGTATTTAAAAATCCAACACATTCCCCTCCCCCGCTCAGCAGCACAGTCTTGTTCGGGCAAACACCTCTTATTGATATGCTCTTCCCTGAAGCAAGCTGCACCTTTTCGGACTCTTTGCTTACAGTTATTAGATCATCTCTGGCAAAAGATTGAATAGGGCTCAAAAAAAGTAAAGTAAAGATGAAAAGAGCAAGGCATCTTAGCATTTTTATCTCTCTCAAATCAGTTTTAGATAATAAAGTAAAATTGTATTCAAGCTAAATTACTCATCATATAACCCACCTTCACCATGAGGGTTCTCGGTCTTTCCCTTCATTTGTCTGATCGAGTCATCATAGGATTCTTTATAGGCGTCACACTTTAATTGGTTGTCCGGATAATTCTCCAGGCACTCCTCATAGGCGGATTTGCTGGCCTGTTTTTCTTTTAACGGGCGCTTCCAGGTCATATTGCAGGAAGTTATAAATATTATAGGAACAATTAATAAAAGCCATCTATACATTGGAGCCTCCTTTATCGTATATGATAAGCCCTTTCTGTAAGCAGGTACTGCCAACACAGGAGATGAGGCGTAGCAACTTGCTCAGGAGCACTTCCCCTAAGCACAACTAAAAAGCCCTGAGGCCTTTTAGTTGTCATCACAATCAATTTTGGAAAAACCTACCCCCGCCAGATTTGGACCAGTTCTCTATATGAAACCTCATTAATAGACAATAGACCCCCGCTCCAAATCAAAGAGATCAAGCAAACTATTTATTTCATCTTTCTTCAAAACCCGGTATTGATTAGTTTAGAACGTTATATCCTCTGCCGACCATGCAGTTACGATATATTTGCTCATAACCCTTTTCGCTGTCATATACACCCTTGGCTCCACCCGCGACACCGCCAATCACAGCACCATAGGCAAGCCCTTTAACAGCGTCCCCCGCAATTGCTCCGATTAAAGCTCCTGTTCCCGTTCCGACGGCTCCTCCAACCACTGTGTCTTTAGCGGTATCTTTCCAGCCTGGAGCGCCTTGCTTGGCTATTGCCCTACACTCGGCCTGATCCCGGTAATATCTGTCTCCATTCCCGACACTGCCCGGATCAATAACCGGTGTATACGTCTGGCATCCTAAAGACGCAATCACAAAAAACATGGGTATTAGTATTAATAATTTTTTCAATTTTTATAACCTCCGTGTTTAAGTTTAATTAACGTGCACAAAGCTAAAACATATGTTAATAGTTTATTGTGCGACTTCTTCTTCTGCAACTATTACGTGATCAGTACCTACAGGCTCTCCGAGTGAAAAACCTTGAAGAGGATTATAATCACCAAGCGTGTAATCACGAATCGTTAAAACGCATTTACTCTTGTTGTTTTCCGAATAGCAGGAATAAGATATATTGGAGGCTGCAAGCTGATTCGTACCTTCCTCTACGACAACCGAGGGAATTAAACCAAAGTTGTAAACGTCAAATCCACCCTTATCGTTTTTCGATACGATAAATTGTCCGAGAAATTCCGAGTCCCTTGTTGTTTGTGGTTCTGAACCAGCGTTTTCAACCGTCAGCATTCTGGATTCTTCGTATATGACAGCAGAATTACCAAGATTATTTATCCTGTCTAATATATTTAGTGTTTTTTTCTGAACCAGCTCCCCGTTTTTTGTTAGAGTAATAACCCTTACTACAGACACATCAAAATCCCCTTCAGCCAAATCGACAGCCTGACCATATTGCCATTCTGATTTGACAACAACCCCGTCCTTCTCAGCCTGAGTAGAGAGGGTCTTTCCAGCCAGCAAACTGTCATAGAGCTGCCTGAATTCCGCTGTGGACAAATCGGTAGCATGTAGATTTGTTCCCCCTACAAATAAAAATAATACAAGAGCTAAGTACATAGTGATTTTGCTCATATTTACCTCCCTGAAAATAGTTTGTGATCCGCCCTTCTGAAACCATTCTAACTTTAAAAGGTTCTCAATTCAAGAGAATATTAGGCTAAATTTTATCGGTTATTTGTGTATAATAGGAGCGATGGAAGAGGAATCAACTCAAAATACGGCTTCAACAGATCGGGATGACGAGAAAAGACGATTTATACTACAGGTAGTACAACCAGGCCTGGCGGGCCTGATGGACGGCACAGTCTCCTCGTTAGCTCCCCTATTTGCCGCCGCTCTCGCAACTCAGAACAGTAGAACTGCGTTCTTGGTAGGATTGGCAACCGCGTTGGGCGCCGGAATCAGTATGGCGTTCTCAGAAGCGTTGTCCGATGACGGCAAAATAAGCGGCAGAGGAAGCCCATGGACAAGGGGACTTGTAGAAGGGGTAATGACTTTTTTGGGAGCAATTGGTCACGCATTGCCGTTCTTAATCCCGCATTTCTGGACTGCTTTTACAGTTGCGAGTGTAGTAGTTGCAATAGAATTGGTTGTTATCGCATACATCAGGAATAAGTATATGGACACTCCTTTTTTAAGGGCTGCTTTTCAAATAATAGTGGGCGGTACAATTGTTCTGGCGGTTGGAATACTTATAGGGAAATCATGATGCACCAGCTTTATCGTGGTGTTCATGAAATTTCTCCAAAACGAAATTTATCATTTTATCTCTTCTTATATAGCCCTTCACATACAGATTAGATAGGTTGTCAACAACGGGAACCCATTTGAGATCATGATCTCTCATTGTTGCGGCCACTATTGTGCAAGAATCGTTTTCTGTTGCAACTATGGGGGATTCGGTCATAAATTCTGATACTTTCATATGCGGGCTTGCGCCTGATTCAACAGCCCTGAATATATCGGTGCGGGTTAATATCCCTTTAAGTTTATTTGAGCCGTCCACTACACAGCAAAAATCAAATTCATTGCCGCTTAAAGTTTTTACAGCAGTTTCAAATGTATCCTGTGGATCGAGACTTGTCTCAACAGGATTAATAAACGTTGAAAGCGGCTGGTTTTTAAGGATCTCGTAGACCACCGGCAATTTCTGCCACATATTTCCCCCGCGCCTTTTCACCGCATCCGCCAGAAAATCCCTAAACGGTCTTAGAGCACCTGATATCTGCTCAAATACTTTCTTCCCCATTATAGTAACTTCAAGCTCAGTCCTCGCACGCACAGCAGAGCTTCTGACCCTGTTGTCTAAGAGCGCCATCTCACCAAAGAAATCTCCGGGACCCAAGATTGCCAAGACTTTTTCTTTTCCCTCTTCATCTGTTTTGCGTACAACTTCAGCCTCTCCCGATTCAATTATGTAAAAGTTGTTTGAGGGATCGCCTTCATTAAATACATAATCTCCGGGCTGATAATGCGACTTGCAGATCCTCTCTGTCTGATCAGCCTTCGGATGAGCAAGATCGCGGGAATAGAATATCTCCCAGGCCCAGTCAAAACCAACTTTTAACTTATGAGAAAAACTAGGGAGTTTAAACAAATAGACCGTTCTCCATAAAAACCATGCGATAAACCCCGAGATATGAAAACCTAAGAATTCCGCCACTGCGTTGTGCCCCCCTATTGCGCACAACTGACCAAGGGGTTTAAAACGAAACGGTTTAGTCTCTTCACCTCTGATAACGCGAACTATGTTTTGAGCTGCTTGCCGTCCCTGACGCTCTGCAAACTGACCGGTAGGAGGACTAGGAGTATTATTATAGGAGTTATTAATAAGAGCGCAGTCTCCAACTGCCCATACATTACTATGCCCAGAGACTTTCATATCAGGCTCTGTGACCAGCCTCCCTCTTTCTTTTGGAGCTTCCAGTTTTTGTATTACCGGGGAAGTAGCGTTTCCAACTGTGCATACGATAGTTGCGCCGTCTATAGTAACTCCGTCGTCAAAACCGACTCCTTCATTAGTCACATAAGACACACGTCTGTTTAGAACTACATTAATTCCGGCCTGCTCCATTTTCACTTTTGTAAAATCTCGCAGCTTTGAACTAACCTCTGGCAGAAGCTGATCCCTAGAATGGACCAGGGTAACTTTTATGTCTTCTTTGGGAATATTTCTGAAGAACTTTCTGGTATCTCGGACAAGGTCATTAATCTCTCCCGCTACCTCAACTCCGCTAAAACCTCCCCCTACGATAACAAAGGAAAGGTACCAACGTCTCCTGTCCTCATCATCGCAAATTTCCGCATTTTCCATTTGCTGCATAACATGATAGCGAAGGGCCACCGCGTCACCGACAGTCTTGAGGGGAAACGCATGATCGGCCATTCCCGGAATCAGGCCCAGGTTTACTGCGGAGCCACAAGCAATAACCAGGTGGTCATAGTACATTTGACCTTTTCGGCCCTCATCCCCCAAGTATTCAACATAGTTATTATTAACATCAATATTTATTATATCTTCAGTTCTGCAATAAACCCCGGGCAGCATTTGTCTTAAGGGAACGGCTACAGGCTCGGGGCTTATAGATGCCCCCACAACCTCGGCCAAAAGAGGCTGAAAGACTAAATAATTCTCACTGTTATAAAGAATAATGTCCGCTTCTTCTCTAGATAGTTTTTTACGTAAAGTTAGAGCGCATTTAACCCCTGCGAATCCGCCCCCAATAATTTTGATTTTCTTTTTTTCACCCATAGAGATAAAACTCCCTCAAAATAGGATACTACACCGGTATTAAGATTTTATGAAGCGTACTGTAAAGAGCTTATACAAGCCCAAGTGATTGCCACAACAATTATTTAATTACCGCCGAAAAATTGGGCGCGGATAGGATTCAAGTGTCGCTAAAATCAATCTTTAGCTCAACTCCTGATTGTTTTCCATCGATATCGGAGAAAACAATCAAACCATCTAATACGGTTTCAGACAATTTAATCCCGTCAAGTGCTTTAACGTCAAAACTGATTTCTGTTTTATTATTTTTAGGAGACGTTGTATATTGAAGGTTTTGAACTATAAAAGAATCCCCTGGATTCGGATAGTACCCAATTTGCTCTACAGGTGATTTAGATTGCAGTGTAACACCGATCTGAGCCTGATTTTCACTGGACTTAATTTTGGTGACCTCAATATTAAAAGGAATTGCACTATCAGTGAAGATAAGCGGTAAAGAATGCCGCCACTTAGAAAATAGAGCCGTATTAGCAGGCTTTCTTAAATCACCTATCTTCGCATCAAACTCAAGATTGGCCTTCCCGGGTATACAAATCTCTTTACAACTTATCCATGAGACTTTTGCGTTTATGTCGACATTCGAATTTAATTTGGCATCCGAGGCAACGTCAATATTAGTCCAGAGCAAGAGGGAATTTTCATACCCAAAATCAATACCACCGTCTGATTTATGATAAGCTGCAGGTATTGGCCAGTTTAGCTCTCCAACACTAATTCCATCAGGAACTTCAAACTGAACACGGGTGGGCAATCCTGTATCTCCAGGATACTTCCAGTAAACATGCCAACCGGGATCTATCTCCATTAACACACCTAAATTAAAAGATTCGCCCGCTTTAACAGTAACAATATCAGCTACTAACTTTGCCCTGACAGGAGTAGGGACCTCCTGGGCAAAAGAAGGGATTACAAGTCCGGCAGAAATTAGTAGTAGGATTAGAATACGTCTCATAACATTGATATCGGACATTATAACAACTTACGAACAGAACACATATAAAAGATTTATTAATCGAACCAATTCTCTGGTGGGACCCTTACAGCCAGCACCTCAGCGCTTGCACATTTCTCTTCACCGGAGAACAGTTTACAGACTACCAAGAGCTTCCTTCCCTCTCTCATAGTAACCTTTGCCTTTAAAGTAACATCTTTACCTATCGGAGTCGGTTTATGGTAATCAACTTTTATTGATGCGGTAACATACCAAATGAAGGGCTCACTGTTTAACTCTCTATTCTCTTGCTTATATCCATCCGCAATGGCGGTGCAAATCGAATGGCAATCAATTATAGTAGCTATTACGCCGCCATTTAGATAGCCGGCAGGCCCTGCTTTATGGCTTTCGTTAGGAGTCCACACGCATATGGATTTATCGCCCGACCAGTGGCTTTTTATATGTAGCCCATGTTCATTACCACACCCGCAGCCCCAACATTCGTTATGCTCCCAATAGTCCTGAAATGCTTTCTCGCTCATCTATAACTCTCCAATATAATTAACCAGCACAATTTTTTAATGTACTTACATGATATATAAATATACTTATTTCAGAGCAAATCAAGTCTGTATCTGTTTGTGTAAGACCTTTCTATCCTTTATATGAAAGACTCTGATTTCTCCTTTATATAAAATCTCTTTCATATCAGTTGTCGTAATGAAGATTTGTCCCGGAAAATCTTCTAGAAGTTTGAACAAGAACTTTTTCCTCTGACCGTCAAGCTCACTCGTTACATCGTCTAGAAGAAGAATTGGAGTTCTCCCGAGAAACTGCTTGATCATCTCAATCTCAGAAGTCTTTAACGAAAGAGCCAGATTCTTTGCTTCTCCCTGTGAGGCGTAAACAGAGGCGTCTTTGCCCGCGATAGAAAAACTAATTTGGTCTCGGTGAGGCCCAACTGTGGTATGAAACCTTTTCTTATCTTTCTCAAACCTTAGCTTGAGCGCATCTTTAAACGCCTGCTCCAAATCACTCTCTGCTTCAATTGAGCTTTTATAGTGAATCTGGATATCTTGATCAATTCCTGAGGTGAGTCTGTATATTTTATTTAGCTGTGGCTTGATTTTATCTATAAATTCAAGCCTTCTGGAAATAACATGGCTTCCTATCTCGGCCAGCTTCTCATCCCAAACCTCAATTTTATCAAGGGTTAAGGAAGAAGCTTTCGCCAAAACTGCGTTTCTTTGTGTTAATGCTCTGTGATAGAGTTTTAAATCCCGCAGATGCATAGCATCAAGCGTACAAATAAGAGCATCTATATACCTTCTTCTACCTTGAGGACTCCCTTTTATAAGTTCAAGATCTGATGGTAGAAAAGAAACAACGTTATACCTGCCATGAACCTTTGATGTTTTATAAACAACTTTACTGTTCAGCTTTAGTGTCTTATGGTTTTCATTAAGCAAGATATGTACTTCATCAAAACCCGTATGCGACTCTATCTCTCCTTTGAGTCTGCACTCAGAGCTTCCGAAATTTATAATCTCCTCTGTTCTTAGCTGTTTAAAGGGCTTGAAAGCTAATAAAAAGTGTATAGCTTCAAGCAGATTGGTTTTCCCCTGCGCGTTCTCACCGAGTATTAAGTTGAATTTGTCGTGAAAACTAAAAGTTTCAGACGCATAGGATTTAAAGTTTTTTAGAGTAAGGGATTTAAGTATCAAAGCTTCGCTGCGTATTAAGTGTTGGATACAGTATAATAAATATAAAAGTTTTATTCAATCATTTGATTTCGACGCTAATTTTTTCTTGACCGTAATTCTGTTAGCGGTATTATTTTTTAAAGGCTTAAACTATGATAGCACTTAAGATATGTGAGATTGCAAAGAAGGACTCCGGGAAGGGTTTTGCGAGGCTTAACTCCGCAGACATGCGTGAGCTGGGCGTTGAGGCATGGGATCTTGTTGAGATCGGGGGAAAGAGAAAAACCGTTGTTAGAGTCATGGCTCTTGATAAATCATCCAAGAAAAAATCGGTCATAGAAATTGATTCAGTCACCAGGGAAAATGCGCGTGTTGAGATAGATGAGCACATTTTCGTTAAAAAGGTCGACTCTAAATCCGCGACAAAAGTAGTCTTAGCTCCCAAAAACCAACACATTCTATATAACGGAAACGAAAATAAATATTTGCGGGATCGTCTCGATGGTTTTCCAATAACTTTGGGAGACAAACTGAGAGTAAATCTTCCCGGATCAAAAAACGAAGACTTTCAAGTCATTGGGATAATACCATCAAACTCGGTGATAATCAGAACCTCTACCAAGCTGGACGTTAAAAAAAGGCCCAAGGAAAAATTCGACAGCTCCAAAGTCTGTTATGAAGATATTGGAGGGGCCGGTGAACAGTTAAGGAAAATAAGAGAAGTTGTTGAGCTGCCGATTAAATACCCGCAGTTATTTAACAAGATGGGAATAAATCCGCCAAGGGGCATACTCCTCGTTGGACCGCCTGGGAGTGGAAAAACACTATTAGCTAAGGCGGTAGCTCACGAGACTAACGCTAATTTCCAGGTAATTAATGGTCCTGAGATAATGCACAAGTTCTATGGGGAAAGTGAGGCTCGCTTAAGGGATATATTTGAGATTGCAACGAGAAATCAGCCTTCAATAATTTTTCTTGATGAGTTGGATGCCATAGCGCCAAAAAGAGATAAAGTCTCCGGAGATGTAGAGAAAAGAATCGTAGCGCAGCTTCTTTCCTTAATGGATGGATTAAAGGACAGAGGAAATATAGTAGTCATTGGAGCTACAAACCTCCCTTCCGCTCTGGATCCGGCACTCAGAAGACCGGGCAGATTCGACAGAGAAGTTAGCCTGGACGCGCCTGACCGCAATGGAAGACTTCAGATTCTAGAAGTTCATTCTCGTGGAATGCCTCTTGATGAGGATTTGGATCTAGAACGCCTGGCCGACTTAACACACGGTTTTGTTGGAGCTGATATTGAGAATTTGTGCAGAGAGGCTGCAATGAAAGCCCTTAGAAAATCGCTGCCCGACTTTGATGAGGATGACGAGAATGTAGATACAAAAGACCAAAACATAAGACCGATTTCAGTAGTAATGAGCGATTTTATGGATGCGTTAAAAGAGATCGAACCCTCGGCTATACGTGAAATATTTGTTGAAATATCAAAAGTTACATGGGAAGAGATAGGCGGGCTAAAGGATATCAAAGAAAAACTCGTTGAAGCCGTTATCTGGCCATTTACCCACAAGGACCTTTTTGAAATTACGGAAGCTAAAGCACCTAAGGGGATATTATTGTGCGGTCCTCCGGGAACCGGAAAAACCCTGGTCGCAAAAGCGCTTGCAAATCAAAGCGGGGCTAATTTCATCTCCATCAAAGGCGCTGAGCTGCTTTCAAAATATGTCGGGGAATCTGAGCACGCTGTAAGGGACGTTTTTAAAAAGGCCAAACAAGTGGCGCCCTGTATAATATTTTTTGACGAAATAGACGCACTAGCTCCGTGTAGAAGAGAATCAGACGGAACGCGGGTTTCGGAAAGGGTAGTTAGTCAGCTGCTTACAGAAATGGACGGAGTAGAGGATTTAAGAGAAGTCCTAATTCTAGCTGCGACCAACCGGGTGGACATAATAGACCCTGCCCTTCTTAGAGCCGGGAGATTTGATATAATTCTTAACTTCCCATATCCGGGGGAAAAGGAATTATATGAGATACTCAAAATTCATACCCGCGGAAAACCTATATCCAGGGATACAAAACTAAAAGAAATAGCAGCACTAGCTAAAGGATTCTCAGGAGCCGATATCGAGCTTCTCTGCCAAAGGGCATCGATGATCGCAATAAGAGAGCATATTAAGAACCGCAAAAAAAGTTTAAAGATAACCGGGGCACACTTCAGAGAAGCCCTACAAGAAATAAAGCAAAAATTATCCGCTCAGTCTGAGCGAACACTCAAAGGTCGCCCGGATTAGTCCCGTGCCTACTGAAGTTATCCTTCTATACATATTCTCTTTCATTCTTGGATCAATAATTGGCAGTTTCTTAAATGTCTGTATTTACAGACTGCCCAGAGAAGAGTCAATCGTCTATCCCGGCTCACACTGCACTTCCTGCAAAAAGAGCATAAGCTTTTATCATAATATTCCAATACTGAGCTACATATTTTTAAAAGGTAAATGTTCTAATTGTAATTCGAGAATTTCATTTATTTATCCCGCTGTGGAAGTTGTTTCAGGACTATTGTTTATGGCAACTTTGTGGAGATTCGGACTAGGCCTGGACACTTTATTTTACTTAGTATTCATCTGCGGGCTAATAGTAATAACATTTGTGGACCTTGAGCATATGATAATCCCAAACGTAATTACTTATCCCGGGATCATAGTAGGAATCCTATACAATGCACTTATCACGAATTGGGCACTTATCACGAATTGGCAAAACAGCCCGGATTTAGCAAGTGATTTCAGCTTTGGAATCCTAAATTTCTTTGAGCTCCTAAACAAGATACCAATATTAGATTCTTTATTCGGAGTGATATTAGGAGGGGGAATATTACTTCTAATTGCCTATACATATGAAATAATTAAAAAGAGACAGGGAATGGGGATGGGAGATGTGAAGCTACTTGCATTAATAGGAGCTTTTTTGGGTTGGCAGGGAGTATTCTTTGTAATATTTTTAAGCTCTATTCTTGGGTCATTAGTCGGACTTTCGATAATTATCGCACGAAGGGGAGATTTAAAATACGCCCTTCCCTTTGGTCCGTTTCTTTCAATAGCGGCGATTATTTATATCCTTACAGGCGGTTTCAAACTCTTTCTTTAGCTTTTGAGAGAATAAAGAATTAAAGTTCTAACTCTTGTACCACCCCCCCTTTTGTTAAGTCCGGTTTAAGCTGGAATGGGGTCAGCGCCCGCAAGGACACGTGTGTCCATTTTTCAATTTCTAAATGCCTTATTAAGAGAATCGGATTGGCAATGGGGCTGGAATACCGGACTGCGTTCACCCAGGAGAACAAGCGGCAGAGGCAACATTAAAAGATCTATCCTAAGCAATGCTATCTCATTCCTGCTGGGCTTGAAGTTTATTTCTTCCAGATAACCACATGTAAATTTTCCGAAAAGCGAAAAACATAATCACTACCACTGCAATCACAGCTACAACGGGCAATGTTAAAGCAAGTATGGACATAATAACGGAGCCGCCTACTTCAGCAGTTGATACAATCGGGTTACCCAAGCCTCCGGTAGTTGCTGTTGAGGCTATTCTAGTAATGCTCGTGAAACCTTGAATCGTGCCCGCAACACCGCCTCCTACTATTACAGCAAGACCCCACTGAAGAAAGGGACTCATCTCAGATACAGCCGATGCCATTACGATTGTACCGGCAACAGTCGCAGCAGGAATAGCAAAAGCGTCCAGGAGATTATCAACCCAGGGAATATAGTAAGCAGAGATTTCAAATAAAGTGGCAATACTAAAAGCGGCTAGAGCCGGATATGTGGCAATCCACTCAAACTCCGGGGATAACACAAGTTGCCCGGACAAAGAGGCAATACTCATAATTAAAAGGGGCACGAATATCCTAAATCCGCAGGCCGCACTCAACCCCACCCCTACAAATATGCTTAGCATAGTTTCCATGCTGTTTACCTCCTTATAAAAGTATAGGAAGTGGAAACTTCAGAATCAAGAAGAATTTCTAAATCCGGGAGTAGAAACACGGGCAATATTTAAATACGAGATATCACTTTTTCTTAACGTTAATTATTTTTACCGAATAGCTTAATGTTTCTCCGGCAAGTGGATGATTATAGCTGATTTCGATGGTGTCATCGTTAATTTCAGTGATATGGCAGT
Source organism: Deltaproteobacteria bacterium (assembly GCA_029262255.1). Classification (GTDB taxonomy): domain Bacteria; phylum Desulfobacterota_D; class UBA1144; order Nemesobacterales; family UBA2774; genus CR02bin9. The sequence goes on from JAJCZT010000121.1 coordinate 12,449, forward strand.
TCCCGTGCGATGTTTGTATTACCAATCCAACCTCAGGTTTTATATCGGTTTGCTCTAACATCTCAGAATCAACAGTTTGGACTAAGTCCAGATTTATTTCACCATAACCTTCTTCAGGAGATACTTTAAACTCCTTTTCCTGCCCCCCTTCCATACCGAGGAGAGTGTTCTCAAACCCCTTAACCAAATTCCCTGATCCGATTTCAATAGCCATAGGCCCATCATCATGAAGATGAAAAGTAGACCCGTCATCGATCTTTCCCTCATAAGTAATTGTTACTGTATCACCTATCTCAATAGCATCGCTCATCCTTGTTGTCCTCCAGAGATTTTAAGTATTAAGAAACCTAAATATTATTACAATATCCTGTGTTAATGCAACTAAGATAACATTATTTTATAGAATTCCTTAATAGGTTTAAATTTGTCAGATCGCATTAATAGTTAGTTAAGTGCAATCTATCTTGAATAAGATATTGCTATCCTTTATAATCTCATCCTAAGAATAGTTATAAGGAGATTCCGTACTATGAAACTAAAAGATAAAGTTGCTCTAATTACCGGCGGCAGTCTTGGTTTGGGAAAGGCCGCTGCTTTTCTATTCGCAAAAGAAGGCGCTAAAGTAATCATTACAGGAAGAACGGAAAGTTCGCTTCAAAAGACAGTAGACGAAGCTACGCAGCAGGGGCTTGAGCTTGATTATATGGTTGGAGATGTTTCAGATGAGCAAAGAACAATAGAAACTGTTCAGCACATAATCGATAAATACGGCAAAATCGACATTCTTTTTAATAACGCCGGCGTGCTCTTTTTGGGCACTACGCACGAAACCGAAACGGAAATATGGGATAAGACCTTTGCCATAAACGTTAAGGGCACATATTTAATGTCCAAACACGTAATCCCTCATATGCTGGAAAAAGGTTACGGATGTATTGTAAATAACTCGTCAATCCTGGGATTAAAAGCGGTGCCGGGAGTTGCTGCATATAATGCAACTAAAGGAGCAGTTACCCAGCTAACCAGAAGCATGGCTCTGGAGTACGCCCAACAGGGAATACGTGTAAATGCTATTTGCCCTGGAACTATTGAAACCCCTATGGTTGACAATATGTTAGATGCAATGCCTGATAGAGACGCAGCAGAAGACTTTTTTAAATCATTCCATCCAATGGGACGTTTTGGAACTCCTGAAGAGATAGCTCATGCGGTACTGTTTCTCTGTGATGACAATGTAGGATTTATGACGGGAACCATGTTATCCGTAGACGGCGGATGGGTAGCAAAGTAGAACTTGCTCGCAAGCCTTTATAAAATATTTAGGTATGGTTAATATATGATTATTAAAGGAGGATGAGAGTGACGAGATATATTAAATTCTTAACATTGGCGGCGGTTATTTCTTTTGGATTTTTTACGTTTGAGAGCTATGCAACAAATTACTACCCGTTAACAGCTTCACAAAAGCATTTCACGGCGATTATTGTCCAGCTTAAGAACTTTAGAAGCGTTCAGTGGGAATCTCCCGTTTCAATGTGGGTACAGATACCGTCCAGCCAAAGATCTAGAGCTGCTGAGCTGGCAAATACTATTGAAGACAGGGCACGGGACGCGCTAAAACAGCCATTTTGTGTGCATATATATGT
>JAJCZT010000122.1 GCA_029262255.1 Deltaproteobacteria bacterium
CCCGCACCGGATTCAACATGAACTATAAATCCAGCTTTTTGGAGAGAAGGAACTGTACCAGGAACTATCGAAACCCGCCTCTCGCCAGGAAATGTTTCTTTTGGAATTCCAACTATCATGGCTTTACTCTTATTCCCTTAATATGACCTTAATAAAAAATCAGGATTCAATTTTATACCTGTAAACCAAGAAGAACACAATGATTAATTTTAGTGTTTGAATTAAATAATCAGAATTCATTCTTTTGAAGAGACAATATCCTTTGAATTGAGTATTCTCCCGGCAGTACCTCTTTAAGTTAAAAAATTTCGGCAACCTTTTTCTATCTTATATGTTCATAACTTGATATAGAATAGTAAGATTATTTTTTTTAACTTTCCAGCTGGCTAATATTAAGAAATTAATATTGGAAAGATCATCCATTCAATAATCATAGGGGGTTTAATGTTATGACAACTGCAATTCTAAGAGTTTACTCGTCCTCGTTACTCTTGGAGTTTTTATTGTTTCCGCCGCCGGGAGAATATAGCCCGAGAGTAAGTACGCTGATCAGATTGTTAAATAAATCAGATACGCCGGGAGGCTCTTTGTCTTTAGAGTCTACAAATTCCGCGTCCTTTATTACACTTTGTATTATTTGCTTTGCATCCTCATAATACTCCTCAGGCACCATTACAGTTTTTGCATTAAAGTAACTCATGTATGCCCCGGAATACAGTGAGCCAAAATTATCATTCTGGACATAAAACGGCACCCCGTCGGCTTCGAGCACGCTCTTTATAAATACAAGTTCCGATTCATTAGACGGTATATAAAGCTTTTTCATTTTTTAACTCATCCGTTTGTATTGCGTAGTCATAATCATAGGCAAGATAAATACGTTTATATAATAGCATATTGACATAGCAGCGGTTTGGTGAAATATTTGTAAACCGGATAGGCGACAGATAATTCTTTTACTTAAATTAGAGGAGGGATAAGATGTCCAGAGAAAACCTGCTTAAGGTTACCAGAACTAGTTTACTCCAAGTCATAGGAATATTTCTATTAATTGGAGTAATATCCTTTTGGAGCATAGGAGGCTGCAGCAGCAGCAATAACAACGGGGACGATTTCCCGCAGCCCCGTGAGATAAATTCCAAAAACGGTGTACTTCGCACCGTACTAGAAACACTGCTTGCGACAAATTTTATTGAGAATTCAGAGACCGGTGAGTTAGATCAAGTTAACACTCCTACATATAACGAAGATCTAATAGGTCCTACCCTTCGTATTAAACCCGGGGATTCCATACAGATTGATTTAATAAACAATTTCCCCGAAAATCCCGAAGAACAAAGACTGGGAGCTTTTCCCAAAGACCCCTTTACAACGAATTTGCACACACACGGGTTAACGGTATCCCCTGACGGCATTTCCGATAACGTATTCCGCCTTATGGAGCCAGGCACTACAAATCCGGTTCAGGTCGATGTCGCAGCCGATCACCAGAGCGGAACATTCTGGTATCACCCTCACAAGCACGGCTCGGTTAGCTTTCAATTCTTCGGCGGAATGTCCGGCTTTCTAATTATTGAAGGCGGGCCCGGAGATTTAAACGAAGTCCCCGAAATAGCCGCTGCCAAAGAAATCCTTATGGCCTTTCAGGTAATCAGAACAGATGCAGACGGCGAAGTTCCGTTTGTAAACGAAGACGCACAACAGTTCTCCTCGGATAATGGGGCCACAAACGGCCTTTGGGCTCCTTTCCAGAGCAGCATCGCCTATTTTACAACCAATGGAAAAACAAACCCCACACTGCACATGCGCCCCGGCGAGGTACAGCGCTGGAGGATGTTAGACGCGGCCTCAGGAGAGACTCTTCCCGTAGCGCTTCAGGGTCACAGCCTACATGTCGTAGCCAACGACGGAATAAACGTCTCGGAAATGCTGACTCTTGGCATAGGAGAGCCCTATGTGATGGGAGCCGGAAACCGCGCGGACGTGCTCGTCAAAGCAGGTGAGCCGGGCATATATCTTCTTCAGGTGCTTGACCCCGCAGGCAATTACTCCGTTACACCGCAAGGTGTAGACCCCGCACCCAGAATAGCGCGCGTAGGAAATGATTTTCCAGCTGTCACTTATCCCGTAACTCTGGCCACTATTATAGTTGAGGGAAGCGAAAAGAGCATGGATTTGCCCGATGGACCGCTGCCCGTGACATCGGGAATTCCGACTGTGGAAGAGATGTTAGACGCTCCTCTAGACGCTGAGCGCAACATGGCATTTGAATTATGCGGTCAGGGCGGACGACAGACAATGCCGGAGAACCGACTTCCTTCCTGCGGCTGGTATTTCGATCTATATGACGCCGATTACTGGGGGGGCATAACTTTCGAGAACCTGCTCATGGCAAGGGACGCAGATGATGAGGGAATTCCCAATCCTGTTGTCGACCCGGAAATGCCACGTATAGACTACGAAAAAGAAGGGCTTTTTACTTCAGCTGAACCGCTGTATAGCGATATGTTTGGTGGCAATTTTGAAGAGTGGACACTCATAAACCGTTCATTCTCGGATCATCCGTTTCATATTCATGTAAACCCGTTCCTTATAACTCATATAAACGGCCAGGCGCTCCCAGAGCCCGAATGGCGGGATACAATCCTAGTACCTGCCGCTACTGGAAGCACCAACATAAATGAGGCAGATTACGGCACTGTTACTTTCAGGACCTATTTGGACCCGTTATTCCCGGGAGATTTCGTTTTTCACTGTCACATTCTTACCCATGAAGACGTAGGAATGATGCAGAAATTGACAGTTCATCCTTAATACCGGTCAATTTGAGAGAGACTCTATCTCTGGGATATATCAATTAATAGTATTTGTGGGTCTAAACTAAATTAAGAAATTCTGACAAGATACAGATATGGAACTAATTGGGAGAGGATTCAATTAGTTCCATATCCCCGATAATATAAAATATTTGAAAATTTCCCCTATATTGGACATCTAAAAATGATATAATAGTATCTAGATGAGAATCCTAAGATCAGGAGATAGGCCATGCAGACACTCGAATCCGTAATCAGTGAACATTACTGCTTCAAAGGACTGGATCAAAATTATCTGGACATGATCATAGAAAAGGCTTCGAACGTAAGTTTTGATACGGGGGCGCTTATTCTTGGAGAAAACCAAAAGGCTGATAAGTTTTATATAATCCAGGAGGGTATCGTAGCACTTGAAACAACTCTTGCGCCCGACAGGGACCCTATTACGATCCAAATGCTCGGGGAAGGCGATATCTTAGGTTGGGGTTGGTTATTCCCTCCCTATAAAGCGCACTTTGACTCTAAGGCTGTAGCTCCCACCAAGGCCGTCTCATTAGACGCAAAATTCATACTCGAACAATGCGAAAAGGATCACGACCTGGGTTATGAACTGATAAAAAGATTTGCTTTCATAATGCAGCAAAGGCTCCAGGCAGTCCGACTGCAAAATCCGAATATGTACGTGGTGAAATCAAAGTCTGATTAAAAGGGATTGAGAAATAAGCTAGTTTCAAAATAGTTGTTATGGGTTAAGTCTCTTTTGAATCTTCAATACTGGAGAGTGTCTTTAATCTTCGCCATTTTTTAATTGCATTTTTCATTGTATTAAATCCCAGTCGAGCACAATCCGGGCGCGTAGATACTAGTTTCTTGCCCAAAGTTTCCCGAACAATATCCGCCGGCATCGCCTCAAGCTCACTTAGGGTCTTACCCTTCATTCTCTCAAGAACCATAGAAGTTCCAGCCTGGCTTACCATACACCCCTCGCCGGAGAAACTAATGCCACTTACTACTCCATTTGAATCAATGTCCATATAAATTGTAATTATGTCACCGCAACCAGGATTGCCGCCTTCATAAACCACATTGGAATCTTCTTTCGTTCCATAGTTCCTGGGATTCTCGTAATGATCTAAGACCAATTCCATTATCTTTTCTTGATTCATCTTAAATAGTGCCGGTAATTCATAGAGGGGTAGAATATTAACATTGTACCTATTGCTGCCGCCCGCCCGCTTCTTTTACTCCGCTTTTGATCCTGTTATACACCGCGCTGAGCCCGAACATACGTCTTGTTCCGAGCTTTTGATCAAGACCGAGACTGTGAACAAGATTTTGAGGTGCCGATTGCACCTCCTCGGGAGTAGTACCGTTAAATGAGTCAACTAGAATACCTACAAACCCCCTCACGGTGGGTGATTCTTCGGGCACATCCGCATGTATCTGAACTAACCCGTCATTTAAATCAATCCATACAAATACAGGGGTCTCACATTCCGGAACTCGGTTAAGTCCTGCATCCCGGGCTTCTATATATTTCTCAGGCAGTTTAGGAAGATTCTCCGAATAATCGAGGAGCATCGCAAGAGTCTCCTGATAATCGGCAGCTTGAAAAGCTTCTATTATTTCTTCTATCTTAGTCATGAATATTGTTTAATTTAAAAAGGGATGCAGCTCTTCAAGCGCAGCATCCCTTTTTCGGTATCCTTTATTTTAGAGACTCTTACTTTTCGATTGGCGCTCTTACCAGGTTACCCCACTCTGTCCATGACCCGTCGTAGTTCTTTACATCATCAAACCCAAGTAAATAAGTCAATACGAACCATGTATGCGAGGACCTCTCCCCAATTCTGCAGTAAGCAATTATATCATCACCCTCTTTGAGCCCCTTACCTTCCATATAAATGGATCTCAACTCATCGGCTGACTTAAATGTGCCGTCTTCATTGGCTGCTGTGGCCCACGGAACATTATCGGCACCGGGAATATGACCGCCTCTAAGCGCGCCCTCCTGAGGATATGCTTCCATATGCAGGAGCTCTCCAGAGTATTCTTTAGGCGAGCGGACATCAATAAGCGGGTTGTCTGAGCCAATATGAGCTACCACATCATCTCTAAAAGCCCTTATTGCTTCATTAGTCCCCGATACTTTGTAATCTGTTTTAGGAAAATCAGGCACATCTTTTGTTAGCGGGCGTTGTTCCTCTATCCACTTTTGCCTCCCCCCGTTCATAATAAGGCAGTTTTCATGTCCAAAGAGCTTAAATACCCAGAGTGCGTAACATGCCCACCAGTTACTCTTATCCCCATAAAAAACGACTGTAGAATCATTAGATATACCCTTGTCTGAAAGTAGCTGCTCAAACTTCTCCTTATCAATATAGTCCCTGACTAACTGATCTTGAAGATCTGTCTGCCAATCTACTTTTAAAGCATTCTCTATATGACCAACTTCATATAGCAGTATGTCCTCATCAGATTCAACTATCCTGATATTAGGATCATTAATATGGTCAGCCACCCACTGGGCGCTCACCAATACTTCCGGATGCACGTATTCCGCCATTATATTCCTCCTGATACTGAATTTCTTAATTTTTAGATGCTAAAAAACATAAATTGCTTCAAAACCCATATTTGATATTCTATTTACTAGCATTCCCAAATGCAAGTTGTTTGAGAATAACAACAACTCTCATAATTAAAACTCATTTATGCACCGCTCCCCTTTAACCAAACTGGGATTAAACTAGAATGCGGATACGTAAGGGGTTCTAAATATTCGAAGAGGGCTTTGGATTAACAATGGAGTTTCAATCCGGCAATAGAGGTAAGTAGAAATCGTTTGCCAGCAGGTGCTACCCGCCTGGAGCGACCTAAAAAAAAGGTCTTCATACATAACTGATTTTATGATATTCTATTACTGGTTGGGAAAATTGGTCTTAAATTGTTGTGTTTATTTTTGCAAATCTAGACATAGGAGGTAAGCATCCATGTTAGAAGAATTAAAAGTACACGATTTAATTGGAGCAAGGGATAGGGTTTTCTTTGTGGATGCGAAAGATACTGCTAACGTCGCGGCTCTCAAACTGAGGAATTTTAAAGTCAGGACAACCGGTGTGATGAGTGAGGGAAAAATAGTTGGTGTTGTTGGACACAGCGATTTTTCCGATAAGGTCGTCGCCCTGGGAAAGAAACCTACGGAAGTAAAAGTTGCTGAGATCATGAGCACAACACTTCATACCGTAAAATTGGATACATCACTCCTGGCATGTATGGACCTAATGAATGACAATACCATTTCCCATCTTTTCATACTTGATGATGACGGACAGTACCATGGCATGTTAGCTTGGAGCGACCTACAAAGAAGATTGGTAAAAGAACTAAAGTATCAACTCAAAATGGCCCAGGAATACGCGTTTGGACCTTACTAAAACAATAAGGACCTACCAAGACAAACTAGACGAGGAAATAAATGTCAGAGAAAGAGAATCCGGAAATAGAAGAAGAACAAACCCAACAAGAAGAACTTTCTGAAGAGATAGAAGAAGTGCATGCAGAAGCAGAAACCGTAGAGGAAGAAACCCGGGAACTGGAAGCAGCTGAAGATACCCAGGAGCAAGCAGAAGAAGTTGAAGCAGAAACAGAAACTGCAGCAGAGGTTCCTGCCCGGAGAAAAGGTTTAATGGAAAGAAGGAAAAGTTTTGATCAATCAAGCGTCCCTAACGCTCATAAAGGTTACAGCGGCACGCCACCTATAATTATGCTTCTCATAGTTTCCGCATTCGTTGTAGTAAGTCTGATTTTTGCCACCGCAGCCGTAGTAAACGGATAGCCTCTAAGACCTGATAGCTTTGAATTAATCCTCATCCTCTTTATCAACCAAAGAGATCAAATACTGGCCCGGTAAAGGTGTGGGCGTATTATCTAAAGCAAACACTACAAGCTCTCCACTCTCTTTTACCAAAAATAATGGAAGGGCTTTATCTCCGTATAAAGATTTAAAAGAATTATAGTTGAACTCATCGGTAAGCGAAGTCTTTTTTAACGAAGCGCCGGAGGCAAATTTTGAGTCAAGATAAGGAAACGTTGCTTCAGGTTCGAACAATAGACGCCCGCGCAGGTGCTGCGGGATACCCTCTTCACTCCTGGCGCTGAACTTAGATAGCTTGGGCAACTGATAGACCTGGGAGCGTCCGAAATCCTCAATAAAATGAAGAGCCGAAAGAGAGTTCACCTCGTCGTTCCGAGTGAGCGCAATCAGCTTTCCTATCCCATCAAGCTCAATATTTTCTGATATATCCTCTAGTAATATATTTTCATAGTATGCCTTCAGCCCCTCCTGACGTGCGGCGGAAACGTTGGCCCAGTTTGAATCAACAAGGGAGACCTGAAACCCGTTTTCATGGAGAAACTTTGCAATAGATCTTGCCCAGCTGTGAGCGCCGACCATCAAAATCCCCTGAGGGTTGGGCTTTGCGAGACCCAAACGCTTTGCCAATGGAAATGCGGTAAGTCCATAAATAGCAACAGTACCGGTTATAACCAAAAACGTTATATCCACTAGACGCTCCGCCTGTTCATATCCCGCCTCGGCAAGTCTAAGCGCGAATACCGCAGCTACGGCAGCAGCGACAATACCCCTTGGGGCCATCCATGACATAAACAGTTTCTCTTTCAAATTTAGATCTGTGAAGTAAGTAGAAATAAAAATACTAAGCGGCCGCACTACCAGTATCAACAAGACAAGGAATATAAGGCCCCTAAAATTCAATACGTGATTTAACTCATCTATAGTAAGACGCGCCGCTAGAAGGATGAATAGACCTGAAATAAATAAAACCCTCAAGTTCTCCTTAAACTCAACTATATGCCTGATACTTACCCGCTTCTGGTTGGCAAGTGCAATACCCATTATGGTAACGGACAAAAGGCCAGATTCTATCTGTATCACATTAGAGCAAACAAAGACAAAAACAACCATCATTAAAGACACAGGGTTCTGAAGAAAATCAGGGACCCAATGCCTTCTAAGTATCACAACAACTAATTGTGCCCCCGCAAACCCCAGTACGGCGCCGATAACAAGAGTTTTAAAAAGACTTATCACTACGAGTTCTGTAGCTTTTTCAAAGCCCCCAGAGATGATAACTTCAAATACAAGCACCGCCAATATAGCACCTATGGGATCAATAATTATCCCCTCCCACTTTATAATAGACCCCACCCTTCCGGAGGGTCTTACGTGTCTGAGCAGTGGAATAATCACAGTAGGACCGGTAACGACTAAAATAGCTCCCAAAAGCACGGAAATCTGTAGTCCAAGCCCAAAGATAAAGTAGGAGATAATTGAAGTTAAGACCCATGAGACCAGGACCCCAACAGTAACCAGGTTCCTAATTACTCCGGTAACCTCTCTAACTTCTGAGAACTTAAGACTTAATCCGCCCTCAAATAATATTATGGCTACGGTGATAGATACGAGAGGAAGAAGCAGGTTGCCGAAAAGTTGATTGGGATTAATAAGACCGGTAACAGGACCCGCTATAAAACCGAAAATCAGCAAAAGCAAAATTGCGGGGAGGCTTATGCGCCAAGCTAACCACTGCGCACCAATACCCAAAACTAGTATGGCCGCCAAACCCACTAATAAATGCTCGGACATTTAATTACTCCCGCAATCTAAATTATAATGACTTCGTATATCATATTCTTACTTAAGTTACCAGATGAAAATCAATTTCACAGACTGAAACCATATCATAATTGGCTATTAATCTATAGATACATCCTTTTTGATCACAATTATTGGAAAAACTCTTAGATATGTTCAAGGCAGCATTTAATTCCATATATAGAATCTACAGGTAAAGTTTTATCTTGGCGCCGAGGTAAAATTACTGGAATTAGATAAAAGCATGTTTTTTGTTAGAAAGGGTGGTTGTTTGTTAGAAAGGATGGTTATTCGTTAGAGGGGATGGTTATTCGTTAGAAATGACTGAAATTGAAACAAAAAGCGATGAACTTCACCATATTGTAATTTTGGGAGGCGGGTTCGGCGGTTTGTATGCGGCCAAAATGCTCTCGGGCGGAAAGGTGAAGGTTACTATCATTGATAAGCGCAACTTTCACCTGTTTCAACCGCTTTTATACCAGGTTGCGGCTGGCTGGCTTTCACCCGGGGATATTGCCTCTCCACTTCGTGTCGTTCTAACTGACTATAAGGACACCTACGTGCTTAAAGCAGAAGTAACCGATATTCTTCCCCAAGAAAAAAAGGTGATTTTCAGAGACGGAGAGATAACATATGACACTCTAATTGTCGCAACAGGATCTCATCATCATTACTTTGGGCATGACGACTGGGCAAATATCGCGCCGGGGTTAAAAACAGTTGAAGACGCTTTAGAGATGCGAAGAAAGATACTCCTATCTTTTGAAGCCGCTGAGAGAGAAACAGACCCTGAGA
>JAJCZT010000123.1 GCA_029262255.1 Deltaproteobacteria bacterium
TTCTTCGGCTGCACACAATGTGTGTCGGTCGAAATGACGGGTTGTATTTAGCGACTTGTAGTTACCCCTACCCTATCGCAGAATTTTATGACCGGGCACCGGGAGCAGAATGGGGAAATCGGGCGGCACAGATGCTGACCGAAAGATACAAGGAGGCTGTTGTAATCAATCCAATGTTCTTTAGGGAGTTTTTTTCTAAGGGCGGTTTCAGTTTCATCAGGGGTTTTGGTTTTTATGTAACCAAAACGGTTTGAGATTCTATGAACGTGAGTATCCACACAGATCCCGGGTTTATCGTAGCCAAGCGTGACTACCAAATTAGCAGTCTTTCGACCCACGCCGTTTAATTTTAGAAGCTCATCTATATCGTCGGGCACTTTTGAGCCGTATTTGGAGATAAGATCATGGCAGATCGATCTAATATTCTTTGCTTTAGTCTTATAGAACCCTACTGGGTAAATTGCCTTAATAATCTCTTTTTCGCTGAGCTTAATCATATCGGCAGGATTATCTGCAAGTTTAAATAACTTCTTAGACGCCTCGGCAGTAGTCTCGTCTTTAGTGCGGAGACTTAGGACCGTCGAGATCAAGACCTTGAACGGGTCGCGGGAGGTTTCGGCGACAAGAGTAACTATTGGGACATCCCACTTGGGAGTCTCTGTTGCTAAAACTTTTACTATTTTATGAATATCAGCAGGTTTCATTTGTAGATTCAGCAAATGATAATAACATAGAAATTAGATATTAGACCCTGAAACGAGTTCAGGGTGACAAGATATTAGGCAAGGGCACCGGATTGCTCACTCGATCGCGTTCGTTCTGTAATGTCGGAATCCAAAAACAAATCCCTCTTGATTTGGTTTTAGTAAACTTTCGTCCAATGCTAACAGACATTGAGATTTAAAAAGGTGATGATAAAAAATTCAGAATGATCAAAGAATGGATTCCCGACTAAAACATTCGGGAATGACAGAAAATGAAAAAGGGAGCTAATGCTCCCTTTTCCTTTTAGTCACAACATTATAGTTGCGAATCTTGTGCTGTTTGATGTTTACAACTCAGTGGTTGTAGACATCCATAAGGCTCCTAAGCACGGGAGCCGATTTTGACTTTCTGATTCTCTCAAGCGCCTTTTTCTCTATCTGCCTAATTCTCTCTCTTGTTAATTGAAATTTCTGTCCTATTTCATCAAGCGTATACGTGCTTTCATATCCTATGCCGAACCGCATCTTTACAACTTCCCTCTCTCGCTCAGTCAGCCTTAAGAGCGCGCTGTTTATGTTGCCGGGTATTGAAATCTCGGCAATTATGCTGTCTACGACCAGGGAACTTGAATCCTCTACGAAATCCAAATACGTTGCCTTCTCGCCATCGTAAACCGGAGTGTCTAAACGCACAACTCTGTTGCCGCTAGATTCAAGAATCCTTTTAACATTCTCGACACTCATCTGAGCCTTTTCAGCTATTTCCTCAGCCATAGGTTCTCTTTCATTTTGTTCAGTCAGCTCTTTTTTCACATATCTGACTTTGCCCGCCTTCTCAAGCAAATATGCGGGCATTTTTACAGTGCGTGTTTGATTAAATACTCCTCTTGTCATAGCCTGATTAATCCACCAGCAGGCGTATGTCGAAAACCTGTACCCCTTAGTATGGTCAAATCTTTCGACCGCTTTTATAAGCCCCAGGTTCCCTTCCTGAATTAGATCGAGAAACGGAATACCTCTCCCGGCATATCTCTTTGCCATACTTGCAACCAACCTAAGATTGGATTTAACAAACCTGTTTCTAAGTTGTATGCCCTTGGTTGTAGTCACTTTATAGACATTAACCAAAATTTTGAGACGGGCCGCTTCTTTTATATCCTTTAGCTTCGTATTAGTCAGAGATGAGCCTGAAGCATTTTTGAGGAAATTATTTACATTCAACTCGATTTCTCCGGCATCATCTTCCAGCCTCATGCCTAAAACATCTTCTATAATGGCCTTAATCTCTTTTGCCTTTGACTCACAGCATTTTATTTTCGCAGCAACCAGAGATTCTTCCTGAGGTGTTAATAATGGTTCAGTGCTTACTTCCTGGAAGTAGGCGTTTACCAGTCTAAGATCATGATTTTTGATATCAATTTCTTTTTCTGGCTTCTTAGTTTTTACAGTAACCTGCTCAGTATCTGGAGTTTCTTCATCGAAATAGTCCTCGGTGTCCTCGAGTTCTGCATGTGTGAAGTCTTCTGCAACTGATTCTATGTGAGTTTCTACCTGGTCATTTTCGTAACCATCAAATGCTTGACTATATTCTGAGTTTTTTAACATTTCCCTCTCCTTCTAAATTAGATGTACTTTTGCTCATAATAGATGCATCTAGGCAACTTGAGTGATATACATATAAACTAATACGATTAAGATTTGGTTTCAGATTTAAGTAAAATACTTAAAATAATGTTCCCAACAACAAAATATGCTGTAATATCAGCCTGTTACAAGTGACGCAATTTATTGTTTTATTTGATATAAAACGGGGTTTTGATAGGAAAAACTAAGATAATAGGAAAAATTCAGCTATTGAATAGTCGATTTGCCGACATCGCCTGAGGTTTGGGCCCTTATACCTTCCCACTTGTGGAACAATGCCCTGAGTGAAGTAGAAGCATCCTCAAGCCGTCCATTGCGCAGAAGATGAAGGAATTCCCACATTTCACCCACTGACTGTTCATTTTTTAGTGTGGATGCATGTATAAAGGAGCAGAGTTCCCCATAGTTGAGTACAATAAAACCAGATTTATCAAACCCGGAAAGCCATATCTCCAGATCGCTTAAACCTTGACTCATGACACTTAAATTATTGGCAAAGAGAGAAGTTAGCTCGCCCTCTTCACAATTTTCAAAACAGTCTGATAAAATCTGTAAAACCTCCTCTATTCTATCAAGGGCTATTTGGATTTCCGTATCATAATGAACGGCATTAAAACCCCAATGAGTATAGAGTGATTTTCTCTCATCCTCGTTAAACAATAAAAACCAGTCAAGGGGTATGATATTTTCAGAGTGTGAGGAATTGGTTTTAGAGAACATCGGGGATATATAATACTTCCCATCCTTATCTTTCATAAAATAACAGTCTTCTATTTCTTTCTTCTCCATATCTAAGTGTGAAGAAAGAGCGTTTCTAAATGCTTCATACTCATTGCCGAACCAGACTCCTAAGGGAGACGTAGGTCCACCCCAATATTGTTCGTAAAACTCGCAGTATTCTTTCCAGTAAGAACTTTTGTCTCCAAAACTATCTATTGGTTCGTATACGAGAATGCTGCTAATCGCCATAATAAAGTAATAAACTAAGTGCAGTGTAAAATCAATCGGAAGAACTAATGACCAAGTACAACATAGTCAGCATTGAACAATAAACAGCTTTGGGTCTTCTAAAAAAATGGCCTGAGAGTTTGACAACAGCTTTACAACCAGCGTAATATCTTTTTATGATAGATATATCACTTGAAGATATTATTAAAGAAGCCAAAAAGAGAAAAATCGAGCTTGGAAAAGATCCCGAGAAGACAATTAAACTCTCTGCCAAACTAGGTCTAATTCCAAAACCCAAGAGAAAAAGATCGATGCATGGCGGCAAGTCAAAGACAACCCTCATGTTCCCTGAAAGAACGATAGACAAACTGGCGCATATTAAAGCTCTAAAATCTGAGGGACTTAGCCCGGATGAAATAAAAGATAGTTTCGCCCTCCAATATGTACAGGGGGCCTTACAAGACCTGCTTGATAACGCCGATGGGGAGAAGGTGCAGGAACTTGCCAATATTATCAGCAGCGAAAAGGAGCTTGAATCTATAGTAGAGGCGCCCCTGGTCTATCTGATTGAAGGTATGTCGCCTGATGAATCAAAAAAATTGCTTACTCTTTTTTGTGGTGTTGGTTTCTATGCGCTAATTGAGGCTCAGAAATTATTGGAAGAGTTAAATATTAATGATGCAAAGAAAGCCCTATTTAAAGCTATATTTTATAATTCCATAGCAGTATTAAGAATGGCTCGTACAACTGGGGATACGAAGCTTGAAGCCACAGCAGCCGAAATTTATGAAAAAACAGTTATCGCGCCCATAGGAAAGGCAAGTGAGCGTGTTAGGAAAGAATTTACAAATACCTTTGAGAAGTATTTAAAAGATAAGGGTCTCACTAAAAAGTAAAGATTCTAAATCCTCTGAGATATGTGAGAGGAAATACTCTTAATAGATTCAAATGTCTCTGGGGTAATTTCGCTTTCATCTATACGGATCTGAAATTCTTCTTCTAGTGCAACTACAAGCTCTAAAGTAGCAACTGAATCAAGGCCAACGCCGTATTCTATAAGTGGAGAATCAAGATGAAGTTCTTTGGAATCTATATCCTTAAGAGCGTTTTTGATTAACACCTTTTTTACTCTCTTTTCTATATTCATATTAATATCAGAAACCAAGATTTGCATATTACTTCAGTTCCTCTCTTAAGACCTTCCCCGTAGGACTTCTCGGAAGCTCATCCCTAAATTCAATAATACGGGGAATTTTATACTCCGCAATTTCATCTTTACAATATTCGAGAATTTCTTTTTTGCTAACCCCTTTATCAACAACCAAAACAGCCTTAACCCTCTCGTAGCCGTCACTATCTGTAATACCTAAAACCACAGCCACTTTAACTTTGGTATGCCTTATTAGAAAGTTCTCGACTTCTGAGGGATCAACCTTATTGCCGCTAATATTTATAAAGAATTTCTTGCGGCCGACTATGTAAATAAACCCCTTAGGGTCAATCCTTCCCAAATCCCCCGTGAAATAGTATCCGTCTCGAAAAACTTTTTTTGTCTCTTCGGGTAATCCAAAATATCCCCTCGTCATAGAGGGGCTTTTAACGGTAATCTCCCCTACTTCATCGACCCCGGCTTCTCTACCGTCCTCACTCAGAATCTTAACTTCCACATTTTTCACATGCCGCCCTACGGAGTTGAAAGTATTTTCTATATCATCACCCAGATTTATGGAAATAACACCGGTCTCACTTGAACCGTAGAGCTGTCTGGTATATATACCGTACTTCTCAAAGAAGCTATGAAATATTCTCTCAGACAAGGGCGCTCCTGCCGATATAACGAGCTTAAGAGAGGAGAGGTCTTTAGGTTCCGCTATATATGTTTTTGCCAGCACATCGAGCATAACTGGTACTGCCGGAAAGACCGTTATGAATTCTTCCTCCAGTATATCCAGAATTTCATTTCGGTTAAAAACATCCAGGACTACAATTGAAGCCCCAATTTT
>JAJCZT010000124.1 GCA_029262255.1 Deltaproteobacteria bacterium
AACCGGGAAGGATGATGTTGAGAGGGGGCAGGTGCTTTCAAAGCCTGGTAGTATAACCCCGCATAGCAAGTTTAAGGCAGAGGTTTATGTATTGAAGAAAGAAGAGGGTGGAAGACACACTCCGTTTTTCCCAGGATACAGGCCTCAGTTTTATTTAAGGACAACGGATGTAACGGGGTCGATAGTATTACCGGAAGGAGTAGAGATGGTAATGCCAGGGGATAACATAAATATGGATGTGGAACTGATAGCGCCTGTTGCAATGGAAGACCAACTCCGTTTTGCGATAAGAGAAGGCGGAAGAACAGTAGGTGCTGGTGTTGTTACTAAAATTACGGAGTAAATAGGGTTAAGGGAATTTATATATGAGTCGTGCTTCTAAAATAAGAATAAAGCTAAAATCATTCGATCACAGATTGCTTGACCGCTCCTCTGTGGAAATTGTGGATACTGCCAAAAGAACCGGCGCTAGGGTTGCGGGACCTGTCCCACTTCCCACTCATATTAGCCGCTATTGCGTGCTAAGGTCTCCACACGTAGACAAAAACTCAAGAGAGCATTTTGAGGTTAGGACCCACAAAAGAATTGTGGATATACTCGAGCCTACTCAACAAACAATTGATGCTCTTATGAAGCTTGATCTGGCCTCAGGTGTTGAGGTAGAAATAAAGCTTACGGGATCTTAATAAAAATGATTAATGGATTAATTGGTAAAAAAATAGGAATGACCGAAATATTTCTTGATGACGGAACAGTTGTCGTCTCTACAGTTATAGAAGCCGGTCCATGCTTTGTTGTGCAAAAGAAAACTGCCGGCAAAGATGGGTATGAGTCGGTTCAAATTGGCTTTGAAGAAGTAAAACCTCAAAGGGTAAGCAAGCCTCTTCTTGGACACTTCAAGAAGGCTGGAGTGCCGCCTCTGAGGCATGTTGTGGAGTTTGATCCCGAAGGTGAGGATTACAATCTCGGAGATACTATTGATGCCGGGATATTTAAGGAAGGGGATATTGTTGATGTAGTCGGGAATAGTAAGGGAAAAGGATTTTCCGGAACTATGAAGAGGCATAATTTTAAAGGCCAGCCTGCATCACATGGCGGTATGGCCCATAGAAGGCCCGGCGGTATCGGACAGGCTTCTTATCCCGGAAAAGTTTGGAAGGGAATGAAAATGGCGGGACAGATGGGTAATGAACGAGTTACGGTTCAGGGTATCAGCGTTGTTAGGGTTGACGCGGAGAAAAACGTGCTGATAGTTAAAGGTTCTGTTCCGGGCCCCAACGGGGGTACTGTGATAATTAAGCGTACAACAAAAGGGAGAATAGAAAGTGCCGCAGCTTGATGTTTATGATATAGAAAAAAGTAAAGTGGGCAATGTGGATCTTGATCCCTCGATCTTTGAAGCGCCGGTTAGACAGCATCTGCTTCACGCTGTAGTGAATTGGCAGTTGGCAAAGAGGCGTTCCGGAACCGCTTCAACGAAAACGAGAGGAGAGGTTCGCGGCGGTGGAGCGAAGCCCTGGAAACAGAAGCATATGGGGCGTGCCCGTCAGGGAAGTATTAGATCTCCTCAATGGAGAAAAGGTGGAGTGGTGTTTGGACCAAAGCCTAAGGATTGGTCTTATAACGTCAATAAAAAGACCAAACGCCAGGCATTGATTAGCGCTCTTTCCCTTAAATACAGCGAAGGCGTCTTGATAGCTTTGAATCAATTCGAGCTCCCAGAGATAAAAACAAAACAAGTAGCGGATTTTGTTGAAAGATTTGAATTGAAATCGGCATTGATTATTATCAGCGGTGAAAATGAGAATCTGCTTAAATCAGCGAAGAATTTGAAAAACATAAAAGTTGTAAAAATTGATGGGCTTAATGTGTATGATGTGCTTAAGTTTGATAGTCTTATCGTGACTGAAGAATCTCTAGCCCGTGCCCAGGAGGTTCTAAAACATTGAAAGATCCTAGACAGATAATAAAGCGGCCTTTGGTTACAGAGAAGGCGTCTGACGCTAAAGAGGCGGGCTGGCATGTGTTTTCAGTTGATAAGAGGTCTAATAAAATTGAAATTAAAGATGCTATAGAGAAGATATTCGGAGTTAAAGTTGAAAAAGTACGAACACTTCTTACAACCGGTAAAAAGGTAAAAAGAATGGGTCGTATAGTAGGTAAAAAGTCCTCGATAAAGAAAGCGTATGTAAAGCTTAAAGAAGGGACTATAGAATTTTATGAGGGAGTTTAGGTATGGGTATTAAAAAATTTAGACCGGTAACTCCGGGCACAAGGTTTCGCTCGGGATCCGATTTCTCGGATATAACAACCGACAAGCCCTATAAACCGCTTACCGAGCCTTCAAAAAGAACCGGTGGAAGGAACGCGCACGGAAGGATTACTGCTTTCCAGAGAGGCGGGGGGCATAAACGTCTTTATAGGAAAATTGATTATAAAAGAAATAAATTTGATATTCCCGCAAAGGTTGCTTCTATTGAGTATGATCCGAACCGTTCATCCAGAATTGCGCTTTTAAACTATGCGGACGGTTTTAAGAGTTATATCTTGGCGCCCAATGGTTTAAAAGTTGGCGATACGGTAATGTCCGGAGATAACGTCGAAATTTCAGTGGGAAATGCGCTTACAATTAGAAAGATCCCTGTAGGAACGGTTATTCATAATATTGAATTAAAACCCAAAGGTGGGGGTAAAATTGCAAGGGCTGCCGGTTCATCGGCTCAAATTACTGCGAAAGAGGGCAATTACGCTCAGGTAAAGCTAGTCTCGGGTGAGATTCGTTTAATCCATCTAGACTGTATGGCTACCATAGGTAGAGTCGGCAATATGGAACATGAGTTAGTTGTGTTGGGAAAGGCGGGCAGGAAGCGTCACTTGGGTAAACGTCCCGTAGTCAGGGGTGTTGCTATGAACCCGGTTGACCATCCGCACGGAGGAGGAGAGGGAAAAGCTTCTAAAGGTAACCCGCATCCTGTTTCTCCCTGGGGATGGATCACTATTGGATATAAAACAAGGAATAATAAGAGAACTAATAAATTTATAGTAAAGCGTAGAAGAATTGGCTACGGAATGGATTAAGGAGAGAATATGCCGAGGTCGAATAAAAAAGGTCCTTTTGTAAACGAGAAATTGGTAAAAAAAATTCAGGCAGAAAAGGCTTCCGTCAATCCCCGTATCATAAAAACGTGGGCCAGGGGTTCTATGGTTACCCCGGATATGATAGGCCTTACTTTTGCGGTTCATAATGGAAGAAAGTTTATTCCCGTTTATGTTACAGAGCATATGGTAGGACATAAGTTAGGGGAGTTTTCTCCTACTCGTACTTTCCATAGCCACGCAGGCGGAGATAAAAAGTCAAGAATGGGTAAAAGATAGTAGAAAATAATTTAAAATAGGGTGAATAATGGTTTCTCAAGCTGTACAGAAATATTACAGAGCATCGTCAAAAAAACTTTCGGTGGTTATAGACCTCATTAGAGGGGCGGAGGTTGAAAAAGCTTTTTCAATTCTTGCTTCCGTCAGAAAGCGCTCCGCTCCCGATATAGCCAAGTTGCTTAAGTCAGCGGTTGCCAATGCTTCCGAGAAGGGACATTCGGACACTGAAAGTTTATATATTAAGGAGATTTATTCATCAAAGGGCCCTACGCTTAAAAGAATAAGAGCAAGAGCGATGGGAAGGGCTAGTGCAAGGAAGAGAAGAATGAGTCATATAACAATAGTGCTCGAAGAAAGGGGGCTTTAAATTGGGTCAAAAAGTATGCCCTATTGGGCTTAGACTTGGAATTACTAAAACTTGGGATTCAAAATGGTTTGCCGAGAAAAGAAAGTATACCGACCTGCTTCATGAAGATTTGAAGATTCGCAAGCTCATTAAAACCGAATTTTATCAAGCGGCTATCTCTAAGATCGAACTAGAAAGAGCTGCTTCTGAAAGAGTCAGAATTATAATTAACTCAGCCCGCCCTGGAATGATAATTGGCAGAAAGGGGCAGGAAATAGAATCTCTCAGGCGCAGGTTGTCAAAGATGACCGGCAAGGATATTTACCTTGATATACGAGAGGTAAAAAGACCCGAAGTTGATGCACAGCTAGTGGCTGAGAATACCGCACTTCAACTCGTAAGACGAGTTGCTTACCGACGTGCCATGAAAAGAGTCATTGCCTCTGCTCTAAGATTGGGAGCATTGGGTATAAAAGTGATGGTCTCCGGTAGGCTGGGTGGAGCGGAAATAGCTAGAAAAGAATGGTATAGAGAGGGTAGGGTTCCTCTAACGACTTTAAGGGCTGATATCGATTATGGCTTTGCTGAGGCAAAAACAACTTATGGGATTATTGGCATTAAGGTTTGGATCTTTAAAGGCGAAGTACTCGAGAAGAAAAGTAAACAAGCGATATAATGGTGACTAGAGATGTTACAACCTTCACGAACAAAATATAGAAAGGTATTTAAAGGCAGAATTAGAGGAAAAGCTACAAAGGGAGCCTCGATGGCATTTGGTGACTACGGTCTCCAATCGCTTGAGTGCGGTAAGCTTACTTCAAGGCAGATCGAAGCTGCTCGTATAGCAATCACTCGTCATGTGAAACGTGGCGCTAAGCTTTGGATCAGAGTCTTTCCTCATAAGCCAATAACTAAGAAACCCGCGGAGACGAGAATGGGTAAAGGTAAGGGAGATGTTGAGGGGTACGTGGCTCCGCTAAAGAGGGGAACCATGATTTATGAAATTGCCGGACTTTCCCCTGAATTGGCTAAGGAAGCATTTAGATTGGCGTCTCATAAGCTCCCGATAAAAACGCGTATGGTAACCAGGGGCGAGGGGGATATATTAGGATGAAAGGACAAGAAATAAGAGAATTGTCACAGGAAGAATTGATTAACAGAGAATCCGAATTGAAAGAAGAAATTTTCAATCTTAGGATTCAAATAGCAACTCAGCAGACCACTAATGTTGCGAGAATAAGGAACCTTAAAAGGGATCTGGCGAGAGTGCTTACAATTAAAAAAGAAAAGGGCCTTAATTGAAGGAGTATCTTGGATAATGTCTAGAGGAAAAATTCAGTCCAGAGTGGGAACGGTAATTAGCGACAAGATGGATAAGAGTGTTATTGTCGATGTGGTTCAGATTAAAAAGCACCAGAGATATAAAAAATCTATCAAAAGAAATTCTAAATTTATAGCACACGATGAAAGCGGCCAATGTAAAATAGGCGATAGAGTGCTAATACTAGAGGCAAGGCCGTATAGTAAGAATAAAAGATGGAAAGTAAGTAAGATTTTAGAGCAAGGTAGTCCTTTAGAGGCTGAAGTTTTAGAGGTTGAAGTTGCGGAATAGTAATAATCTAGGAGGAGTAACGAAGTGATTCAATCAACCACTTATTTAGATTCAGCTGATAATACTGGGGCTAAAAGATTGTTCTGCATAAAAGTGCTTGGAGGGTCTGGTAGAAAGTATGCGAGGCTCGGAGATATAGTGGTAGTTTCCGTAAAGGAAGCTATTCCCAATGCAAAGGTGGATAAGGGGTCTGTGCAGCAGGCGGTTATTGTGCGTACAAGAAAAGAACAAAGAAGAAAGGATGGTTCTTACGTAAGATTCGATAATAATGCCGCTGTGCTTATAACAAAAGATAATGAACCGATGGGAACCCGTGTTTTCGGTCCCATAGCTCGAGAGCTTAGGGTGAAGGGATTTATGAAAATAATTTCACTGGCTCCGGAGGTTGTGTAAAAGTGGGTACCCAAATGAATAGAAATATTGATAATAGAAAAAAAATGCATGTAAAAAAAGGTGATACCGTCTATGTGGTATCTGGCAAAGATAAGGGTAAAACCGGAAAAATAATTAAGGTTCTTAGGGCTAAAGACCGTGCTATAGTTGAAAAACTGAACATTGTAAAGCGCCATCAACGTCCTAATCAGGCAAACCCTAGTGGTGGAATAGTAGAAAAAGAGGCCTCAATCCATATATCTAACTTGATGCTTTATGATGAGGCTGAGGCGGGACCCACACGAATTGGGCGTAAGGTTCTGGGTACTGGGGAGAGGGTTAGGTACAGCAAAAAGAGCGGAGAGGAGATTAAGTCATAATGGCTCCCAGATTAAAAGATTTCTATAAAGATAGTGTTACCCCTGCTTTGATGGAAAAATTCGCGTACGGAAATTGTATGCAGGTTCCTAAAGTGGAGAAGATTGTGATTAATATGGGGCTTGGTAGACTTACCGATGCCGGTAAAGATAATAAAGTTATGGATGAAGCTGTTGATGAGCTGGCGCGTATTACGGGTCAAAAGCCTGTAGTAAGAAAGGCGAAGAATTCAATAGCGGGATTTAAGTTAAGAGAAGGAGTGCCGATTGGTTGTTCAATCACGCTTCGCTCTGTCAGAATGTATGAGTTCCTAGACAGGCTAATTAGTCTTGCTCTTCCTCAGGTTAGAGATTTTAGAGGAGTTTCGTCCAAAGCGTTTGACGGACGGGGTAATTATACTTTAGGTCTTAGAGACCAGGTGATTTTCCCGGAAATAGATTACAGCAAGGTCCAAACTATAAAAGGAATGAATATCACGATAGTAACTTCAGCAAATACAGATGAAGAAGCCAGAGGATTGCTCGAAGAATTTGGTATGCCTTTTGTAAAAAATTAGGAGAAAGACTTAATGACTCGAAAAGCATTAGTTATAAAATCAAATAGGGAACCTAAATTTAAAGTTAGAAAAGGAAACAGATGTAAACTCTGTGGCCGACCCAGGGGTTATATGCGCAAGTTCGATATGTGCAGGCTTTGTTTCAGGGGACTTGCGAGCTTTGGAAGAATTCCAGGCGTAAGAAAGGCTAGTTGGTAAATAATTGTTAGTTTGCGGTTTAAATTAACCGTTAAGAGGCGATAATAAATGACAGATCCAATTGCTGATATGTTGTCAAGAATTAGAAATGCTGTAATAGCTGGGCATAAAGCTACGAAAATTCCTTCGTCCAAGTTTAAGGTTGAATTGGCAAGGATACTAAAAGAGCAGGGCTATGTGTCCAATTGGAAGATCAATGAGGATTCCGGCAGAAAAACAATTAGTGTTGATCTTGCCTACACATCTGATAAAGAAAGCGTAATTAAGGAAATCAAGAGAATAAGTAAGCCAAGCAGAAGAGTTTATGTGAACAAAACCGAGATCCCTCGCGTGAAGGGTGGTTTGGGTATTTGTGTGCTCTCTACGTCAAAGGGAATTATGACTGGCTCCGAAGCCCGTAGTCAGGGTATAGGTGGCGAGCTTATTTGTTCAATATTATAAGGATATTATAATGTCAAGAATTGGTAGAAAACCGATACCTGTTCCAGAGGGTGTAAAAATTAATTTCAAAGAAGGCCTTGTCCTGATTGAAGGTGGAAAAGGGGCGCTCTCTTGGAATATTCCTGAAGGAATAGATGCGAAAATTGAAGAAGACAAAATCCTCATTGAAAGAAAAAGTGATGAGAAAAAACTAAAAGCGCTTCATGGACTTACACGCTCTTTGTTGTTAAACATGGTTACCGGGGTTAGCGCCGGGTTTACTATAACTCTGGATATAGTTGGTGTAGGTTACAGGGTTGAGCCTAAGGGGAAGGATTCTCTAACATTCAACCTGGGTTATTCAAACCCTGTTGAGTACTCGCTTCCCGAAGGTATAACAGCAACGGTGGAAGAAAGGGGAACACGGTTGATTCTACAAGGAATTGACAAGCAGTTAATCGGAGAAACCGCTGCCAGAATTAGGAAAATAAGGCCCCCTGATGCCTATAAAGGAAAGGGAGTCAGGTATTCCGGTGAAATATTGAGACTAAAACCTGGAAAGGCGGGTGCTAAATAGTAATGAAAAGATCAAGTAGAAAACACAGAAAGAATTTAAGACATAAAAGAGTAAGAAAACAAGTAAATGGAAGTACTTCCAGACCCAGGCTTTCTGTATTTAAATCATCAAGGCACATTTATGCGCAGATTATAGATGATACGAATATGAATACTCTGGTGTCGGCTTCCTCCATGACACCCAAGGTTAAAGAAATGTTGGGTGACGATAATAGCGGCAAGCTAAATACTGCTAGCGTTGTGGGGAAGCTCTTGGGTGAGCTTGCTATAGCAAAAGGGGTGAAAGAGGTCTCTTTTGACCGCGGTGGTTATCCTTTTCACGGCAGAGTAAAATCTCTTGCCGATGGAGCTAGAGAAGCGGGACTCGTGTTTTAAAGAAATCGTAATAAGTGTTTATTAGGGAGATATCCTTGCAAAAAGAAAAAATTGATCCAAATGATTTTGAACTCAAGGAAAAGGTTGTAGACATTAGACGAGTTGCGAAAGTGACCAAGGGTGGTAAAAGGTTTCATTTTACGGCGCTTGCTGTTGTTGGTAATGAAGATGGCATCGTTGGAGTGGCCTTGGGTAAATCAAACGAAGTGCCGGATGCAATTAGGAAGGCTATGGAAAAAGCTAGAAAAAGCCTGGTCCGGATTCCAAGGCAGGGAAGCACTATTCCTCATGAAGTACTGGGGCAGCATGTGTCAAGTAGAGTAATGCTAAACCCAGCCTCTCCAGGTACGGGAGTTATCGCGGGAGGAGCTGTTAGAGCGGTTGTTGAGCTTGCGGGTATTCATGATGTGCTTTCTAAAGTTGTAGGATCTACAAATCCTCTCAATGTGGTGGTGGCTGCAGTAAATGGGCTGTTAATGCTCAGAATGCCTGAGGAAGTGGCAAAGGTTAGGGGGAAGGAACTTAATGAATTAGATCTTCCCAGGTCTTATTTTAATTAACGAGTTATTCAATCTTCATCTTGTCTAGTTGTTTCGGATTTTTAGTTAATTGATTTACAGTGAACTTCATTTTAAGAAGGTAAAAAAATATGCTTAATAATTTATCTCCTCAGCCTGGCTCAAAAAAGAATAAAAAGAGAGTGGGACGAGGATCAGGTAGTACCGGAAAAACAAGTGGAAAAGGGCATAAGGGACAGAATTCACGTGCTGGCGGAGGAGTTTCTCCTTGGTTTGAAGGCGGTCAGACTCCCCTTAAGATGAGGTCCCCTAAGCGAGGGTTTACCAGCCGCAACAAACTTGTGTTTGATCTTGTGCAGGTTAGTGATTTAAGCAAGTTTAGTGAAGGAGAGACGGTTACGCCTGAAGAGTTAATAAAGGCGGGTCTTGCAAGCGGTAAAAAACCAATCAAGATACTTGGAAATGGAGAAATTTCTTTTGCTCTTACAGTTAGGGCTGATGCCTTCAGCAAAGGCGCTATACAAAAGATAGAAGAAAAAGGCGGGAAGGCTGATACTATATGAATAGAAATGTAGGTTCTATTCCTAGAATTCCTGAGCTTAATAAGCGTCTTCTGTTTACTGCATTGATGCTTATTGTTTATAGATTGGGTGTGTTTGTTCCCATACCGGGGATAGATCCTGAGCAGATAGTAAGGCTCTTTGAGCAAACGGCAAGCGGTACGATCTTTGACATCTTAAATATGTTCTCAGGGGGCGCTCTTGAGCGTGCTTCTGTATTCGCATTGGGCGTGATGCCCTTTATTACCTCCTCTATTATTATGTCTTTATTGGTAAAGGCATTTCCTTCCTTGGAAGCTATGCAAAAAGAAGGAGAGGCGGGACGTAGGAAAATTAACCAGTATTCACGTTATGGAACGGTCTTAATTTGTGTAGTTCAAGGTTTGATGTTAGCCCTTACTCTTGAAGGTGGTTTGGGTTCCGGTGATGCGGTTGTAAAGGAAGCCGGCTGGACTTTTAGAATTATGACTGTTCTAACGCTAACAGCAGGTTCTCTTTTTGTAATGTGGATAGGTGAGCAAATAACAGAGCGTGGTATTGGAAACGGTATATCCTTAATAATTATGGCGTCTATTATAGTTGGATTGCCTAGTGCCTTTTGGGATATAACAAGGCTGATTAGTACCGGAGAATTAACCGTCTTCGGCGTTGCTCTAATCTTTATCTTGTTACTCGCCATTATAGCGTTTATAGTTTATGTTGAGCGTTCGTATAGAAAAATACCTGTTCAATATCCCAGACGCGTTGTAGGTAGAAAGGTTTACGGAGGGCAGTCTTCTCATCTTCCTCTTAAAACAAATACAGCTGGAGTTATTCCACCGATTTTCGCGTCATCGCTTTTGATTTTTCCTGCAACCGTTCTTACATTTATAAACGTTCCGTTTTTAAGAAATGCGTCTGATTTGTTGTTTGATAACATCTTTATATATAATGCAATATTTGCGGGGTTAATAATATTTTTTGCTTATTTCTATACTGCCGTGATTTATAATCCGGATGATTTGGCTGATAACCTGAGAAAAAACGGCGGATTTGTTCCCGGGATCCGACCTGGCAAGAAAACATCTGAGTATATTGATAAGATACTGGGACGAATTACATTTATAGGTGCGGTTTATGTCGCGTTTGTGTGCGTAATTCCCTCATTTCTAGAGCGGGAACCGTTTAATTTGCCGTTTTATTTTGGAGGCACATCCCTTCTAATTGTAGTGGGTGTGACGCTGGATTTTGTGCAGCAGGTAGAGTCGTTTTTAATTACCCACAGTTATGAGGGGTTTGTGAAGAAAAAAGGAATGAAAGGACCTAAAAGGTTTAATGTATAATGAGGGAGTTTTAAGTAAATGAGGTTGATATTGTTTGGACCGCCGGGAGCGGGAAAAGGCACTCAAGCAAATAATATAGCTAACAGCTATGTTGCTGCCCATATTTCAACTGGTGACATGTTAAGGGCCGCCGTAAAAAACGGAACTGAGCTGGGCGTGCTTGCTAAGTCCTATATGGACAAAGGAGAGCTTGTTCCTGATAATGTGATTATAGGGATTATTAAAGATAGGATTAAAGAAGGGGATGCGGAAAAAGGATTTATGCTAGACGGGTTTCCTCGTACAATTGCTCAAGCCGAGGCTCTAAGTGAAATGCTTGAAGTTGAAAACGAGTCTATAGATATTGTTATTTCCCTTGAAGTTAATGATGAAGAAATTACTGATAGAATATTGCAGAGGGCAAAGATTGAAGGAAGACTGGATGATACCGAAGATGTTGTAAGGAATCGCTTGAGTGTTTATCGTAATCAGACCGAACCTTTGAAGGACTATTACAGGAGCGATGGCGTATTGGCTGAAGTGGACGGGATGGGTACAATTGATGAGGTTTTTGAAAGAATTCAAGCGGTATTAAAAAAAGTGGAACTATGATTCATCTAAAGAGTAAAGAAGAAATTAAGAAGATGCGGTCCGCGGCTCAAATAGTTGTTGAGGCTCTAAACACCCTTAAAGAAATGGTGGAGCCTGGAGTGTCAACTTGGGATCTTGACCGGATGGCTGAGGAAATTGCAATAAAAAGAGGTGCGAAACCTGCGTTTAAAGGGTATTCTGACTATCCGGCGTCCGTATGTTTTGCAATTAATAGTGAGGTTGTTCACGGTATTCCTTCTAAGAAAAGGATTTTAAAAGAGGGTGATATCGTTGGGATTGATTTTGGCGTAATCCTAGATGGTTTCTATGGGGATTCTGCAATTACCGTTCCTGTGGGCGAAATATCTTCTTTGGCTCACAAGTTACTTCAAGTGACTGAGGAATCTCTTTTAAAAGGTATCCAGGAAGCGTCTCCCGATAACGGACTTTTTGACGTGTCACGCGCCATACAGTCGCATGTTGAAGAGATGGGCTTTTCAATTGTTAGATCATTTGTTGGTCACGGAATTGGCAAGAGCTTGCATGAGGATCCGCAAGTTCCGAATTTTGTTCCAGGTAACGGTAGTGGTTCAAATGGAATAAAGTTAAAACCCGGAATGGTGATTGCTATAGAGCCTATGGTGAATATAGGCAATCCTGATATTAAAATCTTGAGTGATGGATGGACAGCCGTGACTGTTGACGGTACACTTTCCGCTCATTTTGAGCACACGGTTGCCGTGACAGATAAAGGACCTGTCATCTTAACTCAGTAACAATAGGGAGCACATGGCGAAAGAAGAGAGAATAGAGTTTGAAGGTACGGTAATTGAAGCGCTTCCTAATGCTATGTTTAGAGTAGAAATTGATGAAGGAAAGGGACATGAGGTTTTAGCGTACGTGTCTGGTAAAATGAGGACTCGTTTTATTCGTATTCTACCTGGAGATAAGGTGAAGCTTGAATTGTCACCGTATGATCTTTCAAAAGGCAGGATTACTTATAGGTTAAGAAAATAAGTTTTTAGTAGGGAGGTTATAAAGTTGAAAGTTAGAGCTTCCGTAAAAAAGATTTGCGATAAATGCAGAATAATTAAGAGAAAAGGTGTGGTTCGAGTAATCTGCACTAATAAAAGACACAAACAGAAGCAAGGGTAGAAGGAGAGAAATATGCCTAGAATTGCGGGTGTTGATATTCCGTTAGAGAAAAGAATTGAGATCGGACTTACCTATATTTATGGTGTTGGCAAAGTAATATCTAATCAGATCTTAAAAGAAGCAAGTATTGATTTGAATACTAAGTCAAAAGACCTTACCGACCAGGAAGTTGCTGCGATAAGGGATATACTAGAGAATAAATATTTGGTTGAGGGTGAACTCAGGAAAGAGGTTCAAGGCAATATAAGACGCCTGATTGAGATAGGATGTTATAGAGGTATTAGGCATAGGATGGGGCTTCCTGCGAGAGGTCAAAAAACCAAATCTAATGCCAGAACTCGAAAGGGGCCTCGTGGAACTGCAATTGCGAAGAAGAAAAAGGCTGGCAAATAATCATTTCCCGGAGATAAGTAATGGCTATTAAAAAAAGCACTAAAAAGAAAGCTAAGAAGTTTGTAGAACAAGGGGTTATAAATATTCAAGCCACCTTTAATAATACTATAATTACAATAAGTGATACGAGCGGTAATGTTATAGCCTGGTCGAGCGGTGGAATGAAAGGTTTTAAGGGAACTCGTAAAGGTACCCCGTTTGCAGCCCAGATTGCCGCTGAAGATGTGGCAAAGAAAGCGGCCGCTGTCGGCATGAAGAGCGCGTCCGTATTTGTAAAAGGACCGGGTCCGGGAAGAGAGCCTGCAATAAGATCGATACAGGCCGCGGGACTCAAGGTAACATTCATTAGGGATATAACCCCTATTCCTCATAATGGTTGCAGACCGCCGGGAAGGCGTAGGGTTTAATGATTGTATTTTTAATGATCCGAATTTGTTGTAGCAGATTTTAAGGAGGTTTTTTGCAATATGGGAAGATATACAGGGCCAACAGATAGAATTTCACGTAGAGAAGGAGTAAACCTTTTTCTTAAAGGGGAACGTAGCTATAACGGTAAAACTGCCATTGAAAAAAGGCCGGATCAAGTTCCCGGAGAACATGGAAAATTCCGGACTAGATTCTCAGAATTTGGAGTAAGACTAAGAGAAAAGCAAAAAGTAAAAAGAATGTACGGTCTTAGGGAAAAGCAATTTAAGAAATACTTTATAAAATCTTCAAAGATTAAGGGTGTTACAGGTTTCATTTTACTATCGCTTTTAGAGAGAAGACTCGATAACGTAGTCTTTCGTCTTTGTTTTGGCAGCTCTCGCAATGACGCAAGACAACTCGTTGGCCATAAGCATATATTAGTTAACGGTTCAGTCGTAAATATTCCCTCTTACTTGGTTAATGAAGGTGATAAGATTGAGGTAAGGGAAAAAAGCAAGAAATTAAAAAGGGTACACGAAGCTTTGGAATTCAGATCAAGAAGGGGAGTGCCTGAATGGCTCGTACTTGATGAGGAAAATTATGTAGGTTCTGTATCAAAGCTACCTACAAGAGAAGATGTAACCTTTCCAATTGATGAGCAGCTTATTGTTGAATTTTATTCGAGAGTATAAAGATAAAAAGGCTTTTATTAAGTTCCTTAGGGGTAAACTATGGCTAGATTTAGAAAATGGAGGAAGATAAGGTGATGGAGCAAGATAAGGTGAAAGATTTTCAAAAAAATTGGCAAGATCTTATTAAACCAAAGAAAATAGAAAAAGAAGAAAAAAGCGCTACTCCATTTTACGCAAAATTCATCTGCGAACCTTTGGAACGTGGGTACGGTGTTACATTAGGCAACGCGCTTAGAAGGGTATTGCTCTCTTCTATCCAGGGTCCGGCTGTTACCTCTATAAAAATAGACGGAGTGCTGCATGAATTCTCCTCTATACCCGGTGTAACAGAGGATGTTACAGAGATAATCTTAAATCTCAAAGGCGTAGAGTTGAAGATGCACACTTATGAGCCTCAGGTGATAACTGTAAGTGCTAGCGGAGAATGCAGTATTAAAGCAGGTGACATTAGTACCAATCAGAATGTTGAAATATTAAACCCAGATCACCATATCGCTACTTTGGCCGAAGGCGCCAAGCTGGAAATGGAGATGACTGTAGAGATGGGAAGAGGTTATGAGCCTGTTGAAAGAAGAGGCGAGCTGCAAACTATAATAGGCGTTATTCCTGTAGATTCTCTCTTCTCACCTGTAAGAAAAGTTAATTATGCTGTTACAAACGCGAGAGTAGGAAGGCGTACAGATTTTCAAAGACTTACGCTTGAGATTTGGACCAACGGTACTATTCTGCCTGAAGATGCTCTTGCATATGCAGGCAAAATTGTGAAAAACCAACTTACAATATTTATTAATTTTGATGAAACTGAAGTTGATGAAGTGCCCGAAAGCGAAGAGAAACAAGAAATTAAAGGTACGGAAGAAATACTTTTTAATACAATTGAAGAGATGGATCTTTCCGCAAGATCTCTTAACTGTTTAAGGAAAGCAGCAATAGAATACGCTGGAGATTTAATACAGAAGAGTGAGGATGATTTGTTGAATTTAGAAAATTTCGGGAAAAGATCATTATACGAAATAAGAGAAAGACTAGTTGAAATGGGTCTTGGTCTTGGACTTGAAATTAACCAAGAAGTGTTCAATGCGGAGAAAGCGAAACGCGGTGAGAGGTTAGCTTCTCAATAATTTTATTGCGAGCAAATTGGAGATTAGAAGATGAGACATAAAAGAATAGGACGAAAACTCGGTGTTACAACTAAACATAGAAAAGCTATGCTTCGCAATATGGTTACCGATTTATTTCGTAATGAGAAATTGAAAACAACGGATACTAGAGCCAAAGAACTTAGAAGGGTTGCTGAAAAGATAATCACCCTTGCTAAAGAGGGGACTCTTCATAAAAGAAGACAGGCAGGAGCTTACATCAGGGATAAAGAAGTGCTAAAAAAACTTTTTGATGAGCTTGCTGAGAGGTTTAAGGATCGCCCCGGTGGTTATACGAGAATAACAAAGTTAGGTTTCAGAAGGGGAGATAACACCCCAGTTTCCATTGTTGAACTAGTTGAAGAAGAATATAAACCTAAGAAGAAAAAGAAAGCTAAGGCTGTTCCTAAGAAGCCTAAAGCTACTGCAAAAGATGGCTCTGCTAAGGCTAAGAGCTCAAAGAAAGAGTCTGCAGAAGAGCTTGGGTTGATTGAAGAGGAAGAAAACAATACCAAAGAGGTTTTGGCCGCTGAAGCTGCGGTAGTCGCTGAAACTGTTGAGACTGCAAAAGAAGAATCAGAACCTAAAGCAAAGGCACAAGATGCGCCTGAGCCGGAGGTGAAAGAGACGGCGGTAGAAGAGGCTCCGGTGGCTGAGGAAGAACCGGCTGAAACTCCTGAGGCTAAAGCTGAAGAGGTTTCTGAGGAAACACCCCAAGCTGAAAGCGAACCTGCTGCGGAGGCTCAGCCTGTTGAGACTGCCGAAGAAGAAAAAGTAGAAGAACCTTCTGTGGAGGCCAAAGAAGAAGCTCCAGTGGCTGAGGAAGAGCCGTCTGAAGCTCCTGAGGCTAAAGCTGAAGAGGTTCCAGAAGAATCCTCCGAAGAACAGGCAGAGGATAATGCTCAAGCTGAAGAAGATAAGGAAACTGAAAAGAAAGAAGACTAATAGTTTCTAGAGTAAAAATAAGAAACTGATAATTTATAAACTATCTGTAGATTGAACTTGCTTATCAACGGGCGGCCCAATGGGCCGCCTTTGTTTTTTATGGTAGTTTTAAGGATGGATAAGATAAGTGAAACCAGTCGGACTAATTCTAGATGCAAATAATATTTCGGACCTCGTCCTCTTAGCTAAACAAGCAGAACAGGCAAATTTTGATTCTGTTTGGGCAACAGAGCTTTATAGAACTTCATTTCAACAACTCTCGGCAGTAGCGCATTCAACTCAAAAGATTAAACTTGGAACAGCGGTAGCGCTTGCTTTTGTCAGAAGCCCACTGATTACCTCTCTTACGGCACTTGACCTTGATGAAATATCAAACGGGAGATTGATACTGGGGCTAGGTACGGGCGCAAAACGTACCAATGAGATGTGGCACGGTCTAAACCACGGAAAGCCGGTAACAAGGATAAAAGAGTGCGTTGAACTTATAAGGCTCATTACCTCGGGAGTGCATCTGGGGGACCCAATATCCTATAAAGGTGAGTACTATGATATCTCGACTAAAGGGTATCACAGGGCTTTTAAACCCCTAAGAGATGAGATCCCGATATATTTAGCCGGTGTTGGAAGTAATATGATAAGAGCCGCAGGGGAGATTGCTGACGGGTATCTGGGCCATGTTGTATGTTCTTTGAGATATATAAAAGAGGTTGTCTATAAAAGCATTGCAAAAGGTCTTCAGACCTCCGGAAGAGAAAGGGAAGGCTTCAAGTCGTGCTCCATTATTACTTGCGCTATTTCCGAGAATAAAAAAGAGGCTCTAGAGGCAGCTCGAGCCACAATTGCCTTTTATGCGACCGTTAAAACTTATGAGCCTCCATTTAAGCTTCATGGATTTGAAAATGAGACGAAAAAGGTAAGAGATGCTTTTATAGACCGTGATATTAAGAAAATGATTAAAAGTGTTAGCGATGATATGGTTAATACATTTGCCGTGGTCGGAACAGCTTCAGAATGTAGAAATAAGATTGATGAGTATAGAGAGTATTTAGATCTTCCCATATTAAGCGCGCCCCATTATTATTTAGATTTTGAAGAAGTTAGGGGTTTTCAAGATGCAATCCTGGATACATTCGGCCAATAGGCAGTTAGTGACATCTTCCCTAAATTAATCCCTGTGCTATTCTTAATCCCATAAATATGTCAAAGAATGTCCTTATTTCCGGAGCCAGCGGTTTTGTAGGTACTCATTTAACGGAGTTTCTGCTTGAGAAGGGGTACAAGGTTAAAAAACTTACGAGATCACTGCCAGATACTACAGGCGATCAAGTCTACTGGAATCCCGCAAAAGGCGAAATCGAGCTTGAAGCTCTCGAAGATCTAGATGCTGTCGTTCATCTGGCGGGTGAAAATATAGCGGGAAGATGGACGGATCAGAAAAAAGCCAAAATAGAGAGTAGCCGAGTTCAGGGGACGAAATTACTTTCAGAGTCACTGGCAAAGCTCAATAAGAAACCTGAGGTTTTAATCGCGGCTTCCGCAGTAGGATATTACGGTAGTCGCGGAGATGAAATTCTGAGCGAGAAAAGCACTCATGGGCGGGGTTTTCTGTCCGATGTGGGCGTTAAGTGGGAGAATGCTACTAAAGCCGCTCAGGAGGCTGGAATCCGCGTCTGTAACGTTCGTATCGGTTTAGTATTAGGCGCAGATGGTGGTGCGCTTGGAAAGATGCTCGTGCCGTTTAAGCTGGGTTTGGGTGGCAAGATTGGTGATGGTAAGCAGTACTGGAGCTGGATAGCTATTGATGACCTTGTAGAAATAATTTATTATCTTTTAGAACATGAGGATTTGAAGGGGCCGGTAAATGCGGTAGCTCCGAATGCGGGTACGAATAATGAGTTTACCTCAACGCTTGGTAGGGTGCTTGGGCGTCCGACAATATTTCCGCTGCCTGCTTTTGTAGTCCGCGGGCTATTTGGGGAAATGGGGGAGGAGACAATGCTTTCAAGTGCCCGTGTGACGCCTCAAAAATTATTAGATTCAGGATACAAGTTTAAGTATCCAAAATTAGAACAGGCACTAAATAATATTTTAAAAGTGAGTAGATGAGTAATTTAGAAGATACGCATAACAAACAGTATGGATTATATGAGCTGAAGGAGGAGGACGTAAGTTCAAATCCTATTGAACAGTTCCGCCTCTGGTATGACGAGGCGCTCGGAGCTGATTTAATCTATCCCAACGCCTTTACGCTCGCCACATCGACTAAAGAAGGGAAACCCTCAGCCAGGCAGCTTCTCCTAAAAGACTTTGATGAGGAAGGGTTTGTTTTCTATACTAACTCTGAAAGTAAAAAGGGGAACGATCTGGCCGAGAACCCATTTGCAGCTCTATGTTTTTGGTGGGGCAAGCTCGAAAGGCAGGTTAGAATAGAGGGGGAAATTCAAATGGTTTCCAACGATGAAGCCGATGAATATTTTGCAAGTCGACCCATAGGCAGCCAGATTGGCGCATGGACCTCTAATCAAAGCACCGTAATTGCTGATCGTGAACTGCTAGATAATAGATATAGTGAGTTTGAAAATGAGTTCAAAGACAGGCCCATTCCAAGGCCGCCTTATTGGAATGGCTACAGACTGACGCCTACTGCAATAGAGTTCTGGCAGGGCAGGGATAACAGGCTGCACGACAGGCTAAAGTACACATTGCAAGCCGGCGGGAAGTGGATTATAGAACGCTTGGCGCCCTAACTATCAGAGATCACTCACTTTTTGATGCCTGTATAAATAATAACAGTTCCAATCATCAGCTCTATTGAGTCTTGAGGTTCAAATTGGGCTTCCTTCATTAGTTCAAGAAACTTTTCTCTCTGTGGAAATTCCGAAGTCGAGTCAGAAAGATATTTATACTCTTTTTTGTTGCCAAAAAGCGAACCGATGAAAGGTAAAAATTTGCGAAAATAAAATAAGTAGAGTGGGGCAAAAATCGTATTTTTCGGAATAGTAAATTCGAGTATGGCTGCTTTCCCACCTGTTTTTAATACTCTATTCATTTCTTTAAGAGATTGAAGAGGGCTAACGGTGTTTCTTATCCCAAATGCAATAGTGATAGCGTCAAATTTATCATTCTCAAAAGGCAGATTTTCAGCATATCCCTCTACAAGCATGATTTTATCGCTAAGTTCGGGGGAGCTGCATTTTTTATTTGCAAGTTCCAGCATTTGAGCGCTAGGATCTATACCTATTACTTTTGAGCCCTCTAATTTTCTGACTGTCTCAATGGCTACTTCTCCAGTCCCTGTCGCTATATCCAGGATTAAGCGTGACCCTCTAATTTGTTCAGCAAGCCGTCTTCTCCAAATCTTATCCATTCCAAAGCTAAAGAATGTATTTAGAGAATCGTAGTGCCTTGCTATTTTATTAAAGAGAGAGGTTGTTTCTGGCATGTTGTATTATTGTAGCTGAATTAGAATAAAGAGTATTATTTTAAACTACTATACTCTTAGTTTTTGCAGGTCTTCTGATAAAGCGTCCATTATCCTTATCATATGTCCGGATTTATTAAGCACATAGAAATGAATTCCAGGCACACCGCGGGCAAGGAGTTCTTTGGACTGCTGTATACACTGCTCTATACCAATATCACGTGCTTTATCGTCGTCATCTATTGCTGCGTCCAGCTTTTCCCTGAGGATTTGAGGAATGGTTGTGCCGCACATTGAAGTAATTCTCTGAATCTGTTTAGCTGACAGTATAGGCATTATACCGGGCACTATCGGTACTGTTATTCCAATATCTCTTACTTTTTTAACAAAGTCGAAGTAGAAGTCATTATTAAAAAAGAGTTGTGTTATTATCACATCCGCGCCGGCATCGACTTTTCTTTTCAGATTAGCCAGGTCGGTTCCTAATTCAGGCGCTTCCAGATGCTTTTCAGGGTAACCGGCTACGGCTATTCCAAAGTAGTTTTTATTGCCGGTCCTTAGTTCAAAATTTCTTATATGCTCTACCAGCTCGTTGCCGTAAGAGTACCCCTCTTCACTTTGTATGAAGGTCTTTTCTCCTTCTGGAGGGTCCCCCCTTAGTGCGACTATATTTCTAACGCCGGCATCATATATTTTTTGAAGTATAATGTCCAGCTCATTCTTTGTTGCTCCCACGCAGGTTAGATGACAGGCGGATTCGACGCCGAAATGGTTTTTGATAAGTGACGCTATCTCCAGAGTCTTATCTCTGGTAGAACCCATTGCTCCATACGTAACTGTGATAAAATCCGGCCCGAGTGTGGCAAGTTGAGACAGCTCATTCTTTAAATTGTCCATACCCCTGTCGGTCTTCGGAGGGAATATCTCAAATGATATAATAGGTCTTTTGTCTTTGTATTTAGAATAATCTGAAAAGAGCATAATCTCACCTATTTAATTCTTAAACCAGTACATTCTTTCACTTCAAAGGTGCTTTGTCAAATATCGGACGTTATAAAAATAACCCAATGCGTATGAATTTTACATAAGGTATTTATTTGCTATATTTGGTTATGAAATTAGTATCAATTATATCTTTACAGTGATTAACACGAGAGAGTACGAAATGAGCTATCTGCACAGAAGGGATAATATGTTTGTGACGCTGGCATTTTTTCTTATTGTTTTTTTTAGTCTTTCCTGCCAGCAGGCTAAAGAGATACCAGGCCAATTGACCGAGGACATTCCTAATCCTGTTAGTGATTTTACTCAAAAGGATAGATACAAGCTTGGACTTAGATGGTACCAGCAGGGTCAGTACGACATCGCAAGGAAAATGTGGAGGCCAATGGCTGAAAGCGGTGACTGCGACGCTCAATACGCTCTGGGTCTGCTATATTTCAACGGTCTCAGTGTTAGAAAGAATTATAATACAGCTCTTAAATGGTGGGGCAGGGCGGCTGAGCAGGCGCAGCCGCAGGCCTTAAACACGCTCGGAGTGCTATATTCTCACACGAGGGTCAAATATACTACCCTTGACTGTAGAAAAGGCTGTGGTGAGCCTA
>JAJCZT010000125.1 GCA_029262255.1 Deltaproteobacteria bacterium
TTCTTTAGCTGATGAGCTTTTAGAGCCGACCAGGATTTATGTGAAGAGCATTTTAAATCTGAGGAAGAGTTTTGAGATCAAAGCCGCTGCTCACATCACAGGAGGGGGACTTCTTGAAAATATCCCCAGGGTAATTCCCAAAAATTGCGCTGTTGAGATTGATTCGTCTTCCTGGAAACTTCCGCCGATTATGGAACTTATTAAACAGAAGGGCCGAATTGATCAGGAAGAAATGTACAGGACTTTTAACTGCGGTATTGGGATGGTTTTGGTTGTGGATTCAAAAGATGCAGGAAAAGTACTAAGAAGATTAGGAACACTTAAGGAAAGAGCGTCTCTTATTGGAGAAGTAAGAAAGAAGAAAAGACAGGAGAATCCGGTCGTAATAATCTGATTTTTACGCTCGTTTAAAAAATCCTCCTACCCCCATATTCAAATGTTGCTCTTATGTTTAATTTCTCAAGCCCGCCCCAGCCTTTGGGGAAAGGCGCAAACGGCGCTGCGGCGGTGATAGCGCGTACAGCTTCACTGTCCAGTCTGGCAAATCCGGAAGATGTAATTAATTGAACATCCTCCAAGTCTCCGTTGCTCCTGATGGTAAATACGAGAAATAGCGTTCCCTGTTCTCCCCGGTAACGTGATTCCTGCGGGTAATGCCAGACAGACTCAATTTGTCTCTTTAATTTAACGAAGTACGAAAGGTATTTAAATTCTGTAGTGCTCAGATCAACTGTGTCCTCTTTTTTCTGAACGTCCCGGGCTCCCAATAAGTCTTGGGGGTTACGCTGGTTTTGGGGTAGAGTTTGAGGCTGTGGTACAGCGCTAAAAAGCTGCTCTCTGGTTAAGTTTGGTGTCTCTTTTGTAGTAGTTTTCTTTTCCTTCTTTAGCTGCTTTTCCGGTAGAGAGGCTACTTCTTTTTGTCTGGTTATGTCAGATCTGGTTATCTGTTTCCTGGGTTCTTGCTTTGGTTTTTGCTCAACTTTTTTAGGCTGCTCCTTGGGTTTTACAGCCGGTTTGGGGACAGTCGGCGGCACAGGAGGAGTGCTAGCCGAGCGCTTTGTATACCGGTCTCTCGTTTTTTCCACGGGAGCTTCGTGAGACCTTTCAGCTAGCCGTTTCGTTACCTTAGGTGGTTTTGTTTCCTTTTCTTTAGGTACCGGTAATTCGGTTATTTCTATAAATTCCGGTTGTTTCTGATCTTCTTTTGCGAGTTGTTGTCTAAGGTGTAGTATATCGATTAGGTACAGATGGAGGAATAGTAATATTAGTATAAAGATTACCGTCGAGCCCAGAATATAGGGCATCAGCTTACTTCTACGGCGTCTTGACCTCCTTCTTATCTGAATCTGTCTCACCATATCTAAGTTTACCACTCAGCTCTTTTAAATACTATTCTTAATTAGTTGTTTGTTAACCAGTGGTTATAAAGAGTTTTAATATTGAGGAGTTCCATCCCAAGGGCCCAACTCCATCGGCATATGTTAAGTTTGGCAGCTCAATCTGTGGATCATACTCACCGTTTGGTTTCTGGACAACAATGGGAAGATCAACAGCTTCTAGCATAGGCAGATCATTTAGGCTGTCCCCAAGTCCCACTGTTTTGATACCGCCAAATTCCTGATTATATAAATCTGTTAAAATTTTCACAGCTTTCCCTTTATCGTTTCCGCCCAGTATGTGATGGAATCTCCCCCCACGTGTGTGCGTATATCCCTTTAGATTAATTTTCTCTTCAATAGTTGCGGCATATTTCCCGTCCTCATTTATAAGGAAGGGTTCGCTGTAATCCCGCTCCATTGCCAGTTTGGCGGTATCCTCATCAAGCCCGGTTGATTCTATAACCTCATTAACAGTCATATCCGAAAATCCTCTTATTTGAATGCCTGTTTCTTTGGCAATTGACCTCAAGGCAGCCCGGAGTGTTTCCCTTGGGGCTCCAAACTCAATCACTTTATACCCCTCTATTTCCTTGTCATATTTAAACTCTTTAGAGAAATAGTTGTTTGGGATAAATATTCCCCCTCCGTTCTCAGAGATAAATGGGTACTTGTTATCAAGGAGTTTTCTGTATAGCTCTATTTCTTTTCGGGTCTTGCTAGTACATATGACGAGCGGAATTTCTTTTGACTTTATAAGCTCTAATGCCCCGTATGCCGCCTGAAACGAATAAGTATTGTGGTCAAGGAGGGTGCCGTCTAAGTCAGAGAATATTACAACTTTAGGCATTGTCTTCTTCAACGGCGATTTCTAGTTGATCTAAGAAATCAGGGATGGCGGAAGTGACCCTGCTCCAGTTAGGAATCAGAGGAGATCCAAGCGGGTCTTCGAGGAACTTTTGGCTGGCTATCTTGATACCCTGTACGAATGTTTCGACGGCGAGACCTTCGGCGTGTCTGTCAAAAAACAGTCCGTTAATCGCGGCGTCGTCGTTATACATCTTTATCGTATCCTGGGCTATTCTTAGATAAGTTACGAAGAGGGTATTAAATAAGCTTTCTGAAAATTGAACTCCCTCAGAGGATAATGTTGTAAAAAGAGATGTAGATATGTCCGTACACATTTTAAGAAGTCCGCTTTCAGCATCACCTGCGGAAACGTCTTGGTGTTTGTGCTCATAGTTATCAGCCAGATCTACCTGGCAAATTCTTTTTAAAGAAACATTTCTGAAAACTTCAGCCAGCGACCCAATTTCCAGTCCCCAATCCGCCGGTATACGATTTATTCTCGCCAGATCCGCTTTCATTGAGAACTCGCCGGCTAGCGGATACCTAAAACTATCCAGATAGACCAGAAACGACATATGACCGACTATCTTTTTAAGCGCTCTTATTATAGGAGAGATGAATAAGCGGGTAACACGTCCGTAAAGCCTGTCGGTAACTCTGGGATAATATCCTTTGCAAAATTCGTAATCCATATTTGGATTTGCCAAGGGGTAGCAGAGCCTTGCCAATAGTTCCCTGTTATAGGTAAGAACATCACAGTCGTGCAGAGCTATTACCTCACTTTCTTCTCTGGCCAGCACATAGCCATAGGCAATCCACGCCGCTCTTCCCTTTCCGGGCTCGCCGACATCCAGTCCGTTTTCTTTTAAGAGGTTAAATAGGGACTGAATTCTTTCTCCATCGTCCCATATGAGTTTGTAGTTTTGAGGGAGGACCGAGAAGTATTCCTGGGCATGTTTATATTCATCTTCACTAGCCCTTCCTATAGTTATGATAATTTCATTTAGGTAAGTAACATCTTTTAGTTGTTCTAATATGTTTTTTAAGGCTACCCTCTGAAGCTCTGAATAAAGACACGGAAGCACAAGCGCTATAGGACGGCTTTCAGAAAACTCGTTTAATTCTTTCTCAAGCTGCTTTACGTTGTCTTTCTTTAGTCTGTGGAGTGTTGATATTGTCTCTGTCTGATGAAAATCGCCCATATTTTTCCCTCCCTTATATAATAGCATAAAGGCTCTCTGCGCACTAATGCTTTAACAGGAACTTAACAATGAAAAACCCGACTAATACCAGTATAAAGAAAAGCGTTAGTAGAAGGTTAAAGTATTTATCAATAAAAATTCTAATTCTCTCACCGAAGAAATAGATTAGTCCCGCTTCCAAGAAAAATCTGGCGGATCGGCCTATTGCTGAAGCCAGTATAAAATAAAAAAAGTTTATATGAAATACTCCCGCGCTTACGGTAAATACTTTATAGGGAATAGGTGTGATGGCTGCACCCAGAACTGCTAGAAAGGCATTTTGTTCATATTGAGCTCCTACGTAATCAAATGCCTGGGGGCTGAAAACATAAGTTAAGAAGTAACCGCTCACAAGATCCCAGAGCGCCAATCCGATAAGGTATCCGAAAACTCCTCCGAGCACCGACATAGCCGAGCATACTAGGGCGTACCAGAATGATCTCTTTGGTTTTCCAAGACTAAGGGCCATGAGCAAAGGATCAGGCGGTACCAGAAAAAATGAAGATTCAGCGAATGAAACTATCGCCAGTGCCGGGACCCCGTATTTTGTGTCCGCCCAGCCGAGTACCCAATTGTAAAGTCTTTTAAGCATTATTATTCCCTAAGTAAATCTGCTCTTAATTTGTCGATATGGTCATATTTGGTTAGATCAAGACCAATGGGAGTGACTGAAACATACCCTTGTTTTACTGCAACGATGTCAGAGCTGTCAATGTTTAAGAACCCCAGCTCGTCTCCGCCAATCCAGTAATATTTTTTTCCTCTCGGGTCAACCTTCTCCACAATAGGCTCATCGTATAGACGCTTGCCCTGTCTTGTAATTACAATCCCCTTAATTTGCTCCCCCGGGAGGTTAGGGATGTTCACGTTTAGTAATGTGTCCTCGGGTAATTTGTTTTCCAATACATATTTTGCGATTAATTCTGAATGGTGTAGAGCGTAATCAAAGTTGAAATCCCCTCTTCCAACGAGTGAGAGTGCGATTGAGGGTATTCCGAGTAGTGTGCCCTCCATGGCGGCGCTTACCGTACCCGAGTAGGTTATGTCATCACCAATGTTTTCCCCTTTATTTATGCCGGAGACTAACAGATCGGGTTTCTTGTCTCTTAAAATCCCATTTATTGCCAGGTTAACGCAATCAGTTGGCGTTCCGTCAACTGAATATACGTACTCTGTGATTTTATCCAACCTGAGAGGGCGGTAGAGGCTAAGGGAGTGGCTCACTGCGCTCTGATCCCTGTCGGGCGCAACTACATATACCTCGCCCAGTTTTTTGAGGGTCTCATGAAGTTTATGAATACCTTCTGAGTTTATTCCGTCGTCATTTGAGATTAAAATTCTTTTAGGCATAAGCTCTATTGTTGGTAGAAAGGATGACTCTAAACCAGCAATACAAAATACATGATTAAATCTCTATATCAAAGAGAATAGAAATAATGGTCGGGGTGGCCGGACTTGAACCGGCGACCTCCGGTCCCCCAGACCGATGCGCTACCAGTCTGCGCTACACCCCGTATAGTTTATAGAAGTAAGAATTGTGGAAGTTCTAGTGGGGGATAATTAGCCAAGGTCTTGTTTTATGGCTTTAAGCTCGCCTAATATCTCATGAAGTAAAACATTTACTTTTGTGCTGACTCTCTTTTGGTTCGCTTCTTCTTTTAGTTTTTTCTTGGCGCCCGCAATCGTAAAATTCTGCTCATAGAGCATGTTTTTAATCTTGATTACAGTATGAATGGTATCGCGGTCATATAACCTTTGGGACTTTCTTCTTATAGGATTAATCTCGTCAAACTCACTTTCCCAGTAACGAAGCACATAGGGCTTGATATTGGTGAAGTCGCTTACTTCTCCTATCCGAAAATATATTTTATCAGGTAATTGAATTTCAACACTTTGTCCCATCATCAATTAAAAATTAGTCCAATTTGAGTTAAAAGTCAAGTCTTTTAGAGAAAATACATAATTATTGCCGGAGCTTATGCCGGCTACTCCAGATTTTAATAAAAGTAATCTATTTTGAAGAATGCACTATGGGTTAATGACCCTAGTGATATTTTCCAAGGCGTTTTTAGCGATGAGTTTTTTCTTCTCCGGTTTTGGCATTTTCCCTTGTACCGGTGGGAATAAGCCGAAATTTATATTCATTGGCTGGAAGTTTTTAACCTCAGTGTCGGTAATATATTTAATAAGTGATCCGATAGCCGTTTCTCTTGGGGGGACAATCATGGGCTCATTAAGTATGAACTTTGCGGCATTAATGCCGGCTATAATGCCCATTGCGGCCGATTCTACATATCCTTCAACGCCTAATATCTGCCCTGCAAAGAAGAGTAAATCGTTATCTTTTACCTGAAGCGTAGGTTCGATGAGTTTTGGCGAATTGATATAAGTATTTCGGTGAATGCTCCCAAACCTCATGAATTCAGCATTCTCAAGCCCCGGAATCATTCTAAAAACCCTTTTTTGCTCAGGGTATTTAAGCTTCGTCTGAAACCCTACAATGTTATACATAGAGGCTTCCTTATTTTCACATCTAAGCTGTATCACGGCATAAGGAATCCTCCCGTCTCTGGGGTCTTTAAGACCTACGGGTTTTGCGGGTCCGAACCTTAGAGTATCCTTTCCCCTCTCGGCAATGACTTCTACAGGGAGACAGCTTTCAAAGTAAATTCCCTTCTCAAAATCCCTTGTTTCTATTTTTTCAGATGAAAGCAGCTCATCAATAAGCCCATAGTATTGATCACGGTTAAGCGGGCAGTTGAGATAGTCTCCTTCTTCCTGCTCTCCGTTGTCATATCTTGATGCTCTATACACGATAGAGTAGTCAATACTTTCCGCATCAATAATCGGGGATATGGAGTCATAAAAATAGAGGTGGTCTGAATTTGAGAGCTGCTTAATGCTCTCTGATAGAGACTCAGAAGTCAGTGGGCCACTCGCAATAATTAAAGGGGAATCTAAATTATCCGGTATTTCTGTAAATTCCTCTCTGACTAATTCAATTAGCGGATTATTTTCTATCTTCTCAGTTATATACTGTGCAAATTTAATACGGTCTACGGCAAGGGCTTTTCCAGCAGGAACGTGGGTGTTATCCGCAGCCTCAATAATAAGAGACCCGAGCTCTCTCATCTCTTGTTTTAAGATTCCGCTTGCGTTATCTAAAGAGTTCGATTTTAGGGAGTTGCTGCATACAAGCTCGCCCAGGTCATTTGAATTGTGCGCCGGAGATGATTTTTCCGGCCTCATCTCAAGTAATTTGACCTTTATTCCGAGCTTAGATATCTGATGAGCCGCCTCTGAGCCCGCGAGCCCTCCGCCTACTACTGTTATTGTCTTTTCATTTGGCATGGCGGATATTCTACCACAATAAATGCTCTAATCCTTGCGTGGTATATAGGAGGGGTAAATAATCACTGAAATAAGGAAATTCATTTCAATATTTTAGAGGTATAAGAATGAAGGGAAAGGACTTGGGCTATGAAACTTAAGATAATAACTCCTAATAACTACATCTTGTATTTCCCGAAATTACTTTCGGGCATCTGTTCCAGTAGCTTTTCCAGTTTTTCCTTATCATCGTCTATATCTATCGATTTAGATTTTTGAAGAACCTCTTCATTTACGAAGATAGGGGAGTCGGTCCTCAGCGCTATTGCGATTGCGTCACTTGGTCTTGCATCGAGTATATATTCCTCACTGTCTTTTGTGAGGTGCATACGTGC
The DNA here is from genome assembly GCA_029262255.1 of Deltaproteobacteria bacterium. GTDB lineage: Bacteria > Desulfobacterota_D > UBA1144 > Nemesobacterales > UBA2774 > CR02bin9. Next base: position 7,192 of record JAJCZT010000125.1, read on the forward strand.
GTAGAATGTATCGTTAAGGAGATCCGTGACTTCAATTTTTGATACGAGAAACCCTAATTTGTCTATTAAATTCTTAACAAGATCGTGAGTGATGGGTCTTGTCCGTGGAGTCTTTTCAAGCTCCATAGCAATAGAGCTTGCTTCCATAAATCCAATCCATATAGGCAGCGTTCTTTCATTTGTTTCGTCTTTTAAAATGACAATCGGGGTGTTTGTAAAGGGATCAAGGGCTATCCCGGACACTTTCATTTGCAGAAGCATAATTAACCTCCTAATCTGGATTAAACTACCAACTCTCCGCGAAGAGAGTTCAAAAGACCTTCGGTAACCTTCACCTCAACAGTTTTTCCTACAAGATCTTTAGTACCTTTGAAGTTTAATATCCTGTTATGATCCGTTCTGCCTGATAAAAAGTTCGGATCATTTCGGCTCTCACCCTCAACTAATACTTTTTCTATCTGACCAACCCTGCTTATATTCTTTTTTTCCGTAATATCTTTCTGAAATGCTTGAAGCTCGGATAATCTAGTGCTTGCAGTATCCGGATCAACCATTTCTTCTGCTGAATACTCGGCTGCAGGCGTGCCGGGACGGGCTGAGAATTTAAATGAGTACGAGCTTTCAAACTCCACTTCTTTCATAAGCGACATGGTTTCTTCAAAATCCTGCCCGGTCTCACCGGGAAAGCCAATAATAATATCTGTGGATACCGTAAGATCGGGAACGGCGTCTTTTAGCCTCTCTATCGTATCCGTATACCACTGTCTGGTATATGTCCTTTTCATCATACTGAGAACTTTATCTGACCCCGATTGTACGGGCAGGTGTAGATGATGACAAACTTGTGGGACATCCTTCATCGCATCTATCATTCTTTTAGTGATATCTCTTGGGTAAGATGTCGTAAACCGTATCCTATCAAGGTTCTCTACCTCTGCTGCGGCTCTTATTAGGTCGCCAAATTTGTAGCCGTTCTCTTTCCAGGAGTTAACCGTCTGACCTATGAATGTTATTTCTCTAACGCCTTTGTTAACCAGATTAGTGGTTTCTGTCAGTATATCTTTAAGCGGTCTGTTTACCTCGTCCCCCCTGACTTGAGGAACAATGCAGTAAGTGCATCTCTTGTTGCATCCCTGCTGAACGGATACGAACCCGGTTACTTTTCCTTCTTTATGATAGGGCTCAATCTCAAAAAGCTCTTCTATATCATATGAGGTTTCAACGGTTCTTCTTTTCTCTCTTTCAATCCTGGAGATTATTTCAGGGAGTTTTGGAATAGCTCTTGGTCCAAGGACAAAATCGATATGGGGCATCTTCTTTAGGAGCTTCTCTCCATAAAGCTGTGCCACACATCCTGCGATTCCTACTATTTTGTCCGGATTATTAGCTTTTAACGACTTGTATTTCCCCAAGCTGCTAAAGGCTTTCTGGTCCGCTTTTTCTCTAATCGCGCAAGTATTAATTATAATAATGTCTGCGCTTTTAGGGTCGTCGGTAGGCTCCGCACCGAGTGCGTTTTTGATTCTGTCAGAGTCATACTCATTCATCTGACAGCCGTATGTTTCTATATATAATTGCTTGGTACCCATCTTTAAACAATTTAACGCTGTCCCCACCCTAAGTCAAGGAGACTTTAAGTGTGAAAAAGTGTATAAGATTAGTAAAATTAAAGCTGTTAATATAAGGAGTAATTAAAGCTCTATGGGATTGACACAGTGTCAGGAATTTAGTAGGATGGGAAAACATAAACAGCACAAGATTCTGGGAGGCTAGGATATGAGTAACGGTTCTTCAAATGCCGGGCTATTCGGCTGGGTTCGTGAAATAAATTCGGATCAATGGAAAGCGTTCTATGCAGCGTTACTAGGATGGACGCTTGATGCAATGGATCTTCTATTGTTTGCCTTTGCTGTTGGCTCAATAGGTAAGGTGTTTAACCTCTCAGAAGCCTGGGTTGGCGCTTTGTTCTCAGTAACGCTCTTTTCATCCGCTTTCGGCGGTGCTGTTTTTGGTGTTATTTCGGACTATATTGGCAGGGTAAGAGCCCTTACATATAGTATTTTGCTGTATTCCCTCTTTACCGGAATAAGCGCCTTTTCTCCCAACGTAGCGTTCTTGCTCGTTTGCCGACTTTTCTTAGGTATAGGTATGGGAGGAGAATGGGCCTCTGGCGAGGTGCTGGTTGCAGAAAAATGGCCTAAAGAACACAGGGGCAAAGTAATTGGTATGGTGCAAAGCGGCTGGGGAATAGGTTATATCCTGGCTGCGGTTCTCGCTACTTTAATTATTCCTAACTTACACGAAGGCGTTACTTACACTATTCCTATCTTAGATATTAAAATGGACGGGATCGATTTAGGATGGAGAATTCTTTTCCTCGTAGGTGTACTGCCCGCTTTCTTGGTTTTCTATATAAGAAGAAATCTAGATGAGCCTGAGGTATGGAAGAAGACCAAGGCTATGAGGGATAAGGGTGAGCTAGGTGAGAAGGGCAAGGTCTTTACTTTAAAACAGATATTTGAGCCTGATTTACTTCGATATACGATTACGGCGACTGTTCTCACAAGTTTATGTATGATCGCTTACTGGGGGCTTTATTTCTGGCTTCCGCAGTTTCTGGCAAGTGATAAAGGTGTAGGGCTTGATACAAAAGGTTTTATTTGGATTATTCCTATTAATATCGGGGCTTTTATCGGATGCAACACCTTTGGGTTTATAAGCGACAAGATTGGCCGGCGACCGGTCTTCGTTGCTTACCTTTTAATGATGGCTGTTCTGGTTTGGTTCTTCGGACATGCAACTACTCTAAAAGAAGTACTTATTTTAGGACCGTTTATAGGCTTTTTCGGAACCGGGTTCTACTCAGGATTTGGGGCCATTTTCTCTGAGATCTTTCCTACCAGGGCTAGAGGTACGGCGCAGGGGTTCTGCTACAATGTAGGCCGGGGAGTGTCCGCGGTTGCGCCTCCTATGATTGGTTATATAGTGAGCCAGCATGGCTTTGCGATAGGGCTGACTACCGTATCCGTTTTTGCTGTCGCGGCCGCGGTAGTTGTTATGACCCTTCCGGAGACAAGAGGTAAGGCGCTGGAGGATATAGAATAACTCTCGTGGATTAAATGAGTTACTCAATTTGAGTTATAGTTTCTACAGCTTCTGTGCTTAATGTAGCCGCACCTGTATTTTAAGTGCAAACCGGATTTAATGCATGGAATTCAACCCAATGTGCTTAATTGTTAAGCACGTTTTGTTTCCCGTCTATTTCCAATTCCAAAAAATTTCCACCGCACTCTTTATAATTATCCATTAATAACAATAGATTGTGATTAGTTTGATACTCCTCATTTAACTTGGCATGGCTCTTGCACTTTATCGTTATAAAAATCTGATTTTAAAAGACCCTGCCAAAGGAGGAGTAAAGAGATGAAAGATTTTTTATTTGGATTTATAGGAAAGCCCACAAAGGCTACATCCTTTATCATTTTGAGCTTATTGTTACTGGGAACTTTATCAACTTTTGCACAAGAGGAAGCAGCCGGACCAACAGTTGCCGACGCCATTTTTACTGCTAACAATATTTGGATGCTTGTTGCTACATTTCTCGTATTTATAATGCATCTGGGATTCGCATCACTCGAATCCGGGCTAACGCGAGCAAAAAACACGACAAACATTCTGTTTAAAAATGTTTCAATAATTTCTATAGGTCTTCTCACATACGCTATTGTTGGTTTTAACCTAATGTATCCGGGTGAGTTTTCGATAGGGCAATTCTTTGGATTCGCAGGTTTTGGTATTGCCTCTCCTGAGGGTGCAGCGGGCTTAATCGAATATGCTGATGGCGGTTATACATACTGGACTGATTTTATATTCCAGGCAATGTTTGCGGCAACAGCGGCAACAATTGTATCCGGAGCCGTGGCTGAAAGAATTAAAATCAGCAGTTTTCTAGTATTTTCAACTATTTTCGTTGGTATTGTATATACAGTAGCGGGATCCTGGAAGTGGGGTGGGGGATGGTTAGACGCTATGGGCTTTTATGATTTTGCTGGTTCAACCCTTGTGCACAGTGTAGGAGGGTGGGGCGCTTTGGTAGGAGCAATAATACTGGGACCACGTCTTGGTAAATATATGAGATCGGGTCTAAAGCCTATCCCTGGTCATAGCCTTCCATTAGCAGCTATCGGAATGTTTTTACTCTGGTTCGGATGGTACGGGTTTAACGGCGGCTCAGTTCTGTCCGCTGATCCCGAGTTGATTTCACTCGTATTTGTTACCACCTCCCTCGCTGCCGCCGCCGGTGTAATGGGCGCGATGATGCTCTCCTGGATAGTATTTAAAAAGCCTGACCTCTCAATGATTCTTAACGGGGCGCTGGCGGGTCTTGTGGGAATTACGGCGGGCGCTGATGTAATGACACCTATGAGCTCAGTGATAATAGGTTTCATAGCGGGCTTACTCGTGGTTGGTTCTGTCATTTTCTTTGACAAGATCGCTAAAATAGACGACCCGGTTGGAGCTATATCCGTGCATCTTGTTTGCGGTATATGGGGCACTTTGGCTGTAGGTATTTTTGCCGCAGAATTTAGCTTCACGACTCAGCTCATCGGTGTAGTTGCCTATGGTGTATTCACAGTCATATGCGCTCTCATCCTGTTCTTCGGAATCAAATATACAATGGGTCTTAGGGTTTCTGAAGAGGAAGAATTAATGGGACTTGATCTCGGTGAGCACGGAATGATGGCATATCCAGACTTCCAGCAGATTGCTGAGGCGGGCGGTTCAACAATGAGTATGCCTTCTGAAAATGTGGAATATTAGGATCATGCGCTCTCATCGAAGGCGAACAACAGACATAAATATAAAATATGGATTCAAGGTTGCCTGCTCCCCAATGTTTGGGGAGCAGCTAAAAAAGCAGTTAAATCCAATCAAAGGAGGATAAGTTAGATATGAAAAGGTTAACGATTTTATTTTTTGTGTTAACGCTTTTACTGCCTTTAGGCAATCTATCATCATTTGCTCAATCGAGGGATCAGGAGATCCAAGAGCTTAAGCAGATGATTGAGCAGAACCGTCAACAGAATGAGGCGTTGATGAATAAGGTTCAGCAAATGGAGGCTGAAAAGGCAGCTAATCAGGTCAAGGTAGAAGAATTTATGACCAAACAGGAAGAGCAAGATGCCAAAATTAATGGTTTCATGAGCTTCTTTGATTCCATTGATCTAGGTTTTTATGTTGATACTACCTACCAGTATGTATTTGACCGTGGTTCGACCAGTGATCTGCAATTAAGGTCGCTTTATCCGGATAATGAGCAGTTTGCTATTAACGCCTTTACCGTATCGGTATCCAAGACCCCGACGCTTGAAGGCGGGATAATGGACCTTTTAGGCTTTAGAGCTGACATCCTTTTTGGAGAACAGGCGCCACTTCTTGGCTCAAATGGTTTGAGCAGTGATGTAGTGGATCCTTACCAGGCGTACCTGCAGTTCTTGGCACCTGTAGGGACCGGACTTAACGTTTATGCGGGAAGGTTTGTAACGCTTGCCGGATATGAAGTTATCGAGGCTAAGGACGATCCTAACATCACTCGTTCGATTCTCTTTGGGTTCGCTATACCGTTTACTCATACTGGTATAAGAACTGATTATACGGCTGGACCGATAACACTCACAGCCGGACTTAACAACGGATGGGATCAGGTGAAAGATGCAAACGGTAACGTAACAATTGAAAGCCAGATAGCATTTAGCCATTCAGGGGGAATAATTTCCGATTCATGGTTTGGAGTGACAGGTTATTTCGGAAGAGAACCGGGTGATATAGGTTTTGCTGAAACCAATGGATGGCGAGAGCTTATAACCGCTGTAGGAACCGTAACCCTTAATGATTGGCTAACCTTCATTGTCGATGCTGATTTCGGATGGCAGCAGGATATTGTTTTCAATGAAATAGGCTCAGAGGAAGGCGTTTCATGGTGGGGTATAGCGGGCTACATAGTAGCTGATCTTCACCCCGCGATAACTTTTGCTCTAAGGGGTGAATACTTCGATGACGGAGATGGATTTAGGACCGGTACACCGCAGAAACTCTATGAGCTAACACCGACACTGTCTTTCAAGCCATTTAAAGGTCTAATCGCTGGAAACAGGTTTATTGATAACTTTGAGGCTAGAGCGGAGTTTAGGTGGGATCACTCAGACGAGAGGTACTTTGAGAAGGAAGATGGAGGATTTGAGAAAAACCAATACGGTGTAATGGGACAGTTGCTGTATTGGATCGAGTTATAAGAAATAAGAGATTAAAGAAGGTGAAGGTACAAAGACTCTGAAATTTAGAGTTCTTATCTCTCCATATCTCCTTTGTGTGGGCGGGGGGAGGACGGTCCTTAGGGCTTAAGGCTGTTCTCCCTTTTGTCTTTTTTGCTCATAACATGGGGTAGTTCTATTCTGCACTTGCGTGTAAATTTCAATTTAGGTAGAATAACAACGCTTTTTGGATTAACCCGTAACACTTTATTAACAATGACCGAACTTTTTATATAATTTCAGTATGCCCGGATAGCTCAGTCGGTAGAGCAGAGGATTGAAAATCCTCGTGTCGGCGGTTCGATTCCGTCTCCGGGCATTTTTTTATACAATGAAATCAGGTGGTTATAACAGAATGTCAATTCGCGATTAAACTTCTCTCAAAGAATAATCAAAGAATGAATCGTGAAAAGTTGAACCTTTTTCAAAAATCAAAACCTTTAGCAAAAAAATATTTGTTTCATATCAAGTGATTACGAAAAATGAATTTGAACTCATATTTTCCTTTAAATAGAACCAGAGGACAAAAGTCCTCAGGTCGGGGGGTCGAATCTCCTCGGGAACCCACTTCAATTTATATAATAATATAAGATGGTTAGGAGTGTTCTAGCAGTAATGTAGCATTCGGCTAATCTACTCTAATATTATCTAGAGCCTTAATTTAATATTTCGTTCTGCACGCGGTACCGTACACCGATACAGGCTGAAGAAGTGTTACAGTAACCATACTTCACATAAAAACGCTGCTTGACTGAGGGGAAAGCGCAAATCGTAAATAACTCTTCAGCTTCAATTTGTCTTCTTCCCCTTTGTGGGCTTTTCCGCTGGTTCAGCCGGCATGCCTGGATCACTTACGGCAATGGCTTGAGCCTCATCAGCCGGGTTCGCCAGAAGAAAAATCCTTGTGCGACTGTGTGTTGCGTCCGCAGGCAGGATGATGACCTTCTTAATTTGAGTCATAAGCCCGTGTTTCTTCAAAAGCTGATTTACCACCGATTTGAGATTGACCCGAGCCTGTCCCTGCTGAGTAGTACTTTCCAGTTCACTGAGAATTGTGGCTGCCTGAGTTGAAGACACTACATCCGCGTCATAAACAAGTATGTTTATATTGCTTTTTGATAAGTTTAAGTTCGATGTCGCAAGCGAGCTAAAGACAGGCAATAAAAGTAAACTAATTATCGTGCTGGCTAAGAAAAATCTTCTCATTTATATCACCCCCATTGAATAAATTTTTTATAACTTGTTATGATGCGAGGAAGTTGACGCCAACTTTCTCAACTGGGTTCATACTCCCCTGAAATCTGAACCACATCTCCACTCATATAACTATAATTGAATCTGCAATATTTTCATAGAGATTTTTAATTAAGACAAAATATAAGATAGGTGAGATTTAGCTTAAACCAGTCTTGACAAAAGGGGTGCAGTACATATAGGGGGTAAGGTCACTTATGTATTAGCCATATCGAACTTTATTTAGAGAACATGTCTTTTCTAATTGTAGTTTTATTCTGAACGTTTTTTTCACATGCGTATATTTCCAGATTATCATCTCCGAGGACGAATGCGCTTGCACCCCATCTAAAAGCAGGCCCGTCGTTGCACTTAGCATGAAAGCGGCTTAAACGTTTAAATAATTTGTCCTCTGGCTGTTTGAGATCTAAGTGGTAGAGATCCGCATAGTCTTTTCCCCCGACCAATTCAGTCTTGTAAAATCCGAGAAAATATAAGTTGTTTTTTTTGTCCGACAGTAACGAGATGTTGTTTGGGTAGCCGTTCCAATCTTTCTTCGGATCATTTACTATGGAGCCCGGCTTGTATATCCAGCGTAATTCGAAAAAGCAGGCAGGGTCTTTGAGCTTAAGGTTCGATGGAGTCCGGTATATATTAACTCTTCTCCCTTTACTTTCGGTAACCACCGCCATCACATAAAACTCGCCCTTATCGTCACTAGTAGTAGAGATGCCGACACAAAAGGGCCTTCTATCCGTTCTAAACTCCTTGATTACGCTGAGTCCATCGTTAATGTCTCGAATTTCAATCCCGGTATAATTCTTATTATAGATTGGTACCACTAAGTAGTGTCCTATGATTTGTATACCGCCGGGATGAATATTCTTTTTATCAAAACCGACTGGCTCCTTTTCGACTATGTAGTTTTCCCCATTAGGTTCATTACGTGCAATAATGATTTTTCCACCCTCGGCGTTGGTAGTTATATATGCATGTGATCGGCTTGATGTACCTTTACGAATCGCTATTCCTTGCAGGTGTTTTCTGACTCCACCGATGGGGAGCTGAGGCCCACTGTCGGAACTAATAATCAATGCAACTTTACCGCGTCTTCGCAATTGTCTAAGTGCAATCTTAGCTGCCATGGGCTCACCTGGAGGAGAGGCTTTTAGCTTCTTATTCTTTTCACTTGGTGGTATTGTCATCCCAGGTTTTCTCCCTTATTCAGATTATTGCGATATTTTTAATTATATCTTTTTCAAATTATGCAGTCTGATCCAGAGGAGGGATTCGAACCCCAGACCTCTTTGCCCAGGCCTATTTAAATAACTTAGACACATTTATGGTACCGCTGGGCTGTTTGTTAAGGTACAGCTTAGTTCCCACTCCAGGTATCAATATCGATTCAAATTGAGTGTAGTTTGATATAGCATTAATGTCTTTTTGGAGTTTGTTCAGAAATTCATTGAAATCCGCAGTAGACACAAGCCTTTGCGGGTCCACGTTACGGTCCGGATCAAAGAAATTGTCATAATGGGTAAGAACTATAACGCGCGGTTTAAGAATCTCTAATAAATTCCCCGGATATTTTTCGTTTTCGATATTATCCCAACCTGGAACACACAATATAAGTACATCCACGTCATTGTTATTAGCAAACGTTTGAAGCTTATTTTGAAGCATAGTGTCTACTTCTGTAGCTGCTCCTACAATCCCGACATTAAACGTTTCGTTTGCGGCTCCCGTTGGTGTCTCAAATTTGAAGAAATGTATATATGTTGTACCTGTTAAAAAATCGTTAGTTATTCTTGGCGGCTGCCTAAGGTCCCTATTATGCTTGCCGTCCCATAATGTGATCCCGGCAAAATGATAAGCATGTGTAGCCTCAAATGACTGGTAAGAGAGTAAATTCGCATAAATATTTTTCCAGCTGCCGTTCGTATCTGAATGACACCAGTTCTCAGACCACTTATTGCCGGGTGACGTACCGGTGCTTGCCTGACATAGATTAGACGGTACTCTCGGAGCGTTTTTTGTGTAGCCTGCTAGGATGTGTTTTGATGTTGGGCTTCCGTATACAGGGATATTATTCCAGTTAGGCAATTCAAGCGCCGCTACTGTGTCCATCATATGGTCATAGTGAGAATGTCCTATGAAAATAGCTGTAGGCGGAGGGTTGATCTGTCCGTACCTATCTCGTACCAGAAGAGGGTCCGACCTCATATAGTTAATAAAAGGGTTTACGCTAAGTACATGATGGGGATACTTATAGGTTACAAACGGGTCTGTTAGTACAGATGTGTTTCCTTGACGAAGCTCATAACTAGATGTGCCGAACCAATTTATTACTAGAGTCGAGACAGTCGGGCTAGTGGGTGCAACTTTTCTTATAGTTATTACATTGCCCGTACGTACGGGAACAGGATCAAGAACCGTTTCAAATATAACGTCGTATCTCGCGCATCCACTTATAAATAATGCTATGAGTAATGTTGATATTAGACAGCTATGAAAAGCTATACGCAAACAGGATAGAATATTTATGTGGAACTGCCTTGCTATCATTTATACGAGTATATCAAAAATTTGTGATTTTTAATACCGGGTTCATACTCGTAGTATCATAAGAGCTTAGGAGTGCATAATGGTGGGCGATGGGGGATTTGAACCCCCGGTCTGGTGGTTATAAGTGTCCTAAAAATGTACTGCTCCCCATTTGTCAAGCTCGGTTTAAGTTGGAATTACGAACAAAGCCAACTAGCTATTCTGATGACCTCCTATATAGGGTTTTCTGTCAAAAATCTATCTTAACTTATGTACCTATTATAGGGGGGGGGCAGGTCAGATAAAAATGAGTGGTTTTATGATCCGATCGTAAGGGTGACACACTCTATGTTAACAGGCTGTAATTATTGACAATATTTTTCGTTGCTGCTAATTGTTGGACAATGATTAAAGTTTTACACTTAGATTGATTGTTAGTACTTCTTACGATTTTAAACTACATAAATTTCATGTCAGATTGGATAGTAGAGCCTTAGAATATTATTAGGATCCCACTTTTTCTTTAAGCTTTTCAATTTGTCGAGATTCCCTCCGAATGCCGTCTCTACTTCCTTTTGTGTTTCAGGAAATCCCGGGCGGACATCTACTACATATGTGCCTTCTATATAGGGCTGCATAGCTTGAACTGTTTTCCTTACCCACTCAGTGCAAGCTTCGCGCTCACCCTTAGGTCCAATCCAGAGACCGGACACGACAAAGTTCCACTCAAAATCTCTGTTCCAAAATGCTGTCGCGGTTGGCTCAACATCACTAACAGCTCCTCCGCAATGTTGAAGATCTATTCTGCACAGTGGTGTCGGCGCTGACTTGATGCTGTTTGCTAGAATTTCAGACGCTCTATTATCAATTTCCTTTTTTAAGAAATTAGATTTTACGAATACGAAAACACGTTTCTCAGGCAACTGACATACTGCGCTCGGAGTACCTAGACTTCCATCGAAAGAAGGTATATCAAACGGAGGTGTGTCAAAATAGCTCACTATTTTACTGTTTTTATATAGTACATTTGTCTTGCTATTCTCTACCAACTCCTGTGTGTATTTTTTTACGCGTTTAATGCCCTCGGGATCATTGCCTGAATAAACTGTGTAAACAAATAATACCGGCTTGCCGGGACCTCCGTTAGGCGATCCTATTAGGGCTGACATAGAAGTATCTTTTGGAAGCGATTTAGACGTCTTGAAGTATGCGGACAAAGCGTCAAGCTCAAGAATCAATCTCTGAACGAAAATGTCACCTAACTCGTGTGATCTGAATGTTGCGGATGTGACGACACCGAAGTTAGGCGCGCAACCCCTAACAGCCCACCAGAGATCGGCTTCGTCACCTTTGCTGTTATCCGATAAGCTAAGAATATCCCCGGAAGGTACTACAATCTCTACTTCTTTTAAATGGTCTAACGTAAGCCCCATGCTTCTTGATAAATAACCAACACCGCCCTGAAGCGCTAGACCCATTCCCGGTGAGTGAGCAGCTCCAATTGGAATCACGCGTGAATGTGGTGTCAATAGATCAAGAGCGGTGCCCATAGTTGCGCCCCCTTTGATCATTACATTATCCCCCACAAGCTCGCCATTGTTCATGTTGGCTGACATATCAATCATTACTGCTTTGTCCGCTGCACAGAGGTCGCTGTGACTCCCGCCTCTAACTGTGACAGGGCAGTTGAACTTATTTGCAATACTCATTGCCTTCGAGACCTGGCTTGAGTCCATAGGTTGGATGATAGAGGAAGGATGTTTTAAAGCTGCCCCCGAAAAAAGTATATTGCACATGGTTTTATCGTAAGAAGGGTTAATTGGAAGTAATACCGAATTACCAAGAACAGATTTAAGTTCAGTAACGCATTTTGAACTTCCGGCTTTTGCGATACCCGGCATATAGATGGTG
>JAJCZT010000126.1 GCA_029262255.1 Deltaproteobacteria bacterium
GGGACCATTACTTTATGAAACTTGCCCGGATCTATCATTCCCGAGATAAACATACCGCCTAATTGCCTGCGATGTTTTGTATATTATAGGGGCTTTTGGTTTTTTTAAGAAAGTGTTACTGTATTTCTGAGGGAATGGGTATGAAAAAGAGGCTAATTCTACTTTCATTTATTTCTATAATTATTGCGTGCGGGAAGGCTGAGTATAAACATCCTGATTTAGGGGGACTATATACAAAAGCCGCGAGAAGATCCCATGACCAGGGTAACGCTGTAATAGTAATTCCGGGGATTCTCGGTTCAAAATTAAGAGACGGTGAGAGCGGGCAGCTTGTGTGGGGAGCTTTCGAGAAGAGTACGGCTGATCCTGAAACTCCACAAGGTGCAAGGCTTATAGCGATACCGATGAAAAAGGGAGTGCCTTTAAGCGAGCTGACTGATAATGTGCATTCAGACGGCGCTTTGGATAGGGTAAAGGTAAGTCTTTTTGGTCTTCCAATAGAATTAAACGCGTATGTGAATATCCTTAGCACATTGGGCGCCGGAGGTTATTTAGATGAGTCCCTTGCTTCAAACGGGTTAAACAATATCGACTACGGCGATGATCATTTTACATGTTTTCAGTTTGCTTATGACTGGCGTCTCGATAACGTGGAAAATGCAAAGAGGCTTAATAATTTCATCGAAGAAAAAAGGGCTTACATATTAGAAGAATATAAGAAGCGAGGCATTGACAAGGACGATGTTAAGTTTGATATAGTTGCCCACTCGATGGGTGGTCTCGTTACCAGGTATTTCTTGCGTTATGGGGGAGAGGATCTTCCACAAGACGGCTCGATACCCGAAGTGACATGGGGCGGGGCAAAATATGTGGATAAAGTAATAATTATCGGAACGCCCAACGCCGGTGCTGTAGGCGCAGTCGAAAATTTATTTCAGGGCCCGAACTTCGGACCATTTCTGCCGAAATATGGGCCGGCTATTATAGGAACAATGCCTTCTTCGTATCAACTATTACCAAGAGCAAGACACCGCGCAATATTAGATGAGAACCGAAATGAGGTGGACATTCTAGACGCAGATTTATGGATTGAAAATGGCTGGGGACTCGCAAATCCAAACCAGGCGGAGGTTCTTGAGTGGCTGCTCCCAGATATTTCAGATCCCGATGAAAGACGTGAGATTGCAATAGACCATCTTAGAAAGTCTCTTGAAAGGGGAAAACAGTTTCAGGAAGCAATGGATCAATCAGCAAATCCTCCAGAGAACTTAAAATTATATCTATTAGCCGGGGATGCTATACCGACCGGATCAGGGGTCACTGTGGATTCCTCCAAAGAGCATTATAAAATCACAAACTATGGACCGGGTGACGGTACGGTTACCCGCTCAAGCGCGCTTATGGATGAGAGAGTGGGCGCTACATGGACTCCCTATCTCCAATCTCCAATTAGATGGTCAAATGTAATGTTTCTCTTCTCAGATCATCTAGGGTTAACAAAAGACCCTGCATTTAGCGATAACGTGCTTTACATATTGCTAGAGCAGCCAGTTAGGTAAACTGCTTGTTGAAACTGTGAGGCAATTCTGTAGGATTAATAAACGTAAAAACTTTGTTCCGGGAGTAAACTAATTGTCCGCCCAAAAATCCTTTAAAGAAATAATAAAGAATTCTAAGAAGGCGCTTCTAATTGGTATTGGAGGGGGAGGGGATATTGTAGGGACCATACCAACGGCTGATCTTCTAGGGATGTTCGGAGTTGAGTGCGTCTTCGGTGGACTACCTTGGGAGCGATCTGTTTTTGACCCGGTACCTGGGCCCAGAAAGTTTGAAGAAACAAAAAACGTCCGCAAGTTAAACGATGTGGTCTGGTACGCGAATAAAGACAGTGTTACGAGTACCGGAGTCAGGTTCGCAGAGTCCGGATTCTCAGAAGTATACGGTCAAGAAACCCTGCTTGTTGGAATAGACTCCGGTCCTGAAGCTATTGCGCATGGGATTTTAGATGCAGCCCAAACACTCGGAGCAGATTTAGTAATAGGAATAGATGTTGGGGGAGATGTTATAGCGCAAGGCAGCGAACCCGGGCTAATGAGTCCTCTTGCGGATTCTATTATGACCGCGGCGTTTGCCAGGTTAGAGAACGAAATTACTTCAATTATTGGCCTTTTCGGCTTTGGGAGTGACGGTGAGCTTACTCATAAAGAGCTTGAGAGCTCAATGAAGCTTATATTACAGCAAGGCGGTGTAATAGGGAGCTGGGGTATAACCCATGATGCTCTTAAAAGACTCGATGAGGTAATCGCCGTTGTCCCGACTGAAGCAAGCCGTTTGCCGGCATTGTATGCAAAAGGGGAGTTTGAAGAAACAACCATAAGAAGCGGTACACGAAACGTATCCCTTTCTATGGCTTCAACCGTTACTTATTATTTCTCACCAAAAATACTCTATGAAAAGTTCTCCAAACTGGCAAAATGTGTATCTAACTGCAAAAGTCTTGAGGAAGCTAACCAGGCCCTTCATTCACTCAATATTTATACAGAGCTTGATATTGAAAGGGATAAACTGAAATAAAAATAAAAAATAGATTGATCGTTAAATTATTTTTTGTTCTTAAGGGTTTTAGGGGATGAAAATTGTTGAAGCCTCGAATGCTAAAAAAGTCTCATCATACTTAAGAGCAAAAGAGCATTTTGCTCAATCTAATATTTGTATTCTACATAAGTTTGACACCCACATTTAATCGTGTTAAATAATTAAGATTTTTAAATATCTACCCTAAGGAAATACACCTTTAAATGAGCTTAGAAGAATCGAGTCATTACTCGATAGAACATTTCTTTATCGCACTTGCTCTGATACTTATATTCTCCAAGGTTTTTGGGGAGTTAGCTGAACGTATCAAGCAGCCTTCCGTACTTGGAGAGCTTGTAGCAGGCGTTATTCTGGGAGGAAGTGTGCTTGCTATTGTACCCTCTGTTCCCGGAATGCTGGGTTACGATACCTTTCATCTTCTGGCTGAAGTGGGTGTAGCAATACTTTTATTTGAAATTGGTTTGGAAACCGATCTAAAAGATTTAATAAAAGTTGGGTTTACCTCCACAATTGTTGCAATAATAGGTGTTGTCGTCCCCTTTGCTCTTGGTTTTGCCAGTATTCTTGTTTTTGAAAAGTATGGAATGCTTGGAAATGTAGATCCGAATTTTACTATTCTTATTGCCATAACCGCGGGTGCGACCTTAACTGCTACAAGCGTTGGTATAACTGCCAGAGTGCTCTCGGATATGAATCGTCTCCAGAGCGGAGAGGCAAAAATCATACTTGGCGCAGCGGTGATTGACGATATTCTCGGTCTGATCATATTAGGTGTCGTAAGCGGACTAATAGAATCTTCAGAAAGCGGTGTAGGTGTCGGTGGCGGCGTCTCGGCAGCGAGTGTGGGAATAATATTTTTAAAGGCTTTTGGTTTTCTTATTGCAGCTATAGTAATTGGGAATTTAACATCTAAAAGGCTGTTTAATCTTGTTGAGAAAATGAGGGTCAGAGGAGTCCTTCTGTTAAGCGCCATTTCCTTTGCATTTATTTTTTCTTATCTAGCAAGTCTTGTAGGTTTAGCTCCAATAGTCGGCGCATTTGCCGCAGGTCTTGTACTAGCTAACACCCATCAATTTAAGTCAATTGAGGAGCGTATAAAGCCAGTTGCGGATGTTTTTACACCTATATTCTTCATAATGGTCGGAGCCGCTGTGGATGTCTCGGTGTTTAATCCGTTTGTTAAGGAAAACATACCTATACTTATAATCGCTCTGGTACTATTCATTGTTGCTGTAGTGGGTAAGTTATTAAGCGGACTTGGAGTATTCCAGAAGGGAATAAAGAAAAGTGTTATTGGAGTGGGGATGATACCCCGAGGAGAGGTCGGGCTTATTTTTGCCCAAGTAGGACTTACTTACGGAGTATTTACCTCTGAGCTCTTTTCTGCAGTAACAGTAATGGTTATGTTAACAACCTTTATTGCCCCTCCTCTCTTGAAGATTATGTTTGCCAGGGGTGGCGATACAGCGGAAGATTCCGCTTAGGGATTCTAAGGAGATAGAATAATGTGCTTCGATAGACTGAAAAATTTCACCTTTTACTTTTCAATACTTCTTATTGGTGTTGCAACTAACGCATATGCTGCTTCAGAGGATTTGTTGAGCGTAAACTACACTGTTTTTATTCAGATTGTAATATTTTTGATTGCCATCTTCATACTTAATAAGCTGGTTTTCAAACCCTTTCTTAGCCTTGTGGATAGAAGGGATAAGCTCACAAGAGGAGCAATTGAAGAAGCTCAAGAACTTGAAGTCCAAGTAGAGAAAATTATAGAAGAATATGACATGAAGTTGAACGAGGCCAGAGTGCTGGCCATTGAAGAGCGCAACAAAATAATACTGGAAGGGCAAACTGTGGCTGACGAAATAATCGGCAAGGCCAGAGAGGAAACAGAGGTTATTCTAGAAGATGCAAAAACTAAGCTTGAGGCTGATACTCAAGAAATTAAAGAAAAAATAAAAGGCGATATAGATGGATTAGCTGAAGACATAGCTTCAAGAGTTTTGGGTAAGGAGGCAAGAATTTGATTGACTTTGAAATAATAAACCTTTTGATTACGAATGCTTCTGAAAGCGGACAGGTTTTTAACTGGAGATATGTTTTTGAGCATGCAGTTAACTTGGTTATTTTGCTCGGGGTCTTAGTATATTTTCTAAAAGATTCTGTAAGAAATTTCTTAGTTGCAAGAAAAGGATCAATAAGTAGCGAGATTGATCATGCTCAGCAGACAATCTCAGATGCTAAAAAGAAATACGAAGAGTATGCTGAAAAATTGAGAGGGATTGAACAAGAGATTGACAGTATAAAGGACGCTATTCGTAAACAGGGAGAGACGGAAAGAGAAGAGATTCTGAGACATGCGAATATAGCATCTGAACATCTTAAGAAAGAGGCTCAAGACACTATTCAGTTTGAGATTGATAGAGCAAGGCGTGAGGTCCAGTCCGAAGTAGTCACGATTGCTCTCACCATTGCCGAGAAAGTGATTAAAGAGAATTTAAACGAGTCTGATAAAGAGAGATTCATTGAAGATTTTACTAATAATTTAGGGGAAGAGAAATGGCATCAATCGCAACACTAAGAGATCTTTCTGAAGCTCTTGTTCAGAGTGCTAAAGATGAGAATAAACTTGATAAAGTAACTTCTGACATTGAAGATTTCTTTTCAGTGCTATCAGGCACTCCCGAGCTAAAGAATGTGCTGTGGAGTTCAACATTTGAACTGGACGAGAGAAAGGGAGTAACAAGGGATATATCCTCAAATAGAGGCTATGACAACCTTACTTCTAATTTCCTGTGTTTAGTTCTTGAGCTGGATAAGTTCAAATCACTTCTGAATTCTGAGGAGCCTTTTGTTCAAAAACTAAGAAAAGCTTCCGGTAGAATTCGCGCTGAGGTAATAATGGCCGCTACTCCTTCTGAAGAAGATTTGAGCAGGATAAAGGCTAAACTAAGAGAGGTTATGGGCCAAGAGGTCGAGGTTACATCCAAGGTTGACCCTGAGATAATTGGGGGGATAATTGCAAAGGTTGAAGATAAGGTTTTCGATGGTAGTATTAAGACCCAACTTGAGAGAATAAAGGGTGTTCTCTCTCAATCCTAGCAATATTAACAAGTAATAATTTGACGTTAGACACTTATACGTTAGACAGTTATTAAGGAGCGAAAAAGATGCAGGAAACGAAGATAGAACAGATTGGAGAAATATTAAAAGATAGAATAAAAGGTTACGAAACTAAGGTTGAAACATCCGAAGTTGGAACCGTTATATCTATTGGTGACGGAATTGCCCGTGCATATGGACTTGACCAGGCAATGGCTGGTGAGTTAGTAGAATTCAAGAGCGGCGTTATGGGCCTTGTTCTAAATCTTGAAGAAGACAATGTTGGTATCGCGCTCTTTGGTGAGGATACTCAGGTTCAGGAAGGCGATATAGTAAAGCGTACGGGTAGAATCGCAGAGGTTCCAGTCGGTGATGGTATGAAGGGTAGGGTCGTAAACGCTCTTGGGCAGCCCATTGACGGTAAAGGTGAGATCAAAAGCGCGGAAACCCGCCAGATTGAGGTTAAAGCCCCCGGGGTTGTTTACAGACAATCAGTGAGTGAACCCTTACAAACAGGAATCAAATCAATTGACGCGATGATCCCAATTGGTAGAGGACAGAGAGAATTAATATTGGGTGACCGTCAGATTGGAAAGACGGCAATCGCTATAGACACTATAATTAACCAAAAAAATGAAGATGTATACTGCATCTACGTAGCTGTAGGACAGAAGCAGTCCACAGTTGCCCAAGTCGTGGACAAATTAAAAGAACACGGCGCTATGGAATACACTACTATTGTTGCGGCTACTGCTAGTGATCCTGCTCCATTTCAGTTTATTGCTCCTTATGCAGGCTGTGCGCTTGGAGAATATTTCAGGGACAATGGAAAGCATGCACTAGTTATTTATGATGATTTAACAAAGCACGCGTGGGCATATCGTCAGTTGTCCTTGCTGTTAAGAAGACCTCCCGGACGTGAGGCTTATCCCGGGGACGTGTTCTATCTTCACTCGAGACTTTTAGAGCGTGCTGCAAAAATGAGAGACGAAGACGGCGGCGGATCCTTAACGGCTCTACCGATTATTGAAACACAGGCCGGGGACGTTTCTGCATATATCCCAACTAACGTAATTTCTATTACTGATGGTCAGATCTATCTGGAGAGTGATCTCTTCTACTCAGGCGTAAGACCTGCTATTAACGTGGGGCTTTCAGTTTCAAGGGTAGGTGGTTCAGCTCAGATAAAGGCTATGAAAAGTGTCGCCGGAACTTTAAGGTTGGAATTGGCACAATATAGAGAGGTTGAAGCATTTTCTCAGTTTGCGTCTGACTTGGATAAAGCAACCCAGGATCAGCTAGCTCGAGGAAGCAGACTTGTTGAAGCGCTTAAACAGGGTCAATATGAGCCGATCGCAGTTGAGAAGCAGGTTCTAATTATCTTTGCGGTTACGAAGGGATTTGTAGATGATTATCCTGTTGAGTCGGTAGGCAAATATGAAAAGGAACTCTATTCATTCTTTGATTCGAGCTATTCGAATCTTTTAGATGATATTAGGACAAAGAAAGTGATTTCTGATGAATTGGAAGAGAGTGTAAGAGGCGCTCTTTCAGAACTTAAAAATCAATTAGGAGATCTAAATTAGTCAATTAGAGATAGTCCAATCTCTAAACTAAAAAAGTCATGGCAAGTTTAAGACAGATTAAAACTAAAATTAGCAGTGTTAAGGGTACTAGCAGGATAATGAGTGCTATGAAGCTGATCTCTGCAGTAAAGCTCAAGCGTGCTCAGGATCTTCTTGTGGCCTATCGTCCCTATTCGGATGCGTACCAGGACACAACTATGAGTGTTGCTAAGAGGTGCGATCAGAAATGGCATCCTCTTTTGAGGAAATCCGATGACCCAAAAAAGCTCCATCTTGTCTTTGTTACGTCTGACAGGGGGCTTTGCGGCAGTTTCAACAGCAGCCTTATCAGGAAGCTTGAGACGTATCTTGTGACTGATACAAAGTCATATGAAGAAGTTACATTTAGCTTTTTGGGTAGAAGGGGCAGGGATCATTTTGAAAGAGAAGGGATTAGCGTCGCAAGTAATTATACGGGCATTACGGAAAGAAACTACTCTCAGATATCAGAAAAAGTATCTGAAGAATTAATCAGGGAATTTATCAAAGGTGACAGCGATGAGGTTATATTGGTTTATAACTATTTTAAATCCGCTTTGACCCAGGAAATTACCTATGAAAAAGTCCTTCCTATAGAAACTGATTCTGAAGGAGAGGATGAGACCCTTGTAGATTATTTATATGAACCTAAGAGGAAGGGGATTCTAAACGTCCTTCTCCCCCAATATGTTCAGGTCAGGGTTCAACGGGCAATTCAGGAATCAATGACAAGTGAGCATGCTGCGCGTATGACCGCTATGGAAAATGCCACCAGTAATGCGAATGATGTTATAAAGAACCTAACGCTTTTATACAATAAAACAAGACAAGCCATGATTACAACCGAACTCATGGATATCGTAAATGGAACTGAGGCATTAAGTAAAGGAGGCTCCGAGTAAGATGGACACAAGTACTAATACAAATATGGGTAAAGTTGTACAGATTATGGGACCTGTTATTGACGTTGAGTTTAAAAATAGCGAACTCCCTCCAATCTATACAGCACTAAAACTTACAAACCAACTCATTAATGATGAGGAATGGAATCTAATTGTCGAAGTAGCGCAGCAGCTAGGGGGCAATAGGGTCCGCTGCATTGCTATGGATTCTACAGAGGGTATTAAACGAGGCGAGGATGTGCTAAATACAGGAGAAGGTATTACCGTTCCTGTAGGAAAAGAAGCCCTTGGACGAATGGTAAATGTAGTAGGGGAGCCAATTGATGAAGCTGGTCCCGTAGCTACTAAAATGCGCTGGCCTATTCACCGAGAAGCCCCTAAGTTTGTTGAACAAAGTACGAAACTAGAGCTTTTTGAAACCGGAATTAAAGTTATTGACCTGATTGCTCCTTTTCTAAAGGGAGGGAAAATCGGTCTTTTCGGCGGTGCTGGTGTGGGGAAAACAGTTCTTCTAATGGAGCTTATTCATAACGTTGCAAAAGAATACGGCGGTGTTTCCGTATTTGGCGGTGTGGGAGAAAGGACCCGTGAAGGAAACGATCTATGGCACGAAATGAAGGATTCGGGTGTTATAGAAAATACCGGGCTTGTATTCGGACAGATGAACGAGCCTCCCGGCGCTAGAGCAAGGGTCGCCCTAACCGCGCTTACTCTTGCCGAGTACTTCCGTGACGAAGAAGGCCAAGACGTACTCTTATTTATTGATAACATATTCAGGTTTACCCAGGCGGGCTCTGAGGTATCGGCGCTTCTTGGAAGGATTCCTTCTGCTGTAGGCTATCAGCCGACTCTCGCAACTGACCTTGGAGAGCTGCAAGAGAGAATTACATCCACGGTTAAAGGCTCTATTACATCGGTGCAGGCTATTTACGTTCCTGCGGACGACCTTACCGACCCGGCTCCCGCAACTACCTTTGCTCACCTTGACGGTACGACCGTTCTTTCTCGTCAGTTAACTGAGCTTGGCATCTATCCTGCTGTGGATCCGCTTGACTCAACTTCACGTATTCTTGATCCTCAGATTGTCGGACAAGAGCACTATGAGGTTGCGCGTCAGGTGCAGGAAGTTCTACAGCGTTACAAGCAGTTGCAAGAAATTATTGCTATTTTGGGTATGGACGAGCTTTCTGAGGAAGACAGACTGGTGGTAGCAAGAGCTAGAAAAGTTCAAAGATTCCTTTCTCAGCCGTTCCATGTTGCGGAACAGTTCACTGGAACTCCTGGTAAATATGTGCCTATTAAAGAGACTATAGAAGCCTTTAAAGAGGTTCTAGCGGGGAACATGGATGATATCCCTGAGCAGGCGTTTTATATGGTAGGTACTCTGGATGAAGTGCAGGAGAAGGCAAAAGAAATTATTTCATCATAAAATATAGACTGAGGGGCTTGAATGCCCCTCAATTTAAGCTTTGGCAAGTTAAGAATTTAGAGGAGAGAAAGAAAATTGGCCGACGGTATTCATTTGCAAGTAATTACACCAACTGCCCTTGTTATTGATGAGCAGGTTGATGAAGTTGTAGCTCCGGGCGAAGCAGGAGAATTCGGAGTGCTCCCCGGTCACACCCCCTTTATAACAACCCTTCATACCGGTGAACTAAAGTATAGAAAAGGCGGGGTTGAAAATAAGTTAATCATTGAAGGCGGGGTTGCAGACGTAAGAGACGATAAAGTAAATGTTTTGACAGACGGTGTAAAAGACAATTAATTTACTTTAACATCCTTCCTATTCAGCATTACACTATTGCCCTACCTTTTAGAACTAGAAATTTCCAACAAATATAATACAATAAAGATTATCCCGAGATATTATGGAGATATTTGATGCCCGTAACAAAGAAAACTTCTGAAACTTTGGTGCTTCGCAATAATGAGAACGGTATTTCAAATCTCATAATAAACAGACCAACATCTTACAACGCTTTGTCAATCAGCTGTATGGAAGCCCTGATTGAAGAGATAAATAAAGTATCGGACGACCCGTCAGTAAAAGTTTTAATTCTATCCGGTTCAGGGAAAGGGTTTTGCGCTGGGCATGATTTAAAAGAAATGCGCGGAAATCCTGAGCGAGATTTTTACGAAAAGATTTTCGATACGTGTTCTAAACTTATGATGTCAATCATTAATTGTCCTAAGCCTGTTATAGCAAAAGTCCATGGTATTGCGACGGCTGCCGGTTGCCAGCTGGTGGCGACATGTGATCTCGCTGTGGCGGATGAGAACGCGAGATTTGCTACTCCTGGTGTGAATATAGGACTATTTTGTTCTACTCCGATGGTTGGGCTTTCTCGCAATGTAACAAGAAAACATGCGATGGAAATGTTGTTGACCGGTGATTTTATCTCAGCAGAGAGAGCATATGAAATCGGCTTAATAAATCGTGTTGTGACTTTTGAGGAATTGGACGACGCGGCAAATGATTTAGCTCAAAAGATCGCCTCAAAATCTCCTTTAACTCTCAAAATCGGGAAGAAGGCTTTTTATGAACAGCTGGATAAGGATTTAAAAAGCGCATATGAGTACTGTAGCAGGGTGATGGTAGAAAATATGATGGCACGCGACGCCGAAGAAGGAATAGACGCCTTCTTGGAAAAAAGAAACCCTGTTTGGCGCGGCAAGTAATTGTTAAAAGTTCAGCTGAAGAAGATTAACTTTTTATCTAAATTAATCTAAACCCTAGGTAGCCTAGGTCGTTGCTTTTTTAGTCGTTTTTCTGCTCGTTCCAGTTTTTGCTCTGGTTGTCGCTCTAGATGTTGTTTTCGTTGTTGCTTTGGTTGCCGCTGTTTTGCGCCTAGGTTTTTTATCTTCTTTCAGAGCTTTTTTGCCGCCCTCGACAGCGCCTAACGCTGCAAACTGCAGGACTTTCGTAGCCTTGTGCAGGACATCCGTGGAGCTCTTCATGATTTCGGATGCCGAATTGCTTACTTTTTTAGCAACATCCGAGGATAACTTTGTAAGATCACTTTGTTTGGTTTTACTTATTTTTGTTTTTAACGCCATGACATCTTTTTTGATCTCATCAAGATGCTGCACAACCTTGTGCTTGGTTTCTTCACTGGGTTTCCCCGGTCTTCTTGTTGCGGGTTTACTTGGTTTTTTTACTGCCATATTTCTCATACCTCCTATTTATTTAATTTGACCGATTTATTCTAATTTTACTATCATCGCCCTCAGCGGCTGTTTGCATAATTCTATTTAGTATAAAAAGTATATACACCATAACGGATAACTACAATATGTGCCGCACCTTGTGTTCCTGAGGTTCTCCGCCTTTGTGGTCCTATCGGAATCATCTGTAGCAATCTTTTTATCCGGCGAAGCATCTTAAAAATTATATGTAAGCGGATACTGTCTGCCGGGCAAATTTATAAAGCTATGCTTAAGATAAAGGGTATGTCTTCAACGAGACTGATCGCTTGAGATGGAATTGGTTGACATGATTTATGTTTTATGATAAAAAGGGGGAAGAAGCGAATTATGTCCAGAAAGTAATTATGTAAACATAAAATAAGTGTTTTTCCAGTTTGGTTGTTCAATTAAATGGGGGTGTAATCATGCTGGATTTTCGTAATTTAAGAGTTGTAATTTTCACTTTTTTCATTTCATTGCTACTCTATTTGCCCGCTTATTCACAGGAGCCGCCTTTCGCTTATATAACTGACTTCTTTGGTACAGATAACGTTTGCGTGGTTAACCTTCTTACAAATACTGAGGTAGAGGTAATAGACGTTTGCGATGGTTGCGAGCCGTACTGGATTGCTGCGAGTGCAGACCAAAATCTTGTTGCCGCATCTTTACATGACAGTGCCGGGGTTGCTTTGATAGACCCTGAAACAATGAGCCATATAGGAAATGTTGCAGGTGTCGGTAGCGAACCCGAGGCTGTTGCAGTCAATTCGACGGGGACATTGGTTTATGTCGCTGATGAGAGCGGAGATGATTTATTTGTGGTAGATGTGGCTACGCAAACAGTTGTAGGCGTTCCTATTAACCTTGATCCGAGCCCTCCGGACTGTAGCGAACCTGAGAATATGGTAATTTCACCCGATGACAGCACTCTTTATATTACCTGCGCCGGAAGCTCGGTTATAAGCGTAAATACGACTACCTTTGCCATAACACAAATTGCAACTGGTTTAAGCGACCCTCACGGTATTGTTCTTAACCCTGCGGGGACGCGGTTGTATTACACGAACGGAACCGATGTAATTCAATATAATACAGTCACGGATGTGAATACCGGGATTACATATCTTGGCTGTGATATGCAAAACGGGGCTCTCAGTCCCGATGGCGCCAGGCTTTACTGTGTTGAGGAGAATGACGATTTGTACATATACTCGATTGCCGGAGGCGCTGCAATTACTGTTATAGATTTAGGGAGTTCTACTGCCTGGGGAGTTGCTGTAAGTCCGGACAACGCGCGCGCTTTTGTTCCTTTTGGTGATGTTCTTAAGGTTGTTGATACGTCAAATTTTAATGTAACTGAAATAGCTCTAACTTGTACGGATGCCAGGGATATAGTAATAGTGCAAGAGATACCCCCGCCTCCGCTAGCAATGGTGCCAACCATATCCGAATGGGGATTAATAGCGATGGCTGGAATATTGGGAATAGTTGGCTTTATGGTTATGAGAAGAAGGAAGGCGGTTGCTTAAGGAATTTCAAATTTACAGATAATCCCCCTTAGTCCCCTTTTTCTAAGGGGAGACAAAATGTATGAAAGGGAGCTTCGGCTCCCTTTTTGTCAAGACTGATTTAAGTTGGATTTAATCACACCGGAGGAGTATATGAAAAGGTATTCAAAAACGTCAGAAATCTCTAATTTGCACGGTACAGCTTTTGGGTGAGACCAAACTAAAGTAAATGAGTTTCATAGAAATATCTTGCCGGCGGGGGCTGCCCGCCTTCCTTTGATAACTATTGTTTTTTGAGCGCCTTGTCCTTTTCAGAGTATCGCAGAACAGTCCAAACGAA
>JAJCZT010000127.1 GCA_029262255.1 Deltaproteobacteria bacterium
TGTTCATCTGCAGGCTCATACAGAGACAGGGTCGTCATGCGGTATTAGTAACCGTGTAACGCAGACTTTCGGATCTTCACCTTCACCTTCACCGACACCTGCACCAACACCCGCACCGACGCCTGCACCGACACCTGCGCCTACGTCCGCACCTCCAGCGTCTGATCCTGTTTTAACAGCCCTTAACCCGGGCACTGTGGGGAGTACGAGCACGTTAACCGTAACGGGCGTTCCCGCGGGAGAAACCATAAGATTTAAATATTCTTTCAATACGGGAGTCGGCACAATATCCGGCGGAGTGTGTAATGGACAGACTCTGGGTCTAAATAATCAAAAAAACCTGGGGACGGCAACAGCAGACGGAGCGGGTACAGCTAGCATAAATGTTTCTATTTCTTCTTCCGTAAAGGGGGTTACAGTTCATCTGCAGGCTTATACGGAGACAGGATCGTCATGCGGTATTAGTAATCGTATAACACAGACTATTCAATAATAGTCTGGTAAACAATTATAAAATATAATATAAAATCCTAAGGCGCTTTGCTGCATTATTAGTGCTGGAGATATTTGTTCTAATTAATATATATTCACGGACACGTATAAAACTTGACACACAAACTTTTATATAAATACTATAGACTTCATGAATAAAAATATTACGCTACTTCTTCTTGCCTTTTCGTTGTTGTTTGTCGTCAATTGCGGATCAAGGTCAATCCCGAAAGGCTTAAATGATCAAGAGTTATACGAATCTGCTGTGGAAATGATTAATGAGGATAAAGGGGGCTTTCCCTGGATTTTCGGTGGAAGAGACTACGATACCATTCTAAAGTATCTCAAAGAGGTTCAGCTAAGGTATACATACAGCCCTTATGCAACTCTTGCGGAACTTAGGGTTGGTGATGTGTTTTTTGATAAGGGTGAATATGAGCAGGCCGCAATTGAATACGAAGAGTTCTTAAAACGACATCCCGGTCACCCGGATGCCTCTTATGCCACTTACCGCTTAGCCCTATCATTCTATAGAGAGGTCAAAAGCCCCGATAGGGATCCGACTACCACGAGAGAGGCGCTTAAATGGTTTAATCTTTTTATTGAAAAATATCCCGATTCCCCGTTAGTCGCAAATGCTAAGAAAAGAGTAGTGAAGTGCAGGCAAAGACTCGCAAAAAGAGAGATATATATTGGCAATTTTTATTCAAAGCGTAAAAACTATAAAGCGGCTGCTCATAGATACAGTCTTGTCGTAAATGATTATAGCGATACAAAACAACGACCTGAGGCTATGTATCTCTTGGGTAGGGCTTATGCCAAACAGGACCAATACGATCTAGCCAGAGAAACCCTGAACCAACTTGTACAAGGGTATCCGAATGAAAAATATTCTAACAAGGCATCCTCACTCCTAAATGACATCCAGGGAAAAACAGCCCCGGTTCCTGAAGAAACAGAGAATAACGCCCAAGAGCCATCCCAAGGATGAGATTACTTTCTTCTATATTCATTCTATTTGCATTATTAATTACCTCATGTGGAAATCAGCAGCATGAAGAAATAGAAGCTGTTCTTTCTAAAAGAGAGCATGCTTTTGAGACTCAAGATGTAGATCTCTATATGTCTTTGATTTCTCCAGATTATAATCAGGAGAAAAATAATAAAGCTATAGGTGTTGAAGAGATCAAGAAGAACTTCTTGTCCAATGTTACACTTTTTGACAATCTAGAAATGTCATATGCGAATAGAAGTATCTATGATAAAGCTCAGAAAACAGAAGTAGTACAAATTACTATTGTGGATGTCGCAGTTAACGAAACTAAAAGCAAGTTTAAAATCAATGAAAGAATACAACTTTCCAAAATCGATGGGAAATGGCTTATTGTAAAAGAATCTGACGCAGATTTCTTAGAGCGGTTCGTTTTTGGCGGAAGTAATTAATCTTTGTAGATTTATCAGATTATAATCCGAATTGCTTTTCTTCTTCTTCCTGTTCTTCCTTACATCTGATACAAAGAGTTGTTTCAGGTCTTACCATAAGCCTGTCTTCCGTTATCTCATCTTCACATATTTCGCAAATTCCGTAGGTTCCGTTTTCTGTATTTTGTATCGCTTTCTGGATTTTGCTAATAAGTTTTCTTTCCCTATCCCTTTTTCTTAGCT
This sequence comes from Deltaproteobacteria bacterium, assembly GCA_029262255.1. Lineage (GTDB taxonomy): Bacteria > Desulfobacterota_D > UBA1144 > Nemesobacterales > UBA2774 > CR02bin9. The sequence goes on from JAJCZT010000127.1 coordinate 2,158, forward strand.
CTATTGTTGTACTTGATTCTGTCATAGCGCGGTCAATTGGATCAGGGAATGTGCCGTCTCCTTCACTCATGCGTGTCACAGTACTCTCGGCTATGCCGAGAAGGTTGGCCATTTTCTTTATTAGAATCTCCCTAAAGAGTTTGAGCTTCTTATTATCCATAGAAAAATTATAGCACTTACCAGAACCCCTGTAAAACAATGTTAGGGCTAGCTCAATCCATGGATTAGCTTTAAATGTCGAATATGTTTAAATAGACGTTCAATTCTTCTTAATTAGAGTGTAAGATTAATGACCTTGCTTAAAATTGAGACTACTTCTGTCAAAATTACTAATTTCTTTAAGGGGGAGATTTGTTTAAATTATCGCAACTCAAACTAGAAGTTTCAGAACAGGCAGCGCCTTTAATTTCGGACCTTCTTTTAGGGCTCGGATCCCTGGGAGTGGCGGAAGATATCAAAGGAGAGGGACTCTATGAGATATCAGCTTATTTCCCTATAGAAACAGAAATTGCAATTGTAATAGATGGCTTGAAAGAGTATTCAGAACTTCTAAAGCAAAGCATGTTAGATGTAACAATCGGCCCTGTGAGTGCACATAATATAGACCGTTCTGACTGGGAGGTTTGGAAGAGTATCTTAAAGAAGGTAAGAGCCGGTAAAACCGTTATTATAAAACCGCCATGGGAAGAACATCTTGCAGAGGGCAATGAGACAGTAATAGAGATAAACCCCTCACTAGCCTTTGGGACGGGACACCATGAGACTACCAGGCTTTGTATTGAGGTTATTGAGAAGGCTGTCCAGAGAGGTGATGTTAAAAATATGCTTGATGTGGGGTGCGGAAGCGGAATTTTAAGTATCACAGCCCTCAAGCTAGGAGTAAGGGATGTAACGGGTTTTGACATGGATCCTATAGCCGTTGAAGAGTCCAGGAAAAATGCCGAGAAAAATGGTGTTCTTGATAAAATAAACTTTTTCTGTGGCTATATTCAAAGCGCTAGAGGGAATTACGATTTAATCGTAGCAAATGTTTATGTTGAACCCATATTAATAATGAAAGAAGAATTTATGGCTAAATTGTCTCCTGGAGGGACATTAATAGTCTCCGGTATACCGCACACAAGGCAGGATGAGGCTCTTAGGGGGCTTAAAGAGGCTGGCTTCCTAGTAAGCAACAAGTATAGAGAGGGAGACTGGGTAGCGCTTGAATTTGTCGCTAATTGATAAAAGGCTGCTCTAAAGTAAACTCTAATTCGCATTTTTAGATAGAATCTATGATTAAGGGGAAATATATGTCTTCATTTAAAACGATTGAGTGGAAAGATAACAGAGTAATTATGATAGACCAGACAAAGCTGCCTAATGAGGAAGTTTATTTTCAATGTCAGACATATGAAGACGTAGCGGATGCAATAAAGAGAATGGTTATAAGAGGGGCGCCCGCAATAGGCGTTGCCGCAGCTATGGGGATAGCGCTTGGGGCAATTAAGATCGAAACTAGTGACAGGGATATCTTTTTTGGTGAAGTTCATAAAATTACAGATGTTCTCCTGGCTACGAGACCGACAGCTGTTAATCTCTTCTGGGCTGCAAAGAGGATGCTAAGGGTGCTTAATGAACAGCAGGGTGATATTGAAGGGATCAAAAGGCGGCTAGTTCTGGAAGCAAATAATATACTTCTAGAAGATATAGAGATTTGCCGCAATATCGGCAGAGTAGGGGCGGAACTCATAGAGGATAATTCTGTTGTTTTAACTCACTGTAATGCGGGCGCACTTGCTACCGGGGGCTATGGTACGGCTCTTGGAGTAATCAGAGGCGCGGTCGAAGCAGGGAAAAATATTAAGGTACTCGCAACAGAGACTCGGCCTTTTCTCCAGGGCGCACGACTCACTGCATGGGAGTTGGATAAAGACGGGATTTCGGTGTCGCTTATTACAGACAATATGGTTGGCCATATTATGAGCAGGGGAATGGTGGATGCGGTGGTCCTGGGGGCGGATAGGATTGCTAAAAACGGCGATGTCGCAAATAAAATTGGGACCTACTCTATTTCTGTTCTAGCTAAATCACACGGCATCCCCTTTTATGTAGCTGCTCCAATATCTACAATTGATTATGATTGCCCGGATGGGAATTCTATTCCTATCGAAGAGCGAAACATTAATGAGGTTACACATATTTTAGGAAATAGAATTGCGCCCGATGTTAATGTCTACAACCCGGCATTTGATATAACTCCAAGTGAGAATGTTAGCTCAATTATAACGGAGAAGGCCGTAGTCGGAGAGCCGTTCACAGAAGGTTTGTCAGAATTAATTAAGTAGATCTATCCTCTTTCAAGGTCTTCCTGGCAAGACAGACAAAGCTTGGTAAAAGGCATAGCTATTAGCCTTTCTTTATCTATTACCTCATCGCATGACTCACAAATGCCGTATGTTCCGAGTTCAATTCTTTTTACTGCATCGTCAACATAGGTCAGTTTTTCTCTTTCCCGGTCCGCAAGCATAAGTGCCAGTTCTCTATCCCTATCGTTGGAAGCATGATCGTAGAAATCGCCAATATCATGCTTTAAATGGTCTGATTCGGACCTCATTGATTGTGAAACATCCTGGAGCAGCCCTTTTCTCATAACAAGAAGCATTGTTTTTATTTCTTCTTGCCATCCGGACTTAGACTTTTTTGTAGTCTTTTTTTTCGCTTCTTTTTTTGTAGTAGCCATCTTTATAGTAGAGTCTCCTTAAATTCGTTAACGTGGTAATTCTTGTTGTGCTATAAGGTGCTCAAATTACAGATAAAAAAACCGAAACTTGCTAGTCAACAATATCGTTCTTATAGTTATAATCCAACTAAATTGTATACAAGTTGTACCTCCTACCAAATAACCGAAGGTGTATTAAGATAAGGATATAAAATTGTTTGTCAAGAGTAATTATTTAGAAAGGTAGTTGTAAGAGCAAGCGAATATAGCGGAAATTAATCATAGTATTCCACTATATCCTTGTCTTGCTTAATAAAAATAGATTACTTAAAATAAGGTACTTAATTTTAGGATTGTCCATATGGGAAAGAAATCACCGCGCCAAAGAGAATCATGGGGGTCTAGAACAGGGCTTATTCTTGCTATGGCCGGTGGTGCTATCGGACTTGGCAATTTTTTAAGATTCCCGGTACAAGCAGCCGAAAATGGCGGCGGGGCTTTTATGGTTCCATATATAATCGCCTTTTTTATTATAGGCATACCGCTGATGTGGACGGAGTGGTCAATTGGAAGATACGGGGGTGCAAGGGGGCATGGAACAGCTCCTGCTATATTTAGCTTGTTTTGGAAAAGTCCCGTATCCCGTCTTATTGGGGTGTTGGGTCTTTGGATTCCTCTTATAGTTGCAATTTATTACATTTATATAGAATCCTGGACCTTGGGTTATTCAATTCATTTCCTTTTAGGGTCAGGCCCCGAGCTTGCAGACGGGGTAAGCAATGCTCAAGAATCTCTCAAGCCTTATAGCAACTTTTTAGGAACATATATTGGGACCGGGAATGGAGATATATTGAGTCCTTCGGTTATGGCTTATTGTGCTTTCGTAGCTACTTTTGCAATCAATCTGGTCATTCTGTTGAGAGGGATCTCAACAGGAATTGAAGCCTTCGCAAAGTTTGCCTTACCCGCACTTTTTATAATGGCTATGATTCTTTTTGTTCGGGTTTTAACTTTGGATACTCCAAGTGGGAATGCGGTAGAGGGGCTTAACTTTCTTTGGACCCCGGATTTTAACACGCTTAAAAACCCGGGGGTATGGGTTGCCGCTGCCGGACAGATATTCTTTACTCTAAGCTTAGGTTTCGGCTCT